>CAYPYK010000101.1:0-10361 GCA_964414665.1 uncultured Intrasporangiaceae bacterium | reverse complement strand
ACCATCGAGTCGCTCATCAAGGCCGGGGCGTTCGACGGGCTGGGGGAGAGCCGGATGGGGCTGCTGCAGGTCCACGAGGAGTACGTCGACGCGTTCGTCGCCATGAAGCGACAGGAGGCCATCGGGCAGGACTCGCTGTTCGGCGGCCTCGGCATGGACGAGGCCGACGCCGACACCGGGTCCGACCTCATGGGGCTGACCGTGGTGCCGCGCGCCGAGTGGGACAAAGCGACCCTGCTGAGCTTCGAGCGCGAGATGCTCGGGCTCTATGTGTCCGACCATCCGCTGCTCGGGGTCGAGCACGTGCTCACCCAGTACGCCGACACGGCGATCGCCACGCTGACCGGCGACGAGTCCCGCCCGGAGGGGTCGATGGTGACCATCGCGGGGCTCATCACCGGCCTGCAGATCAAGCGCACCAAGAGGGGCGACCTGTGGGCGATCGCCACGGTCGAGGACCTCGAGGGCGCCATCGAGTGCCTGTTCTTCCCGTCGTCCTACACCGCAGTGTCCTCGATGCTCGCCCAGGACCGGGTGGCGGTCGTCCGCGGCAAGGTCAACCGCCGCGACGACGCGGTCTCGCTCTACGCCCAGGAGCTCACCCTGCCCGACGTGACGCAGGGGCCCCGCGGGCCCGTCGTGCTGACGATGGACACGTCGCGGGCCACCAACGACACAATTCAGGGGCTCAAGACCGTCCTGATGTCCCACCCCGGCACGACCGAGGTTCAGCTGCGCCTGGTCAAGCCCGGGCGGGTCGTCGACAAGCTGCGGCTCGAGTACCGGGTGACCGCCACCGAGGCCCTGTTCGGCGACCTCAAGGTGCTCCTCGGCCCGCGCTGCCTGATCGGGGGCTGACGCACCGATGGCCGACCTTCCCACGCCGCCGGTGGCGGTTCGCCGGGGGCATGTCCGCGAGCACCATGGTGACCGGGTCCTCGACCCCTACGAGTGGCTGCGCGACGCCGAGGACCCGGAGGTGCTGGGCTACCTCGAGGCCGAGAACGCCTACGCCGAGGCGCTCACCGCACATCTCGAGCCGCTGCGCCGCCGGATCTTCGACGAGATCCGCTCGCGGGTCCTGGAGACCGACCTGTCCGTGCCGGTCGTGAGCGGGCCGTGGTGGTACTACTCGCGCACCGTCGAGGGCCAGCAGTATGCCGTCCACGCGCGGGCGCCGATGACCGACCGGTCGGTGCGTCCCGACCTCGAGGGGGGCCGGGTCGAGGGCGAGCAGGTGCTCGTCGACGGCAACGTCGAGGCCGGCGACAGCGACTTCTTCTCGGTCGGCGCCCTTGCCGTCAGCGCCGACCACACCACCGTCGCCTTCGGTACCGACGTCACCGGCGACGAGCGGTTCTCCCTCACCGTCCGCGACATCGCGAGCGGGGAGGCGCTCGACACGGCCCTCACCGACGTCGGCTACGGGTGCGAGCTGTCCCGCGACGGGCGGGTGGTCTTCTACACCCGGCTCGACGAGGCGTGGCGACCGTTCCAGCTGTGGCGGCACCGGGTCGGGGCGCCGGCGGCCGACGACGTCCTTGTGTACCAGGAGGACGACGAGCGCTTCTGGATGGGCGTCGGGGGCAGTCGCGACGAGCGCTGGGTCGTGCTGTCCATCGGGTCCAAGACGACGTCGGAAGTGCGTCTGCTGGCCGGCGATGACCCCGAGGGGGAGTTCCGGGTCGTCGCCCCGCGACGGGACGGGGTCGAGTACGACGTCGAGCCCGCGGCCGACCGGCTGCTCATCGTCCACAACGCCGACCACCGCGATGCAGACCTCGCGTGGGCGCCGCTCGACGCGACGAGCCACGAGCAGTGGCAGCCACTGCTGGGGTCCGCCCCCGGCGAGCGGTTCCTCGGCGTCGACGCCTTCGACGATGTCGCCGTGCTCTCACTGCGTTCGGGCGGCCTCACCGCCCTGCGGCTGCTGCCCCGCGACCCGTCCTCGGCGACCGGGTACGCCCCGCCCGAGCAGGTACCGTTCGACGAGCCCCTCTACAGTGTCGGTCTCGGTGACAACCCCGAGCCGGCCACGCCCTCGCTCCAGGTGGTGTTCGAGTCGTTCGTCACCCCGCGCACCGTGCTCGAGCTCGACCTCGCGACGGGGGAGCGGACCGTGCTCAAGCGCCACCCAGTCCTCGGTGGCTACGACCCGGCCGACTACGAGCAGCACCGCGAGTGGGCCACCGCCTCCGACGGAACCCCGGTCCCCGTCTCGGTGGTCCACCGCACGGGCCTGGTGCCCGACCGTTCGCACCCCGGCTTCCTGACGGCCTACGGCGCCTACGAGTCCTCCAGCGACCCGTACTTCTCCGTCGCCCGGCTCAGCCTGCTGGACCGTGGTGTCGTCGTCGCGGTCGCCCATGTGCGCGGTGGTGGCGAGATGGGGCGGTACTGGTACGACGACGGCAAGCTGCTGGCCAAGGCCCACACGTTCTCGGACCTCGTCGCGTGCGCGGACCGCCTCGTCGAGATCGGCTGGGTCGACGGTGACCGGCTGGCGCTCGAGGGCGGCTCGGCGGGCGGGCTCGCCGTGGGGGCGGCCGTCAACCTCGCGCCCGACCGGTTCACGGTCGTGCACGCCGCCGTCCCGTTCGTCGACGCGCTGACGACGATCCTGCGCCCCGACCTGCCTCTGACGGTGGGTGAGTGGGACGAGTGGGGCAACCCGCTGGAGGACCCCGTGGTCTACGCCTGCATGAAGGCGTACACGCCCTACGAGAACATCACCATGCGCGACTACCCCGCCATCCTCGCGACGACGTCCCTGCACGACACCCGCGTGTCGTTCACCGAGCCGGCCAAGTGGGTCGCCCGGCTGCGAGCGACGGTGACGAGCGGGGCGCCGCAGCGGCCGATCCTGCTGCGCACCGAGCTGGCCGCCGGACACGGCGGGCGCAGCGGGCGGTATGCCGCCTGGGAGCAGCTGGCCTGGGAGTGGGCGTTCGTTCTCGACCGGCTCGGTCTCGCCGACCCGGCCTGAGGCGTGGCCCCGGTCGGCGGGTGCACGACCGCCGACCGGGAGGCAGAGCCGGTCGGTAGTCGTGAGCTGGCCAGGCCCGCTCAGGCGGCGGGGGCGATGACGAGCGGACAGGAGGTCCGGCCCATGAGCCTGACCGCCACCGAGCCGAGCCGCAGCCCGGGGAACCCGCCGAGCCCGCGGCGACCCACGATGACGAGGTCGGCCTCCCGGGAGCTGTCGTACAGCGCCTTGACCGGGTCCGCGCGCACGAGGTCATGGTTGACCTTCACGTCCGGGTGTGCGCTGGTGTGGGTCGAGATGCGCTCGGCCACGAGGTCCTGCACCGACCCGTGAGGCTCCGGCCAGGCGGTGTTGGTGCCCCGTCCGGTCCCGGCGCTCTTGATCGGCGTGGCATGGACGATGTGCAGCTCCGCGCCACGCAGCGCGGCGCGGTCGAAGGCCTCGGTGAGGGCGTTGAGCGATGCGGAGGAGCCGTCGACGCCGACGACGACGCGGCCGTGGGTGGTCGTGCTGGTGCGGCCCTCGTGCCCGATGATGACGAGCGGGCAGTGGGCCGCCATGGCGACCTGAAGGGTCGTCGGGCCGATGGAGGCGCGGCTGATGATTCCGTGGCCCACGGCACCGACGACGACCATGGCGGCCTTGAGCGACACCTGGACCAGGGTCTTGGAGGCGAAGCCGGGCACGCACGCGGTCGACACGTGCAGACCCGGAGCGGCGCTGTGGGCATGCGCGACGGCGGAGGCCAGCATTGCCATCGCCGAGAGGCGCAGCTCGTCCCGGTCCGGCGCCTCGCCGAAGCCGGCGCCCGGGTCGTTGCGGCACGCGTGGACGATGTGCAGGGGGAGGTCCCGGGCGTGTGCCCGGCGAGCGGCCCACTCCACCGCGGACGTGCTGAGTGGGGAGCCGTCGACCCCGACGACGATGCTGCCCGGAACGAACTTGTCTGTGATCACTGTCGGTCCTCCAACTCTGCCTGAGGCCCAGATAAGGCCATCCTCACTATGGACCTCGGTGCTGGGAATGGGCTGCATGTGTGCTTGGGTGTCGTGGACGGCGTGTCGTGCCTGCCACGGCCGCGCGGAAGGAGCATGGACGTCATGGCAGACAGGGAGATCGAGGCGATCGGCTGGGATGCGCAGCGCCAGGCGGTGCGGCTGCTCGACCAGACGAGGCTCCCTGCCGAGTCCGTCACGCTGACCCTCACCTCGAGCGACGAGCTCGTCGCAGCCATCGCGGCTCTCGCAGTGCGTGGAGCCCCTGCCCTCGGGGTGGCCGGGGCGCTCGGAGTGGTCGTCGCGATGGACGAGGCCGCCCGACTCGGCTGGGGTGCAGCCGAGCTCGCCGACGCCGTGGACCGGGTGCGGCACGCCCGCCCGACCGCGGTCAACCTCGCCTGGGGTGTCGACCAGGTTCTGCCGCTCATGGCCGGCGGCCGCGACGCCGTGCTCGCGCGCGCCCTGGAGATCGCCGCGGAGGACACCGCCGCCAACCACGCGCTCAGCGCCCACGTCGCCGACTGGCTGCTGGAGCGGCTGAGCCGTCCGGGGCTGCGCGTGCTGACCCACTGCAACGCCGGGTCGCTGGCCACCTCCGGCTGGGGGACGGCGCTCGGAGTCATCCGCGAGCTGCGTGCCCGGGGCCGGCTCGAGATGGTCTATGCCGACGAGACCCGGCCGCTGCTGCAGGGAGCCCGGCTCACCGCCTACGAGCTGGCCGCCGACGGCATCCCGCACGTCGTCCAGGCCGACGGAGCCGCCGCGTCCACCATCCTGCGAGGGTTGGTCGACCTCGCGGTCGTCGGCGCCGACCGGATCGCGGCCAACGGCGACACGGCCAACAAGATCGGCACCCTCGGCGTCGCTCTGGCCTGCGCGGAGGCGGGCATCCCGTTCGTCGTCGCCGCTCCCTGGTCGAGCGTGGATCTGGCCACCCCCGACGGCGGCGCCATCGAGATCGAGGAGCGGGACGGCGCCGAGGTGACGACCCTGGCCGGCATCCGGCTGGCCCCGGAGGGTACGCCCGGGTTCAACCCCGCCTTCGACGTGACCCCTGCCCGGCTCGTCACGGTGATCACGACCGAGCGGGGCGTCGTCGAGCCGGCGGCCGGGCAGCCGCCGACCCTCCTGGCCCGGCCCGCCGAGCTGGCCGCACCCTGAGCGGACGGCTCAGGCGCTGACGACGTTACCGAGCCACTCGGGCGGGAACTGCGCCGTGGTGTCGCCCGCCAGCAGCAGACGGTAGGTCATCGTGGCAGCCTCCTCGAGGTTCATCGCCCGGCGCAACGCCATCTCGACGCAGTCACCGAGGGCCGAGCAGCCGTGGTGGGCGAGGATGACGGCGTCGTTCTCGCGGGCCGCCTCGGCCGCCGCGTCGGCGATGGCCTGGCTTCCCGCCGGCAGGAAGGGCGTGCGGCCGACCGAGCCGACGTAGACCTGGTGGTCGGAGGTGACGAGGCGGATCGGCTGGCCGAGGACGTCGACGAGCAGGACGTGCTGGGGGTGCAGGTGGACCACGGCAGCGACGTCGTCGCGCACGGCATACGTCCGCTGGTGCAGCCTCCACTCGACCGACGGTCGCTCCGCGCCCCCCCGTCGCCGGCCGTCGAGGCCCAGCAGGACGAAGTCGGCGGGGGTGAGCCGGTCCAGCCAGGTGCCGCTCGCCGTGACGACGAACGCGTCGGTCCCGGGCACCCGGGCGGAGAGGTTCCCTCCAGAGGCGAGCACCAGCCCCCGGGCGACCACCGTCCGCCCGGCGTCGGCGAGCTGGTCGAGGAGCTCGGGGGGAACGGCGTCGATCACGGGTCGGGCCGGGGCTGGGGTCATGACCGCATCATCGCGTATGCCGCCACCGCCACCGGCCGGCGGACCGGGTGGGGTCAGACCTTGGCGGCGAGGTCGACGATCTCGTGGAGCTCGGCGGCGAGCCCGTCACGGTCCAGCCCGGTGGTCGCCGCCCCGAGGCTCGCGCCGTGCTCCCGCACCCGGGCTACCATGCCCGTCGCGGCCTCGAGTGCGACGTCGAGCGTGCGCAGGGCGTCGTGCGCCCCGGCCGTCCCGGGCGTGGCGTGTCCGACGCCGGCCCGCCAGTGGGCCACGGCGTCCTGGGCGGCCTCGAGTGTTGCGGTGGTCGCTCCGACCTGGTCCTCGAAGGCACCGCCGGCGGCCCGGTCCGCGGTGACGTCGGTGTCGAGGATGGCGAGCAGCGCCTCGGACAGGCTGGCCAGGGCCCGCTCGGAGACGCGGGGGTCCTCGCGCCTGTCGGCGACGGCGACGACATACCGTCCCACTGCCTCCGCCTGAAGCCTGGCGATGGCTGCGCTGAGCCGTAGCTGCTTGCGGGCCCGGACGACGGTCGCGAGCTGGTCCCCGAGGTCGGCTACCTCCGCGCGCAGGCTCTCGAGCCGCTCAGGGCCGACCTGCGGCGGGGTCGTGGCGGAGCCGTCGGCCGCCGCCGCGTCCGACGCTGATAGGAGGGCCTTGGCGAGAGTCTCGACCGAGCCGGCGCAGCGGCGCAGGTCACGGGCCAGCGCATCGGCCTGGCTGAGCGAGGCGGCGAGGTCCTCGCTGAACCCGATGAGGATCGTCTGCGCTCGCGTCGCATGCCGGACCATGCGCCGCAACGCCTTGCCGCCCTCGGCCAGGCTGGCAGGGGTGGGCCCGGCCGCGTCGCGCGCCGCCAGCTCGACCGGTACCAGGTCGAGCTGGAGGTCGGCGTAGGACCCGAAACCGTTCTCGCCGAGGGCCGCAACGAGCAGGTCGCGGCCGAGTTCGGCGACGTCCGAGGCGCTCGCGCCGCCGGCCCGGGCCTGGAGCTCCTTCGCCCGGACGTCGGCGTAGAGCGAGTGGAGCAGGTCGCGGGCCTCGATGTTGCAGGGCGTGGAGCGCACCGAGAGATAGCGTTCGCCGAGGGGGACGATGGTCGCGAACGCCCAGTAGGCGCTGCCGTCGCCGGCGAGGTTGAGGACGTAGGCGCAGACCGGGGTGCGCTCGGCGAGCAGGTCCCACATGGTCGCGAAGACGCCGCCGGGCATGTCGGGGTGCCGGATGATGTTGTGCGGTGCCCCGATCAGCTCGTCGCGGCTGTAGCGGGCGTTACGGGTGAAGACCTCGTTGGCCTCGTCGATGACACCCTTGGCGTCGGTCGTGGAGAACAAGAGGTCGTCCAGAGGCACCTCGTGCATGCTGCCGGTCGGCTGAGGAGCCACGTCTTGCCTCGTTTCCGGTGGAACGGGCGACCCGGAGGGCCGGCCCCGTCAGGAATGCCCGGCGGTGCGTGGGCGTGGGCCATCCTCACAGGTCACAGGCATGATAGCCACTTGAGCGGGCGGCAGTCACTCCTGCGTGACCGGCTCGGCGCACCACGGCCGCCGCCGCCTCGCCGCCCGAGGGGTCGTTCGGGTGCCGTCGGCTCGCGTCAGTGCGGGCTGCCGGGACCGCCCCCGGTCCAGCTCGGGCCGCCCCGCAGCTTGAACCTGCCCTCGGGAAGGTCGTCCTGCCACTCCTCGGGGGTGCGATGCCTGATGCGGTCGACGATGCCCTTGACGATCACCGCGAGGAAGGCGGTGGCCCCGAGCACGAACACGATCCACAGCACGATGTCGAAGACCATGACAGCCTCTCCGGTCCGCGTGGACACAGCTGCGCCCACCGACGCCGAGTGTCTCACGCGGCGGTCACGAACGCCGGGTGGATGCGCCGGCGCGCCCGTCCTGCGTTGCGCTCGACCGAACGGAGGAGAGCGGTGTCGGGGGAACGGGTCGAAAGCGCCGCACGGGCGCCCAACTGCTTGACCGCGCCTCTGACCTGCCGAAATGCTGGCTCTGCCCCGGTGAACGGACGTGGAGGAGGCTTCGTGAGCATTTCGGTGTCGGAGCCCTCTGCCACCCCGCGACAGGCCGCTTCCGTGCTGCGTCTCGTGGCGTCCGCGGATGCCGACGTGCGCTCGGTCCGCCCCGGGGAGCCGGGCTGGTTCGAGGCCTGGCAGGACCCGTCGTCCTGGGAGTGCCTGGGCTCGTCCCGCCGATCCTGGGCCGACGACGTCATCGACGGGTGGCACCGCCGGCGCCGGGCCTCCCGCCGCCGGACGAGCGGCTCCACGGCACTGCCCGCCGGTGCGCCGGCCCTGCGGCTGGTCTGAGCCTGCGTCACGCCCGCGGCGACCGAGGTCCGGCGGCGAGCGCCGTGGTACGTCAGGCGCTGGCGCGTCCGGACGCGGCAGCACCACGGTCGCGCAGGTATGCCGTGAGCGCATGCGGGTCGTCGAGATCGACCGCCGGACCGAGCTCGGGATCGAGGTCATCGGAGGGGATCGCCGAGAGCAGCAGCGCTGCCGCGCCCCAGGGCACTCCCAGGCGCTGGTCGGTCAGCCGGTCGACCGCCCGGACATAGGCCGTGCACTGGGGGAGCCGGTCGAACAGCCGGGTGACCCGGTCCCGGGCGGTCAGGCTCATCCGGACCCGCCGTTCCGTGTCCGCGAGCAGCAGCTCGACCTCGTCGGCGAACAGGCGGGTGTCGCCGGAGGGGACCAGCACCGCGGCGTCGCCGGCGACGAGGTGCACCTCGGCGAGGTCATAGGACACGGTGGGCAGGCAGTAGGCGAGGTAGTCGAGCGTCGTCGGCGAGGGGGTGACGTCGCTGAGCGGGGTCCGTGGCTCGGTCGTCAGGCCGAGGGCCGCAGCGGAGAGGTAGTGGGCCACGGTGGCCGGCCCGGGGTCGGGGACGACGGTGACCTGGTCGGCCAGCCCTCGGTCGGCGAGGATGGCGTCGAGGTCGCGCCACCGGCGTCCGTTCCCGGTGCCGAGCAGGACCAGGTGCACGTCGTTGCGCCAGCGGTGGAAGACGAGCTCGTCCATGATCGCGAGGAGCTGGTCCAGAGAACCGAGATGGCCGGGCGCGGCCAGGTGCACGAGGAGGTGTCGCCCCCGGGACCGGATGGCCGCCGGTGGGTGCACCGGCCGCTGTCGGAGGGTGTCCGGCGCGCTGCGGACGACGGTGCTGTCCTCGAGGTCCCGACCGCCGCGTCGGGCGGCGATCTCCTGGTACAGCTCGTTGCCCACGACGACGTGGTCGGCAGCGGCATACGACCGCCGTTCGAGCCAGCGCAGGCAGCCGAGCACGACCTTGCCGACGGGGGAACCGGGCAGGCCGAAGCGGGCGAGGTAGCGCTCCGGACCGAGCTCGCGCTGGTCGTAGAGGAAGCGCACCCCGCGCAGCCCCCACGCTCGCGCCAGGACCCACGACGTATCCGGCGGGTTGCCGCCCTGGAGCACGTCGAAGGGGCGGCGGTGCCACACCAGGAGCGAGAGCCAGGCGACCCGCAGCCACGAGTAGAGGGCGGCAGCGGTGAGCCCGAGGGTGCTGTGGCGGTGACGGAGCGCCCGGAAGCTGTAGACGTCGACGCCCTCCACCCTGCAGCGGGACCGGTCCCCCGCCGCCTTGGGGGCGATGACGCTCACCCGGAAGCCGGCGCGCAGCAGCGCCTGGGACTGCATGCGCACCCGACGGTCATGGCGCAGCGGCACGGCCTGCTCGATGATGAGCACGTGCGGTCGGCGTTCAGTGGTCATCGCTATCCTCCCCAGATCGCGTGACGCGTTTCCCCATTTCTCCCACCCCACCATAGAGGGGCCGGATGAGCGGCCGCTGGCGTTCGGGGGAAATGCCCGCGCAGTCCGGGCGGGTGAGGGCTCGCGCCCGACGGGTGCAGCGGAGGGGGCCGCATCCGGGTGTCCGGGTGCGGCCCCCTCGGGCCTGGCAGGGGTGGGGATCAGAGGTCGTAGTACATCTCGAACTCGTGCGGGTGCGGGCGGAAGCGGATCGGGTCCACCTCGTTCTTGCGCTTCCAGTCGACCCATGTCTCGATGAGGTCTGAGGTGAAGACGTCACCCTCGAGCAGGAAGTCGTGGTCCTCCTCGAGCGCGGCGAGCACCTCGGGGAGCGAGCCGGGAACCTGGCCGATTGCCTCGTGCTCCTCGGGCGGCAGCTCGTAGAGGTCCTTGTCCACCGGCTCCGGCGGCTCGATCCGGTTCTTGATGCCGTCTAGGCCCGCCATGAGCTGGGCGGCGAAGGACAGGTACGGGTTGCTCGACGGATCCGGGATGCGGAACTCGATCCGCTTCGCCTTCGGGCTGTCGCCGGCGATGGGGATGCGCACGCACGCGGAGCGGTTGCGGGCCGAGTAGACCAGGTTGACCGGTGCCTCGTAGCCCGGCACGAGCCGGTGGTAGGAGTTGACGGTCGGGTTGGTGAAGGCCAGCAGCGCTGGGGCGTGCTTGAGCAGGCCGCCGATGTACCAGCGGGCGATGTCGGACAGGCCGCCGTAGCCGCGCTCGTCGTAGAACAGCGGAACGCCGTCCTTCCACAGCGACTGGTGG
>CAYPYK010000100.1:0-10410 GCA_964414665.1 uncultured Intrasporangiaceae bacterium | reverse complement strand
GGATCGGTGCGGCGACGGCCGCCCGACTCGCCGCCGACGGACACGCGGTCGCCGTCGTCGACCTCGACGAGAGCGCCTGCGAGACCGTCGCGGCGTCGATCCGCGCCGCAGGTGGGCGGGCCGCCGGCGTGGGCGTCGACGTGTCCGACGCCGAGCAGGTCGCGACCGGCGTGGCGCGCGTCGCCGACGAGCTCGGGCCCCCCGTCATCCTCGTCAACAACGCCGGGATCATCCGCGACAACCTCCTGTTCAAGATGACCGAGGAGGACTGGGACGCCGTGATGAACGTGCACCTCAAGGGCGCGTTCCTGATGACCCGGGCCTGCCAGGCGCATATGACGGCGCAGAACTACGGGCGGATCGTCAACCTGTCGTCCTCCTCGGCCCAGGGCAACCGGGGTCAGGCCAACTACTCTGCCGCCAAGGCCGGGATGCAGGGCCTCACCAAGACCCTCGCCATCGAGCTGGGCAGGTTCGCGGTGACGGCCAACGCCGTTGCCCCCGGGTTCATCCAGACCGACATGACCCGCGCGACCGCCGAGCGGATCGGGGTGCCGTTCGAGCAGTTCATCGAGCACTCCGCCAAGCAGATCCCGGTCCAGCGGGTCGGCCAGCCCGAGGACATCGCGGCGACGATCTCGTTCCTGTGCTCCGAGGAGGCCGGGTTCGTCTCCGGCCAGGTCATCTACGTCGCCGGCGGCCCGCTCGACTGACGCGGCGGACGAGCCGCGGGCCCCGCTTGAGGGACCTCGGGACGGGGCCGGCGACCCACGCGCGATCCCGCACCGCTGACGGCGCCGATGAGAGCGCAGCGGGTGTCGTGATCACGATACCTGCGGCGCCCTCATCGGCGCCGTCACCCGGGCTCCGTCGGCAGGAGGACGGCGGCCCGAGGCTGTCCACAGGGCCGGCGCCAGAGGGCTCCCCTCCACAGAACGGCTCGACGGCGTGACGCCCGGGGCCCTCGGGCGCGCACCATCGGTCGATGAACCTACCGCCGGACCTCCTCGAGCTCGCCCACCTCCAGCAGGGCGTCATGTCACGGGGCCAGCTACTCGAGGCAGGCGTCCCACCCGGCCTGTGGCGGTGGAACCTCGGCCGACACTGGCGCCTCATCCTCCCCGGGGTGGCCCTGCTGTCCCGGGGCCTGCCCAGCACGCAGCAACAGCGCATCGGGGCGCTGCTCTACGCCGGACCGAGCGCCACGCTCGCCGGCGCCGGTGCGGCGCAGTGGCACGGGATCACCTCCGCAGACCCCCGCGGCCGGGTCGTCGTCCTCGTCCGCCCGCCGGCTCGCACGAGACGCTGCGGGTTCGTCGAGGTCCGGCGCAGCGGTCTGCACGACCCGGGCGTCTGCGGTGCCGGCGCCCTTCGGGTCAGCTCTCCGGCCCGCGCGATCGTCGATGCCGTCGCCGACGCCCGCACCACCGACGAGGCCGCCGCCATCGCCATCGAGGGCGTCCAGCGCGGCATCGCCGGGCTCGACGACCTGCTCGACTGGGCGCTGCGGCGCAACCGACGCGGGTCGCGCCAGGTGCTCGCGGCCCTGGAGGCCGCGGCGACGGGCTCGTGGTCGCTCCCGGAGCACGAGCTGCTCGCCCTGACCAGCACCTCCGCGGCGCTCCCCGAGGCGATGATGAACCCCGTCCTCGTTGATCCCTCCCGTCGCCGGCTCACCACCCCGGACCTGTGGTACGACGACGTCGCGATGGCCGTGATGGTGCACTCCCGGCGCTACCACTCCACCGCCGCACAGTGGGACGAGACGGTCGAGCAGGACGGTGACCTCGTGGCCGTCGGCATCGTCGTGGTCGGGGTGACGCCGCATCGGCTGCGCACCGACCCGGCGGCGGTCCTGCGGCGGGTCGAGGCGGCATACCGCGGGGCGCAGCAACGGCCACGCCCGGCGGTGGTCGCGGCTCGACGACACCCCACCCGGTCCGCACGTCGGTCAGCGGCACCCACGGCGGCGCCGACGAGGCCGCAGCAGGCGTCGTGATCACACCACCTCCCGCGCCGTCATCGGCGCTCCCAGCCGGTATGCGGGCACGCGCCACCGCACCGCCGCCGGCACTGGCAGGATCGACCCGCAGCGGTGGGTCAGTCCCGACGAGTGGGTGTCACGACGACCATGATCGCCGTCATCGACGAGAGCAGCCAGGACAGCAGCGCGAGCATGACGACGACGAGGGCGCCGATCGCGACGGCGCCGGACCAGTCGGGCGCCTCGCCGCGCAGGACCTGGACGACCGGCGTCAGCAGGATCGGGACCCCGGTCAGCACGAAGAACGTCAGCATCGGCGGCGCGAGCAGCATGCCCAGCGGCCGGCGCCGGCGTAGCAGCAGTCCCGTCGCCAGTGCCGCCGGGAGGAGTAGCGCGAGGTCGAGGATGTGCACGGGGTTGGTGGGCAGCGCCAGGTCGACGACGCTCTGCGGCCGCTCCCCGGCGACCAGCGCGGGCAGGTCCTCGCTGAGCCAGAGCACCGCGAAGAGGACCGCCACCGCGACGAGCGCCCACCCGACGACGGTGGTCACCCGGTGGTTCTCCGGAGCCACCGGCGCCGGTCCGCGGCCGGCGCCGACGAGCCAGCCGGCGAGGGCATAGGCCGCGAGCCCGAGCACGGCCAGCCAGAGCAGGAACAGCGGGCCGAACGGGATCGAGAACGCGTAGATCACGTAGCTGTAGGCCGTGAACGCCAGGACCCCGACCCACACGCCACGAGCCCGCAGCGAGCCCCGCCGGGCCAGCCAGGCCGCGGCGAGCCACACGGGCACCACGACGACGAGGTCGGCGACGTCCTGAGCGAGGGCCTGGGGCAGGAACGAGGCCGTGAGGCCGGCATAGATGTCCGGGTCGGCGAGCGCCACGACGTTGCCGAGCACCGCCAGCGCCGCCGCGAGCAGCGACAGCGACAGCCACGGTCCGGACCGGTTCAGCGGTGTCGTGGACGTGGACGTGGTCACAGCTGTCGCCGAGCTCATCACAGAGTCCCCCCCTGCGCCCGTCGCGTCGGTGCCGGGGTGCTCCGGGGCGGGCCGGCCCTTACGCTATCGCTGCAGGCCACGATGCGGAAGCGGTTCGCCTCATCTTGCGCGAGCCCTCGTCGGGGCGGATCCCCCCGCTCGTGGCTGCGGACGCGCTCAGGGAGCAGGGCGGAAGGCCAGCAGCGGCAGGTCCTCGGCCATCCGCCGGCGCGCCGCGTCGGAGCCGTCGTAGTGCCAGCCCAGCAGGGCCGACAGGACCGGGCGGATGACGGGCATGAGCAGCAGGTTGCGCCGCTCGTACCCGGCGTACACCTCGACGGCCTCGTCGAGGCCGAGAACCCGGTGGTCGGCCCGCCGAGCGCCACGGCCGAAGTCGACGTAGGCCGGGCCCCCGCCCGTGACGTTGCGGTACCAGTCGGCCGTGCTCCCGAACCCGGAGACGACCACCGCCTCGCCGGTGCCCGAGTCGTAGCGGACGACCTCGAGCACGACATGGAACTCCCGCCCCGAGCGGCGCCCGGTGTGGGTGAGACGCAGGAACCGGTGGCCGAGGACCCATCCCGCTCCACCGGCATACAGGCGGTTGGGGAGCACGAAGGCCGTATGCAGCCACGGCGGCATCTGGGACGAGCGCGTCGGCATGACACCCATCACAGCACACCGGCCGGCCGGCGGCGCCCGGTCAGAGACCGAGGTCGCGGCCGATGATCTCCTTCATGATCTCGTTGGAGCCGGCCCAGATCTTCGTCACGCGGGCGTCGCGCCAGGCGCGCGCGACGCGGTACTCGTTCATGAAGCCGTAGCCGCCGTGCAGCTGGACGCACTCGTCGAGCACGTCGTTCTGGACCTGGGCGCTCCACCACTTGGCCTTGGCGGCGTCGACTGCGCTCAGCTTGCCGTCGACATGCGCCGCGATGCAGTCGTCGACGTACGCCTCGGCGACCTCGATCGCCGTGACGAGCTCGGCGATCTTGAACTTGTTGTGCTGGAAGGACCCGATCGGCTGGCCGAACGCCTTGCGCTCCTTGGTGTACTCGATCGTCTCCTCGAGGATCTTCTTGGCATGGGCGACGTTCGAACAGGCCGCGCCGACGCGCTCCTGCGGCAGCCGCTGCATCATGGCGATGAAGCCCATGCCCTCAGGGCCGATCCGGTTCTCGTCGGGGACGCGGAGGTCGTGGAAGAACAGCTCGGCCGTGTCGGACTCCTCCTGGCCCACCTTGTCGAGCTTGCGGCCACGGGTGAAGCCCGCCATGCCGTCCTCGACCATGAACAAGGTGATGCCCTTGGCCCCCTTGGACGGGTCCGTGCGGGTGGCGACGATGATCAGGTCGGCCTGGTACCCGTTGGTGATGAAGGTCTTCGAGCCGTTGAGCACCCACTCGTCGCCGTCGCGGCGCGCCGTGGTCTTGAGCGCCGCGAGGTCGGAGCCGCCGCCGGGCTCGGTCATCGCGATGGCGCAGATCTTCTCGCCGGCCGCCATCGGCGGGAGCCATCGCTGCTTCTGCTCCTCGGTGCCGAGGTCGACGATGTAGGGCGGGCACACGTCGGAGTGGATGCCGAAGCAGGACGCCACCGCCGCGTTGAACCCCGAGATGACCTCGGCCGAGATCGCGTTGAAGCGGTAGTCCGCGGCGCCCATGCCGCCGTACTCCTCGGGGATGTCGAGGCCGAGCATGCCCTGCTTGCCGGCCTCCTGCCAGAGATCGCGCTCGATGGTCTTGACCGAGATCATCTGCTCGGCGCGCGGCTTGAGGGTCCGGTCGACGAACTCCTGTACCGAGGCGCGGAACGACTCGTGGTCGGGACCGTAGAGGTTACGGGGCATGGCTCTCCTCGCCGGGACGGCAGTGTCGATGCGATTGACTAAGCGCTTGCTTAGTCTCTCGACCGTCCGTCATGCTGTCAACCATGAGTGCCGCCGCGAGCCCCCGCGCCGCGTCGAATGCCGGGATGCTCGCCTCCCGCGGGGCGCAGGACGCAGCCGACACGACGGCCCGGCTGATGACGGCCGCCGCCGACGCCTTCTCCGACCGGGGCTTCCACGCGACGACGACGCGGGACATCGCCGCCCGGGCGGGGCTCTCGCCCGCCGGCGTCTATGTCCACTTCGACTCCAAGGAGGACCTGCTCTTCGAGCTCAGCCGGCGCGGCCACCTCATGGCCCGCGACCTGCTCCTCGCCGCCGCCGACGGCGCGAGGTCCCCCACTGCCGCGCTGCGGGCCATCATCGGCGGGTTCTCCCGCTGGCACGCCGAGCACTACCAGGTCGGGCGGATCGTCCAGTTCGAGTTCCGCCACCTCAGCCCGGGCCACCGCGACGAGGTCCTGGCGCTGCGCAAGGAGATCGACAAGGTCGTCCGAGACGTGTTGGCCGCCGGAGTCGAGACCGGTGAGTTCGACGTCGCCGGCATCCCCGACACCGCCTTGGCCTTGCTCTCGATGGCTGTCGACGTCGCCCGGTGGTACGACCCCGAGATCCGTCGCAGCCCGGAGGCCATCGAGGCGGCATACGGCGACCTGGCCCTGCGCCTGGTGGCCCGCCGCTGACCGCACACGACGTGGCGTTCCGACGCGGCGGGACCGGCCGGGTCAGGCGCGCGGTGACGCCCGAGACGACGACGACGAGGCGGTAGCGGTGGCGGCCACCAGCGCCGCGGACCCGCCGTTGTCGGAGGGTGCTGGTTCGATGTCAGGCATGCCCTGGACCGTCTACCCCGGGGCGTCCGTCGGCTGGCGCAACGTCGGCGCGCACCGTGGCGTGGCCGCCGTCAGCGCCCCGCCGGCGTGATCCCCTCGATCTGGCGGACGACCTCGGCGACGACCTCGTATGCCGCGTCGTCGGTGTCGTTGGCCATCCCGAGGATGACCTCGTCGGTACCGATCGCCCCGAGGGCCCCGATCCGGTCGACCGCCTCGTCCGCCGAGACCAGTGGGGCCCCGGTCGGGTCCTGGCCCGGCGTGCGCGACAGCGCCATCCTGGAGAGCACCGTCCTGCGGATCTCCGAGTAGTCGCGCCCGACGTCGGCGCAGTGCCGTTGGATGACCTCGTACTTCGCCTGCACGGCGACCGGGCCCATGTCGAAGATGTTGCAGGCGTCGGCGTACTGCGCGACCAGGCGCAGGGTCTTCTTCTCGCCGCCCCCGCCGATGAGGATCGGCGGATGTGGCGTGCGGACGGCCGACGGGTTGTTCATCGGCCGCTCGAGCCGGTAGTGGGTCCCGGCATACGCCGTCTCGTCGCCGTCCCACATCTGGTGGGCGATCTGCAGGGTCTCCTCGAGCCGCTCGAACCGTTCGGCCAGCGGCGGGAACGGGACACCCAGGCCGGCGTGCTCCTGCTCGTTCCAGGCCGCCCCGACACCGAGCCAGGCCCGGCCGCCGGACAGTACGTCGAGGGTC
This sequence comes from uncultured Intrasporangiaceae bacterium, assembly GCA_964414665.1. GTDB lineage: Bacteria > Actinomycetota > Actinomycetes > Actinomycetales > Dermatophilaceae > CAVSJJ01. The sequence continues at coordinate 4,023 of CAYPYK010000100.1, read as the reverse complement.
GTCACCGTCTTGATGAGCACCCCGGGGTGCCGGTAGGTCACACCGGTGACCAGCGTGCCGAGCTCGATGTGCTCGGTGACACCGGCGGCGAACGCGAGCGCCGTGTAGCCCTCGAGCATCTCGAGCTCCGGTGGCCCGATGACCCCGATCTGGAAGAAGTGGTCCATGACCCACAGCGACGCCATGCCGGCGCCGTCGGCGTTGCGGGCGATCCGCGCGAACGTGGGCCCGATGGAGCCGGGCGCGCCCGGCCAGGAGAAGTAGGAGACCTGCAGTCCGAGTCGCATTCGCCCATCATGGTCACACCGGGGGCACCCCGGGCAAGCGCTCGGACTGACGACCTCCGGGGCCGTTAGGATGCCCGGGTGCGAGACGGCGGAGGACTCGGCGGGTCGGCGTCCATCGCCCAGCCCGACTACTGGTGGTACCAGGCCCGCTCCGACCTGCTCGAGACGTCCCTGGCCCGGTATGCCGAGGGCGCGCGGCTCGCGCTCGACCTCGGCAGCGCCGACGGGCCGAGCGCCGCGTGGCTTCGCGAGAGCGCCGAGCGGACCGTCTCGCTCGACATCGACCCCCGCGGGCTCGTCGGGGGCGGGGTCTGCGGCTCGGCGATGGCGCTGCCGTTCGGCGACCTCACGTTCGACGTCGTCGCGGCGTTCGACGTCGTCGAGCACTGCGCTCCCGAGGCCGATGTGCTCTGCGAGGTGGCGAGGGTGCTCGCACCGGGAGGCCGGTTCCTCATGTCCGTCCCGGCCTACCAATGGGCGTGGAGCGACTTCGACGCGGCCAACGGGCACCACCGGCGCTACACGCGGGCCCGCGCCGTCGAGGCCGTCGAGCGCGCCGGCTTCGAGGTGGACCGGGCGACGTACGGGTTCACCTCGGTGTTCCCGCTCTTCGCGGCCGAGCGGATCGTCCGCCGGCTGGTCCGCAGCCGCCGGACGCACGCGCCCGCCGACATCGTCGAGGTCCCGACCGTATCCCGGCCGATGCACCACACCCTCATGGCCCTGTGCCGTCTCGACCGACGCGTGCTCGCCAAGCGGGACCTGCCCTTCGGCTCCTCGGTGTTCCTGGCCGCCACCAAGCCCGCCTGACGCCCGCTCAGGCCGGGCGCTCGGCCCGGGCCAGGCGCCCGAGCACGTCGGCCGCCGTCCGGGACAGGCCGGCCGCCAGTGTCGTCGACGCGAGCGCGTCGACCTCGGGCCAGATGCCCGAGCGGAGCCTCAGGTCGAGGACCTGGCCGGCACCCGCGCCCGCGACCGGGATCGTCCGCAGGGGTCGGTGCAGCACTCGGCGCGCCTCCCCGATGAGGTAGCCGACCGTGACCGGCCTCCCCGACGCCAGCACCTTGACGACGCTCTCCCCTGCGGCGACCCCGGTCCGGGCCCGCTCGGTCGCGGCGAGCACCATCTCGGCGAGGTCCCCGACGAAGAGGTAGTCGCGGATCGTGTCGAGCGAGACCCGTACCGGCAGCGGCGCGCCGGTCGCGTGCGAGAGACAGATCTGTGAGACCAGGCCCTGGGGCTTGTCGAGGCGCTGGCCCGGCCCGTAGACGTTGGCGATCCGCCCGGCGAGAAGGCGCAGCCCCGAGCGCGCGGCCGCGATCGCGGCATACCGCTCCATTGCGAGCTTGGTCTCGCCGTAGGCGACAAGCGGGTGGGGCTCGCTGGTCTCGGAGAACGGCGGGCCGGACGATCCGGCATACACGCCGCCGGCGGAGGACGCGAGGAAGACCACCCCGTCCTCTCCCGGCCGGACGCCGTCGGCGAGGGTGTCGATCACCGTCCGGAACGTGTCGAGCTCACGGCGCAGCCCCTGCGCGGGCGTGGCGACGACGCCCGCGCCGGCGCACCAGGCGAGGGTCCACGGGCGCCCGGCCCGGCGGCGGGCGAAACCGCCGGCCGCCTCGACGAGGGTGGCCACGCTGGCGGCCGGGTCGCCCCACGGGACGGCCGTCGTGACGACCTCGTGGCCGTGCCGTCGCAGCGTCGCCGTGACGTGCCGTCCGATCAGCCCGCCGGACCCGACGACCCAGGCGAGCGGAGCGGGAGGGGTGCTCACGACGCGAGACCGGCCACCGGCGCCGTCAGACCCGGTCGTCCCGGCCGAGCGGGCCGTCGCGGCGGTCCCGGACCGGGAGGTAGAGCGGCTTGCCCATCGCCATGTTGACGGCGACCCCGATGTACTCGGCGATGACCCCGAGCCCGAAGAGGACCGTGCCGGTCGAGAACAGGATGACGACGATGGTCGAGGTCCACCCCTGGGTGACCCAGCTGCCGGTGACCCGGCCGACGACGAGCACGATGCTCGCGAGGATGGCGAGCACGGCGAAGGCGATCCCCAGGCCACTGACCCAGCGCAGGGGTCGGGTGCCGCTGCTGAGGACGAGCCGCCAGAAGTGCGAGATGAGGCTGCGGGTCGAGTAGCCGGAGGCCCGCTCGCCCTCCGAGCGCATCGGCACCGGGCATTCCGCCGAGCGCCGCGCCACCCAGTGGATCGCGACATCGAGGTAGATCCCGGCCCCGGCGTAGGCGGCGACGCTGCGCCCCACCTCGCCGAGGACGAAGCGGAAGGAGTTGAACGACTCGGTGGGGGCACCCGGCGACAGGCGGCGGACCAGGCCCTTGGCCGACCGGGAGGCGAGGTTGCGGACGAACCCGTGCGGCGGCTCGTTCGTGGCCCGGGCATAGACGATGTCGGCCTGCTCGGCCATCGCGACGTCGAGCATCTCGCCGATCCGGGCCGGGTCGTGCTGGCCGTCCTCGTCCATCGTGACGATCCACTCGCCCCCCGAGGCGGCCATGCCGGCGAGGGTGGCCGCGTGCTGGCCGAAGTTGCGGCTCAGCCACACCGGCGCGACCCAGGGATGCTCGGCGGCGAGCGCACGGATCGTCTCGTCGGAGCGGTCCGGCCCGTTGTCGTGGACGAGCAGCACCTCGGTGACGACGTAGCGGCGCCCCCCTGGGCTGGTCGCGCCGTGGACCAGCCCCTCGATCTCGGCGACGAGCGCCGGCAGGGTCCGCTCCCCCTGGTAGACCGGCACGACGACGGAGACCACGTGGGGTGGGACCCCCGGTGTGGGCGCGCCCCCGGGCTGCTGTGCGGTCACTCCGTCACCCTAGTGGCGGTGTGCCGCGGGCCGTGGGGGCGGTCCCCCCGGCCGTAGAGCCAATCGCACCACCGGGCGGCCCGGGGCGGTCCGGCCCACCTCCACGAAGCCGGCCGCCGCGAAGGTCGACGCCACCCCGTGGTACAGATCGGCGCTGCCGAGAGCAGCGGTCCGGGCGCTGACGTCCACCGGGCGGCCCTCGAGGACGCGGGCACCGCGGCCGCGGGCGAACGCGACGGCCGCGTCGAGCAGCGCCGCCGCGACACCCCGTCTCCGATGCCCGACCCGGACGACGAAGCAGGTCACCGACCACACGCCGTCGTCGTCGAGGTCCTCGGCGCTGGCCGCGGGCAGACCACGGGCGGCCGTCAGCCGCGGGTATGCCGCGCGCGGACCGAGCGCGACCCACCCCACCGGCCGCTCGCCGTGCAGGGCGATGAGGCCCGGCGGCATCGGGTCCTGTTCGACCTGGCGGCGCAAGGCGGCCCGGTTGGCCTCGGCGCTCGCGGCCTTCCACTGCGGGCCGGTGAGCAGGAAGAACTGGCACCAGCAGCGAGCCGGGTCGCCGCGTACCCCGAACAGATCGACCAGGTCCTCCCATCGCTGCGACGTGAGGGGCTCGACGTGCAGTGCCGGGCGGGCGGGGGTCGGCGAGGCGGGTGCGGCGGGCGGCATACCCGCAGTGTGCCCTCCCGCTGCCCCGCCGCGCGTCAGCCGTGACCGGCCCTGACCGCCGCCGTCCCGGGGAGGGCGGAACGACGGCGGGTCAGTCGCGGGTCAGCTTGCGGTAGGTCACCCGGTGCGGCCGAGCCGCCTCCTCGCCGAGCCGCTCGACCTTGTTGGCCTCGTATGCCTGGAAGTTGCCCTCGAACCAGTACCACTTGGCCGGGTCCTCGTCGTCCCCCTCGTAG
>CAYPYK010000099.1:0-10569 GCA_964414665.1 uncultured Intrasporangiaceae bacterium | reverse complement strand
CGCAGACCGACACCTACATCGAGAAGGACTCCTCGATCAACGACGAGGTCGAGCGGCTGCGGCACAGCGCCACCAACTCGCTGCTGACCCGGCGCGACGTCGTCGTGGTGGCGTCCGTGTCGTGCATCTACGGCCTGGGTACCCCCCAGGAGTATGTCGACCGGATGGTGCCGCTGCGGGTCGGTGACCAGATCGACCGCGACGACCTACTCCGCCGGTTCGTCCAGATGCAGTACACCCGCAACGACCTGGCGTTCACCCGGGGCACGTTCCGGGTCCGCGGCGACACGGTCGAGATCATCCCCATGTACGAGGAGCATGCCGTCCGCATCGAGCTGTTCGGTGACGAGGTCGAACGGCTCTACACGCTCCATCCGGTGACAGGTGAGGTCGTGCGCGAGGAGCAGGAGATGTATGTCTTCCCCGCCTCGCACTACGTCGCCGGCCCGCAGCGGATGGAGCGGGCCGTCGCCGGCATCGAGCGTGAGCTCGAGGACCAGCTGGCGCTGTTCGAGCGGCAGGGCAAGCTGCTCGAGGCCCAGCGGCTGCGGATGCGCACGACCTACGACATCGAGATGATGCGCCAGGTCGGCTCGTGCTCGGGGATCGAGAACTACTCGATGCACATCGACGGCCGCGAGCGGGGGTCCGCCCCCAACTGCCTGCTCGACTACTTCCCCGAGGACTTCCTCCTGGTCATCGACGAGTCGCATGTGACGGTGCCCCAGATCGGCGCCATGTACGAGGGCGACATGTCCCGCAAGCGCACCCTGGTCGACCACGGCTTCCGGCTGCCGTCCGCCATGGACAACCGTCCGCTGATGTGGGAGGAGTTCCTCGACCGGATCGGCCAGACCGTCTTCATGTCGGCGACGCCCGGGCCCTACGAGCTGGCCAAGGGCAACGGAGTGGTCGAGCAGATCATCCGGCCGACCGGCCTCGTCGACCCCGAGATCGTCCTCAAGCCCACCAAGGGCCAGATCGACGACCTGCTCCACGAGATCGGCCTGCGTGCCGCACGCAACGAGCGGGTCCTCGTCACGACCCTGACCAAGAAGATGGCCGAGGACCTCACCGACTACCTCCTCGACAAGGGCGTGCGGGTCCGCTACCTCCACTCCGACATCGACACCCTGCGCCGCGTCGAGCTGCTCCGCGAGCTGCGCCTGGGAGAGTACGACGTGCTCGTCGGCATCAACCTGCTGCGGGAGGGTCTCGACCTGCCCGAGGTCTCCCTCGTGAGCATCCTCGACGCCGACAAGGAGGGGTTCCTCCGCAGCGCTCGCTCGCTCATCCAGACGATCGGCCGGGCGGCTCGGAACGTGTCCGGCCAGGTCCACATGTATGCCGACTCGCTCACCCCGTCGATGAACGAGGCCGTGCAGGAGACCCAGCGCCGGCGCGAGAAGCAGGTCGCCTACAACCGCGAGCACGGGGTCGACCCGCAGCCGCTGCGCAAGCGGATCGCCGACATCACCGACCTGCTGGCCCGCGAGGACGCCGACACCGACGCCCTGCTCGGGTCCGGGCGGGCGCGCTCCCGGGGCAAGGCCGACGGGGGGCGGGGACAGCGCGGAGCCGTCGTGGCGGACACCGAGCTCGCGCTCGGTGGTCGGACCAGCCTCCCGGCCAGCGAGCTGGCTTCCCTCATCCAGGAGCTCACCGCCCAGATGCACCAGGCGGCCGCCGAGCTGCACTTCGAGCTGGCGGCCCGGCTGCGCGACGAGCTGTCCGACCTGAAGAAGGAGCTCCGCCAGATGAGCGAGGCGACCAAGTGACCGAGGCGACCAGGTGACCGAGGCGGAGCTCACCGCCTACTGCCTGGCCAAGCCGGGTGCGTGGGTGGACAACCCGTGGAGCGAGGAGCACCACGTCATCAAGGTCGCCGAGAAGATCTTCGCGTTCCTCGGGGCCGACACCGTCGGGGTCAAGTGCGGGTCGTCGCGGGCGGAGGCCGACGAGTGGCTGCGGGAGTTCCCGGGCGAGGCGTCGGTGATGGCCTACATCGGCCGCAGCGGCTGGAACACCCTGACGGTCGGCGGGGGCATCCCCGACGAGGTCATCCGGGAGGCGGTGGACGACTCCTACGAGCTGGTCGTCGCGAAGCTGCCGAGGTCCCGCCGCCCCTAGGTCGCCGTGACGACGCCGTGGTCGTAGAGCGCGAGCTCGTCGTCGGTCGGCCGCTGCCAGGCCTGCTCGAAGCGGACCAGCTGCTCGCGCTCGATCCGGACGGCGCCGGGCAGGTCGTTGCGCGACTGGATGCGCTGCCACCGCTGCGGCAGGGGTACGTCGAGCAGGTGGAGCTCGACCCGGGCTCCGAGGGCGTGGGCGGCCTCGCGCTTGGTGTCGCGATGTCGGCGGACCCACAAGCCGTTCTCGAGGACGACCGAGGTGCCGAGACCGAGCAACTCCTGGGCCTGGCGCCACTGAAGGGCCTCGAAACGCTCCCGGAGCAGCGGGTCGTGCGGGTCCAGGCCGAGGGCCACGATCCAGGCGTCCGGGTCGAGGTGGAGGGCGTCGTGCTCGGCCGCCAGCCGGCGGGCCAGAGTGGACTTGCCGGCGCCCGGCATACCGCAGACGAGGAACAGAGTGCTCACCTGCGCAGGGTGCGTCCGGCAGCCGCTGGGCCGGTGCGCGTGGAGGGCGGGCCCCCTCCAGTGCGGCAGCCGGTGGGCTGGCACTGGCAGCAGGTAGGCTGACGGACTGGAGGGGAGTACCCCACCCTCGGTGTCCTCGTCATCACGGGCGGCCACCCGCCCCGGGGCTCCGGTCCGCTGAGGCGGACGGGGGAGACCTCCGGCCGCCTCATCGTGACCGGAAGGATCTCCATGACCGTCCCCGGGTGGGTCTGGTACCTCACCCTCGGCGTCACCGCCGCGGTCCTCGCCGTCGACGTCTTCGTCATCGGCCGCCGGCCGCACCGTCCCTCCGTCCGCGAGCTCACCATCGCTCTGGTGGCCTACGTGGGGGCCGCCATCCTCTTCGGCCTGGGGATGTGGTGGCTGGTGGGCGGGCAGTATGCCGGGGAGTTCTTCGCCGGGTGGCTGACCGAGTACTCGCTCTCCGTCGACAACCTGTTCATCTTCATCCTCATCATGGGCCGGTTCGCCGTCCCGGAGCGGCTTCAGCAGTTCGCCCTGATCGTCGGGATCGTCATCGCGATCGTCCTGCGCGGTGTCTTCATCGCGCTCGGTGCAGCCGTCATCACGAGCTTCTCGTGGGTCTTCTACATCTTCGGGGCCTTCCTGATCTTCACCGCCGTCAAGCTGGTCCGCGAGGGGCAGAGCGACGACGACACGTACGAGGAGAACCGCCTCATGCGATTCCTCGAGACCCGGTTCCCGGCCACCACCGAGTTCGACGGGACCCGGTTGTCGACCCGGCGGGACGGCGTCCGGCTGGTGACGCCCATGCTCTTCGTCATCGTCGCGCTGGGGACGACCGACCTGCTCTTCGCCCTGGACTCCATCCCCGCGATCTACGGGCTCACCAGCGAGCCGTACATCGTCCTCGTCGCCAACATCTTCGCGCTCATGGGCCTGCGCCAGCTCTACTTCCTCCTCGGCGGCCTCCTGCGGCGCCTGGTCTACCTCGGCCTCGGCCTGGCCCTGCTCCTGACGTTCATCGGGGTCAAGCTGCTGCTGCACGCGCTGCACCTGAACCAGGTGCCGTTCGTCAACGGCGGCCGGTCGGTGCCCGTGCCGGAGATCCCGATCAGCGCGTCGCTCGTGGCGATCGTCCTCATCCTCGGCGCCACCACGGGGGCGAGCCTGTGGCGGTCGCGCAGGGACGCCAGGCGTGGGGCCGGGACGGACCCCTCCTGAGCGACGTCGTCGCCGGTCAGGTCGCGGCGGACTCGGCGGGGTCCTTGCGGGCCCCGACCCCCAGTACGAGCGCGGAGGCGAGGACGACGAGCGCCATACCGGCGAGCTGCAACGGCGCCAGGTGCTGACCGAGGACGAGCAGGCCGGCCAGGGCAGCGACGGCGGGCTCGAGGCTGAGCAGGATCCCGAACACGTGGGCGCTGAGCCGACGCAGGGCCAGCAGCTCGAGGGAGTAGGGGAGCACCGAGGAGAGGACCGCGATGGCGACCCCCTTGGCCAGGACCGTGCCCTGCCACTCGCCGACCGTGCCGAGGCCCAGCGGCAGGGTGATGACGGTCGCGACGACCATCGCCAGGGCGAGGCCCTCGAGCCGTTCGAACGCCCGTCCGGTGCGACCGCTGAAGATGATGTATGCCGCCCACAGGGCCCCCGCGGTCGCCGCGAGGACGAGACCGACCCAGTCGACGTCGGACAGGGGCTCGGTGAGGGCCTCGGAGATGAGCACCACCCCGAGGCCGGCGGCGGCGACGGCTGCGATGTCCGCCACCCGCCGAGAGAGCACGGCCGCCAGCACGAGCGGCCCGATGAACTCGATGGTCACGGCGACCCCGATCCTCAGGTGGGCGAGGGCGCTGTAGAACGTGAAGTTCATCATGCCGAGCGCAACACCGAACCCGAGCACGGTGAGCCACGCCTGCCTGGTGTGCCCCCGCCACCGGGGCCGCACGGCCACGAGCAGGATGACGGTGGCGAAGAGCAGCCGCATGACGACCGAGCCCCCGGCACCGATCTGCGGGACCAGGGTCGCCGCCAGGGCCCCGCCGAACTGCACCGACACGATGCCCGCGAGAACCAGCAGCGGGGCCGGGACGGTGTGGGCGCGGGGCACGCTGGCCAGGCTAGGTCATCTCAGGTGCCGCAGTGGCGGGCCGTCCGGATGCTATGACCGGCCGCTGGCCGGGCACCCGGCATACCGGGACGGGGCGACCTGAACCGGAGCCCCGGCGAGGGGCGTGGCACAGTGGTGGTATGTACGTGCCCGCTCACTTCGCCATGACCCCCGACCAGGTCCACGACGCGCTGGTGCACCTCGGCTCCGCCGACCTGGTCACCCAGCACGAGGACGGGATGGTCGCGACCTTCCTGCCCTTCTTCTTCGACGCCGACGTGGGCCAGCACGGCGCTCTGCTGGCGCACGTGGCGCGCAACAACACCCAGTGGTCGACGCGGTCCCTGGGCGAGTCCCTCGTCATCGCGCACATCAGTGACCACTACGTCAGCCCCACCTGGCTGCCGTCAGCAGCGGGGCATGCGAACGCGACGCCCACCTGGGACTACGTGACCATCCACGTCTACGGACAGCTCATCGCCCACGACGACCAGGAGTGGACCGAGGACGTCGTCCGCCGGCTCACCGAGCGCAACGAGTCCGAGCTCGAGGTCCACTGGAGCGTCGACGACACCAACGAGGGCTTCGTCCAGGCGATGCTCCGGGCCGTCGTCGGCATCGAGCTGCGGATCACCCGCGTCGAGGCCAAGGCCAAGATGTCCCAGAACAAGCCGGCCGCCGACATCGAGGCACTCGCCGACGCCCTCGACGGGCGTGGCGACCACGCCGGCGCCACCTGGCTCCGGGATGTCTCGCTCCCGGCCGCCCACCGCCGCGCCAAGACGGTCGCCGAGGTGGCGGCGTTCGACGCGGCCCGCCGGGCGAAGAACTGACCGACCGGGGGGCCCGGCCCGGTGGACCCCCGCGCGGGTGGGCGCTGTGCCGGCGGTCAGCTCCGCGCGGTGCCGGCGGTCAGCTCCGCGAGGGCCCTGAGGTTGAGCAGCTGCCTGCGGGCCATGACGAGATCCCCCAGGCACAGCGCCGAGGCCATCGGTCGGTTGGTCGACATGACCAGCCTGAGAAGCAGCCGGGTCGAGCTCGGTGACTCGGGCACCAGTTGGTAGGTCATGAAGGCGCCGAGGATCGTGGCCGTCAGGGACCGCGCGGGCTCGACCGCGACGATCCTGCCCACCGGACGTCCCGCCGTCGCCGTGAACGCCTCCCCGACCTGCGGCTCGGGGAGGCCGAGCAGCGTGGTGGGGGAACGGCGGCCACGGTTGTCGACCCAGTCGTAGGAGTACGGGCACTCGCAACTGGGTCACCCACGGCCACAGATCCGACAGCGGGGCCGTGACGCGCACCCCGCGCCATGCGGTTGGCGCGATCATCGATCAGGAGCAGCTTGCTCCCCCCAGGGTGAAGGCCGACGGCCAGAACCAGGGGGCGGCGGCGCCCGCGGAGTTTCGGGTGGCGTCGTCACCGGTCGGTTGCTGGAAGATGGCGCTGACCGCGCCCTCCGGCGCGAGAGTCGCCGACCCCTTCTCCCGCAGGATGTAGGGCACCCAGGCCGGGTATCCCCGCCCGCCGACGATGTCGAGCTTGCTGATCGTCTGCACCGGCCAGTACTGGATGCCCCCGAGGCCGGTCGGCAGCCCGCTGTCCGTGGACTGCACCCACGGCCAGGTACCGGTCTTGGGGCAGTAGAACTGCCCCGCCGTGGGGGTCTGGTTCCCGTGGATGTGAACGGAGCCGGCGGTCCAGAGCTGGGCGGCGTACCCCTTCCAGATCTGCTGGCGGGTGGAGACGATGAAGGCGTTGGCGGCGTTGGCGATGTCGTCGTTGCTGATGGGCCAGACGTTCTGGGAGTTGGCCGAGACGGTGTCGAGGCGGCCCCAGTCGGAGAACACCGCGTCCTGCGCCATCGCGAGGCCGTGTTGCTGGAGGCTGACGGAGTCGACGATCGCCCCGTCGACCCGCGCGGCAGTGTTCTGCAGCTGCTGGTTGGTCAACAGCCACGCTTGGATGTCCGTGAACGGCGAGGTTTGCGGGCCGTTGACGAGCGTCTGGAAGTAGCTTCCGCCGTCGTCGAGGAGCCCTGCCGTCTCGAATAGCTGCTCGACACCGAAGGACTCGGCGCTGAAGAGGGTGCTGATCGTGGCGCCGGCGGTCAGGAAGTCGCTGAACAGCCCATGAGCAACCGGAGAGGCGTTGGCCGCCTGACTCACTGCGGGACCTCCGGCACAGGCAACGGGTTCGGGTCCTTACAGCAGACCACGACTCGACCTCCGCCACACCCGCCTCACTGCTCACACAGGCGACATGGCCCCAGTCATCGGTCTGACATGTCCGACACGCCGATCAGACAGAAGATGAGTGCGGCTGTAGTACTGCCGCCCTCTCGTGGCCGTGGGAGCTCCGGGTCACCAGCCGCGCTCGCGCCACTCGGGGAGCTGGGGACGCTCGGCACCGAGGGTCGAGTCGTTGCCATGGCCGGGGTAGAACCAGGTGCCGTCCCCGTAGACGTCGAACACCCGGCTCGTCACGTCGGCGAGGAGCGAGTCGAAGTCCTGCCCGGGGTTGCGCGTGTTTCCCACTCCACCGGGGAAGAGCGAGTCGCCGGTGAACAGGTGCGTCACGCCGCCCGGGTCCTCGTAGGCCAGGGCGACGGACCCCGGCGTGTGGCCGCGCAGGTGGATGACGGACAGCGAGGCCTCTCCCACGGCGAGCGTGTCGCCGTGCTCCAGCCGGACGTCGGGCGCGACCGGCAGCGCATCGGCGTCGTCGGCACCGGCATACGTCCTGGCGCCGGTGGCGGCGGCCACGTCGGCGAGCGCGCGGGTGTGGTCCCAGTGCTGATGGGTGGTGACGAGGTGGTCGAGCCGTCCGGTGCCCTCAGCCACCAGCGCGAGACACCGGGCCGCGTCGTCGGCCGCGTCGACCAGGAGCTGCTCGCCGGTGGCCCGACACGTCAGCAGGTAGACGTTGTTGTGCATCTGGGAGACCGACATCTTGCGGATGACCAGGTGCGACAGCTCGCGCACGTCGGTCGGGCCGCCCGGTGCGACCTCGCCGGTGTAGGCCACGCTCACGCCCCCCGAGGCAGGTGCGGCAGCTCGGGAGTCCCCTGGACCTCCGCCGGCAACCGCCGGGCGAGCCACAGCACCACCCCGGCCCGCGGCCCGCTCACCGTCGAGGTGGGGTCGTCGCCGACGTCGTAGGAGTCGCCCTCGTCGGTGAGGATCCGCACCGAGGGCGCCTCGCGGTTGCGGGCCAGCTGGGTCACCTCGCGGTCGACGAACAGGGTGAGCAGCTCGTCATCGACGTCGTCGAAGGTGAACCCGGCGTCGAGGTCGACATGGTGGTAGATGACCTCGCGGAGCCGCATGTAGGGCAGCGACGCCACCCGGAACGTCCGCCCACCGGGTGTGCGCTCGACGTGCTGGTCGGCATGCTCGGGCCGCAGCCGTGCCAGCGCCTCCAGCGCCAGGGCGCAGGTCTTCTCGAGGTCGGTGAGCAGGGCCTGAGGGCTCCGGGTGGCGCCGATCTCGATGTCCGAGTCGCGTTGCTCCTGGCTGGCGTACATCGTCGCCGGCGCCCCGTCGACGGCCGCTGCGACGAGGTTGACCATCCCTCGTCCGTTGCTGACCAGGTGGGCGAGGACATGGGCGCGCGTCCATCCCTCGCAGAACGAGTCGTGATCGAGGTCGCGAAGGCTCCCCGCGGTGGCCAGGAGGGAGGCGGTGTGCTGCTGCAGGGCCGGCATGAGATCGGTCATGTCCGCAACCTCGCCGGGCGGCCCGTCACCCGTCACCCCTGGCTCCGTCGGCCTCCGCCAGCGCGTACGCCGCCCCGACGAGGGCCAGGTGCGAGAGGGCCTGGGGGTAGTTGCCCACCATCCGCCCCCCGAGCGTGTCGTACTCCTCGGAGATGAGCCCGACGTCGTTGAGCAGCCCCAGCAGCCGGCCCATGAGGTCGTGCGCCTTCTCGACCTGGCCGGACGCGGCATACGCGCTCACCAGCCACCACGCGCAGGCCATGAACGGGTGCTCCCCGCCCGCGAGGCCGTCGACACCGGAGTCGGTCCGGTACCGCAGCACCAGGCCGTCGCGCACGAGGTCGTGCTCGACCGCCGTGATCGTCCCCAGGACGCGGGGGTCGTCACCGGGGAGGAAGCCGACGAGCGGGATCATCAGCAGCGACGCGTCCACCTCGGTGGTCTCGTCGTGCTGGGTGAAGGTGTTGCGGTCCGGGTCGTAGCCGCGCTCGAGCACGGTCCGGTGGACCAGGTCGCGCAGCTCGCGCCATCGCTCCACCGGGCCGTCCAGGCCGTGCTCCTCGACCGCCCGCACCGCGCGGTCGAACGCCGCCCAGACCATGACGGTCGACTGCGTGAAGTGCCGGCGGCTCCCGCGTACCTCCCACAGCCCGTTGTCCGGCTCGTCCCAGGTCCTCTCGAGGTGCTCCATGAGGACCTTCTGGACCTCCCAGGACTGGGGAGACTCCTCGAGGCCGTGCCGTCGAGCCTCGGCGAGGGCGATCATCACCTCCCCGATGACATCCGCCTGCTGCTGGCCGACCGCCCCGTTGCCGACCCGGACCGGGGTCGACCCGGCATACCCTGACAGGTGGTCGAGCTCGCGCTCGGGCAGGTAGCGACCGCCGTCCACGGCATACATGATCTGGATGTCCTCCGGGTCACCCGCCACCGCCCGGACCAGCCAGTCGCGCCACAGGCGGGTCGAGTCGACGTGGCCCGAGCGCAGCAGCGCGCTGAGCGTGAGCGAGGCGTCGCGCAGCCAGCAGTAGCGGTAGTCCCAGTTCCGGGAGCCACCAGGCTCCTCGGGCAACGAGGTTGTCGGGGCGGCGACGATCCCGCCCCGTTCGCTGTCGGTGAGCTGGCGGAGCACGAGGAGGGAGCGGACGACGGCCTCCCGGTAGGGGCCCTGGTAGGTGCACGCCTCGGCCCACCGGCTGAACACCTCCTGGCTGTGCTCGAGCCATGAGGCTCCGTCGAGCGCGGCGGGGACCCCCTTCCAGGAGGGGGACCAGGTGAGGGCGAAGGTGAGGACCTCGCCCTCGGTGACGGTGAACGCGTCGCGGTGCACGTGGTCGGATGCCGTGGGGAGGCGGTCGGCCCGCAGGGTGAGCAGGTCCGGCCCGGCGACTGCCATGAGGACGTCCTCCCCGTCCGGACCGGTGGTGCGCGACACCCAGGGCAGGATCGAGCCGTACCCCATGCGGACCACCCACTCGTGGACCATGTCGACCGAGCCGGCGAGGCCCTCGACGCGGCGGACGACGTCGGCCCGGCCGTCGCCGACCGGCATGACGTCGGTGACCCGGACGTTTCCGCCCTCGGTCTCGTGCACCGTGTCGAGGACATAGGAGGCGCCCCGGTAGGACCTCGTGCTGCGGGCCCGGCCCGCGGGGCCGATCAGCCACCTGCCGTTCGCGGGGTCGCCCAGCAGGGCGGCGAAGCATGCCGCCGAGTCGAAGCGGGGCAGGCACAGCCAGTCGATGGAGCCCGTCCGGCTCACCAGTGCCGCCGTCTCCGTGTCCCCGATCAGGGCGTACTCCTCGATGGGTGTGCTCATCCGCGTCATGCTAGGTCGTGTGCCCGCGCGGCCCCTGGCACCTGCGTGCAGGCCGGCTGGGAGGCGGCGTTGGACGAGAGGCGAGCGGTGTCGGTGGTCCCGCCTAGCATGGGGCGCGTGACCTCTGCGCCCTCCGCCCCTCGCGACGCCGCACCGGCGTCGTCGTTCGGCCGCGACCGGCTCGTCGTCCACGGGGCCCGCGAGCACAACCTCAAGGACATCTCCGTCGACCTGCCCCGGGACGCACTCATCGTCTTCACCGGCCTCTCCGGCTCGGGCAAGTCCTCGCTGGCCTTCGACACGATCTACGCCGAGGGCCAGC
>CAYPYK010000098.1:0-10869 GCA_964414665.1 uncultured Intrasporangiaceae bacterium | reverse complement strand
GGGCATCACGGTGAACAGGTCGGACCGGCCCACCGTGACGACGGTGTCCTTGATCGTCGCCGTCGCGCCGGAGCCGGGGAGGTTCTCGAACCCGCTGATCCGTGGGATCTCGAGGCCGCGAGCCCGGGCGGCCGCGACGATGGCCCTGGCGACGGGGTGCTCGCTGCCGGACTCGACGGCGGCGGCCGCGCGCAGGGCGGCGTCCTTGGGCAGCCGTCCCGCGGGGACGACCTCGGTGAGGGTGGCGATGCCGGTCGTGACCGTGCCCGTCTTGTCGAGGACGATCGTGTCGACCCGGCGAGTGTCCTCGAGGACCTGGGCGCCCTTGATCAGGACCCCGAGCTGAGCCCCCCGGCCGGTGCCGACGAGCAGCGCGGTGGGCGTCGCGAGGCCGAGCGCGCAGGGGCAGGCGATGATGAGGACGGCGATGCCCACGGCCAGTGCTCGCGCCGGGTCACCGGTGGCGATCCACCAGCCGGCGAAGGTCAGCGCAGCGAGGACGAGGACGACCGGCACGAACACGGCGGAGATCCGGTCGGCGAGCCGCTGCACGTCCGCCTTGCCGGTCTGGGCCTTCTCGACCAGCCGGCCGATCCCGGCGAGGGTGGTGTCCCGGCCGACCCGGCGGGCTTGGACGACGAGCATCCCGCTCGTGTTGATCGTGCCGCCGGTGACCTCGTCGTCGGGCCCGACGTCGACGGGCACCGACTCGCCGGTGACGAGCGAGGCGTCGATGGCGCTGGTCCCCTCGACGACCACGCCGTCGGCGGCGACCTTCTCCCCGGGGCGGACGACGAACCGGTTGCCCACGGCCAGCTCACCGATCGCAGCGCGCACCTCGGCGGTGCCGCCGTCGGCGGACGGGCGCAGGATCGAGACCTCCTTGGCCCCGAGGTGCATGAGGCTCTCGAGAGCCCGCTTGCCGCTGCGCTTGGCGCGGGCCTCGAGCCAGCGACCGATGAGCAGGAAGGTCGTCACGACGGCGGCCGTCTCGAAGTAGAGGTGTCGGCTGCCCGTCTGCTCGCCGCCCGTCGCCGCCATGCCTTCGGTCGCCGTGCCGGTGAGCACGGCGACGGTCGACCATC
Source organism: uncultured Intrasporangiaceae bacterium (assembly GCA_964414665.1). Classification (GTDB taxonomy): domain Bacteria; phylum Actinomycetota; class Actinomycetes; order Actinomycetales; family Dermatophilaceae; genus CAVSJJ01. Next base: position 9,784 of record CAYPYK010000098.1, on the reverse strand, counting down.
CGTATGCCGCCAGGACGCCGAGCGAGACCAGAGTGTCCATCGTCGAACCGAGATGCCGGGCGGTGACCGCGGCGGCCCGGTGGAACGGCCACGCGGCCCAGGCGACGATGGGGGTGGCCAGGGCGAGCTGCACCCAGGGGCCGTTGGCGACGTGGACGCCCGGGACCATGGCGATGATGACGAGCGGTACGGCAAGGACCGCGGAGATGACGGCCCGGGTCGCCAGGACATCGGCCGGAGCGACGTCGTCGGTCATCGGGTCGCCGCCGCCCTCGGGCTCCTCCTCGATGACGGTGGCGCCGTAGCCCGTGTGGTGGACCGTCTCGAGGATCTTCTCGAGGGTCATGTCGCCGGTGTACCGGACCGTCGCCTTCTCGGTGGCGAGGTTGACAACGGCCTCGACGCCCCCGAGCTTGCCGAGCTTGCGCTCGATCCGGGCGGAGCACGAGGCGCAGGTCATCCCGGAGATGGCGAGGTCGACCTCCCGGCCGGCGGAGGCGTGGGACGTCATCAGGGCGCCGGCGGTCTCGGACGGGGCGCTGCTGACGGTGGTGTCGTCGGTGGTGGACATGGTTCCCCCTCAGCTGCGCACGAGCCGGGCGATGGCCAGTGCGGCCTCCTGGACCTTCTCGTCCCCGGCCTCCTGGGACTCGCGGGCGGCGTCGACGACGCAGTGCCCGATGTGGTCCTCGAGCAGACCGAGGCTCACGGCGTGCAGGGCGCTGGTCACCGCGCTCACCTGGGTGAGCACGTCGATGCAGTAGGTGTCCTCCTCGACCATCCGGGAGATGCCCCGGACCTGGCCCTCGATACGGCGCAGCCGCCTGAGGTAGTCCTCCGTGCTGCCGCTGTAGCCGGCCATGTGGGGTCTCCTTCGAGGGTCGATACCAGCCATCATACCCCCTAGGGGTATGTGCCGTGTGACGGCAGGTGGATCGGTCCAGGTCGGTGTCCCCACGTCGGCCGCGTCACCCGGCGGTCGGGAGGGTGGCCGGGCTCTGCGCGCGTGGCCGCGCTCAGTCCAGATGGTCCACGAGCCGCGGGGCGATACCGACGTAGGTCGAGGGGGTGAGGGCTGAGAGACGTTCCTCGACGTCGGCGGGAAGCCCCAGCCCGCGGACGAACGCGACGAGCTCCGCCTGGCCGATCCGCCGCCCTCGAGTCAGCTCTTTGAGCCGCTCGTAGGGCTCCTGCATCCCGGGGACGCCCCGGGCGCCGAGGGCCCGCATGGCCGACTGGATCGGCTCGCCGAGCACCTCCCAGTTGGCGTCGAGGTCCTCGTGCATCACCTCCGCCCTGGCGTCGAGGCCGTCGAGGCCGCGTCCCACGTTGTCGATCGCGAGCAGGCCGTGCCCGAACGCGCTCCCGATGTTGCGTTGCATCGAGGAGTCGGTGAGGTCGCGCTGCAGCCGCGAGCTGACCAGGGTCGAGGCGAGCACGTCGAACAGGGCGTTGCTCACCTCGAGGTTGGCCTCGGCGTTCTCGAACCGAATGGGGTTGACCTTATGCGGCATCGTGGACGACCCGATGGTGCCCTGTCCGCGGACCTGGGCGAAGTAGCCGAGCGAGATGTAGCTCCAGACGTCGGTGCAGAGGTTGTGGAGCACCCGGTTGAACCGGGCGAGATCGGCGTACAGCTCGGCCTGCCAGTCATGGCTCTCGATCTGGGTGGTGAGTGGGTTCCAGGTCAGGCCGAGGCCCTCGACGAACGACTCGCTCACGCTCTCCCAGTCGGCCTCCGGCACCGCGACGACGTGGGCGCCGTAGGTACCGGTCGCGCCGTTGAGCTTGCCGAGGAACTCGGCTCGGGCCACCCGGTCGAGCTGGCGCTGCAGCCGGTGGGCGAGGACGGCCAGCTCCTTGCCCAGCGTCGTGGGCGTCGCAGGCTGGCCGTGGGTGCGGGCGAGCATCGGCACGTCTCGCAGGTCGGAGGCCATCGTCGCGACCTTCTCGACGAGGGCGGCGGCCCGCGGCAGCCAGACGTCCTCGACCGCGCCACGGACCATGAGGGCGTAGGACAGGTTGTTGACGTCCTCGCTCGTGCAGGCGAAATGGACGAGCTCGGCGAGACCGGCGTCCTGCGTCGACGGGGCGATGCCGGCCAGCCGCCTCTTGACGAAGTACTCGACGGCCTTGACGTCGTGCTGGGTGACCTTCTCGGTCTCGGCCAGCTCGGCGACCTCGGCGGACCCGAAGTCGTCGACGACGGCCCGGAGCAGGCTCGACTCGTCGTCGGTGAGGCGACGCACCCCGGGAACGACGTCGTTCTCCGTGAGGTGGATCAGCCACTCGACCTCGACGTGGACCCGCTGCCGGTTCAGCGCCGGCTCGGACAGGTGGTCGACCAGTGGCGCGACCACCGGTCGGTAGCGACCGTCGAGCGCCCCCAGCGCGATGGTGGGGACGACATCGGCGAGGCTCTGCATGCCGCCATCCTCCCAGAGCGCATACCGTGCGGTGCGGGACGCTCAGAAGGACGGCGCGGCAGGCCCGCTCTCGGTGGTGGTGGGGTCGATCAGGCCCAAGACCTCGCCCTGAGGGCCCGCGACGACGGACATCCGGCCGAATGGGCTCGGGGCGGGGCCCGTCATCACCGTGGCACCCAGGTCGGTGGCCTGGGTGGTCGCCGCGTCAACGTCGTCGACCTGGAACCAGGTGAGCCAGTAGGCCCCCTCTGCGGGCACGCCGGAGTCGTCGGCCATCCCGCCTACGCTGGCGCTGCCCCCGGGGTTGGTGAAGGTCGAGTAGGTCATCGAGACGCCGTCGCCGATCTCGTCGAAGGTCCAGCCGAAGACGGCCGAGTAGAACGCCTGGGCGGCCGCGTAGCCGCGCGTGTGGAGCTCGTTCCAGCAGTACGCGCCGTGCTCGTTGTAGACGGCGGCTCCGGTGTGGGCCTTGGCCTGCCACACCCCGAACATCCCGCCCGTCGGGTCCGCGGCCACGAACATCCGGCCGACGTCCATGACGTCGAACGGCGGCACCATCACCTGGCCACCGGCTGCCGTGACAGCGGCGGCCGTGTCGTCCGCACTGTCGGCAGCGAGGTAGGTCGTCCAGGCGCTCGGCGTCGGCATGCTCTCCGGCTTGGGCCTGATCCCGGCCACCGCCTTGTCGTTCTTGTAGGCCATGAGGAAGCCGCCCGCCTCCTCGGGGCTGTCGTAGACCTCCCACCCGAACAACCGGGTGTAGAACTCCCTCGCGGCGGCGGTGTCGTCGACCTGGCAGTCGATCCAGCAGGGCGTGCCGTTGGGCCAGGCCCCGTCGCGTACCGGCATGGTGGTCTCCGTTTCAGCGTGCCGGCGATGCGGCATCCGACCGACGGTTTCGGTCGACCCGCTCAGCCAACCACATCACCCGACAGGCGGAGGGTCTCAGATGGGCCGCGTCGCGGTCCCGGCGGCCAGGGCCGCCCGCACGTGCGCGACGATGCCCGGCACGGCCGCGGCGATCTCGTCGTGGGTCCGGTCGAACCCCGCGGCCCCGCCGTACCAGGGGTCGTCGATGTCGAGGTCGCCGCCGGCCGAGTCCGGGTCGAACCAGCGGAGCATCGCGATCTTGTCCGCGTCGCCGTCGGTCCCGGCAAGCCGGTGCAGGGTCCGCCTGTGCCCGTCGTCGGCGGCGAGCACGAGGTCGAGGCCACCGAACCAGGATCGGTCGAACCGCCGGGCCCGGTGCTCGCCCCAGCCGAGGTCGGGGTGCCCGTGCCGGGCGAGCGCCGAGGCCGTGCGGTCGTCGATGGGGTTGCCGCGCTCCTCCGCAGAGGTACCCGCCGACTCGACCTCGACGAGGTCGCCGAGCCCGGCGTCGACGAAGGCCTCCTTGAGGAGGTACTCGGCCATGGGGGAGCGGCAGATGTTGCCCGTGCACACGACGCAGATCCGATAGGGCCGACTCATGGGTCCGATCCTGGCAGAGCCGTGGCGGCGGCCACGGGGTTGAATGTGGTGCATCGCACGCCGGCATCGGTCACCTGGAGGTTAGGCTCACCTCACCGTCCCGATATGCTGCTCGTGTGTCCGTCACCCTCGACCGCAGCCCGCTGGGGGCGACGCTGACGCTCGTGGCCGCCGGGCCGCCGGGGGAGGTCACGCGCCGGCTCGCGGAGCTCGGCCTGCGCCGGGGCGCCACCCTCAGCTGCACCACCAGGACCGCGGGCGGTGGACGCATCGTGGCGGTAGACGGGGCGCGGATCGCCCTGGGCCGGGACCTCGTGCGCCTGATCGAGGTGGAGCCGGTGGGCGCGTGAGCGACACCACCCGCACCCGGGTGGCCGTCGGCGAGGACACCCAGCATCGTCACGAGCCGTCAGCCCCGCCCTCCGAGCATGGCTCGGGGGCCCACCAGCACGGGTCGGGCGGCGCCTCCTGCCACGAGGAGGGCGGCGCCGCGGCTCCGGTCGGCTCGGCTGTGGTCGCCCTCGCCGGCGCGCCAAACGTCGGGAAGTCCACCCTCTTCAACACCCTGACCGGCGCCCGGCGCACCGTCGGCAACTGGCCCGGCACGACCGTGGAGGTCGGCAACGGCAGCTGGACCATCTCCGACGGCGTGCACCAGCACGTCGTCGCTCTCGTCGACCTTCCCGGCGCCTACTCGCTCGACCCGATGAGCCCCGACGAGGAGCTGACCCGCGACGTCGTCCTCGGCGAGCTCGGCACCGAGCGCCCGGCAGCCGTCGTGGTCGCCGCCAGCGCCGTGAACCTCGCGCGCAGCCTCTACCTCGTCGCCCAGATCCGCGAGACGGACCTGCCGGTGGTCCTGGCCCTGACGATGTCGGACGTGGCAGCCCGGCGCGGCATCCGGATCGACCCCGACGCCCTCGGTGCCGCCCTGGGCTGCTCCGTGGTCGCACTCGACCCCCGCCGCCGCCGCGGCCACGAGGCGCTCACCGTCGCCGTATCGTCAGCGCTCGCCGGTGGCCCGGTCACCCCGCGGCGCACCGACCTCCGCGCCCACGACACAGATCCCGACCTCGACCCCGACGGCGAGCTGGCCCGCGGCGACGAGCGTTTCGCCTGCATCGAGCGCGCCGTCGACGCCGCGACCCACCACACGGGTGAGACCCGCCGCACGCACTCCGACCGGATCGACCGCTGGGTCACCGCCCCGGTCGCCGGTCCGCTCATCTTCCTCGCGGTGATGTGGGTGCTGTTCCAGATCACCACCCGGGTCGCGGCTCCCCTGCAGGACGGCCTCGGCGCGCTCGTCAACGGCCCGGTGTCGTCGCTGTTCACGGGGCTCATCTCCGCCGTGGGGCTCGGGGACACCTGGGTGCAGGGGCTGGTCGTCGACGGCCTCGTCGCGGGGGTCGGGATGCTGCTGACGTTCGTCCCCCTCATGGCGCTGATGTTCCTGCTCCTCGCCCTGCTCGAGGACTCCGGCTACCTCGCCCGCGCTGCCGTCGTCACCGACCGGCTCATGGGGCGGCTGGGCCTGCCGGGGCGGGCGTTCCTGCCGCTGGTCGTCGGGTTCGGCTGCAACGTGCCGGCCATCTCTGCGACCCGGATCCTGCCGCAGGCCCGGCACCGCATCCTCACCGCGCTGCTGGTGCCGTTCACCTCGTGCTCGGCGCGGCTCACCGTCTACATGCTGCTCGCGACGACGTTCTTCCCCCACAACGCGGGCTCGGTCGTCTTCGCGATGTACGTCGTCTCGATCCTTCTCGTGGTTCTCGTGGGGCTGCTGCTGCGCGGCACGCTGTGGCGGACCATGGGCGCCGAGCCGCTTGTCATCGACCTCCCGCCCTACCAGCGGCCGACGGTGCGCCTGACGACGTCGGTGATGTGGCTGCGGCTCAGGGGGTTCCTGCGGACGGCATCCGGGATCATCGTGGCCACCGTCGTGGTCGTCTGGCTGCTCCAGTCGACCCCGGTGACCGGCGGCGCCTCCTTCGGCCAGGTCCCGGTCGCCGACAGCCTGTATGCCGCGGTCGCCAGGCTCGTCGCGCCGCTCCTGTCCCCGGCCGGCTTCGGCCAGTGGGAGGCGGTCTCGGCGCTGGTCGTCGGGTTCGTCGCCAAGGAGGCCGTGATCTCCTCCTGGGCGCAGACCTACGCGCTCGCCGAGCCGGCGTCGTCCCGCTCGCCGGGGGCGCTCGGCGACCACCTGCACCAGACGTTCACGGCCGCCTCGGGGGGGCACACCGGGGTCGCCGTCATGGCCTTCATGGTGTTCCTCCTCGCCTACACCCCGTGCGTGGCCACCCTCGCGGCCCAGCGTCGCGAGCTCGGCACCCGGTGGACGGCGTTCGGCGTCGTCATGCAGCTCGTCGTCGCCTGGCTGCTGGCGGTCCTCACCTTCCAGGTCGGAAGCCTGCTGTGGTGAGGGGCCGTGCCGCCGCCGCCCATCCGGCCGAGGCCACCGACCACGCGGTCGTGTCGCACGGACCGGAGTCTCCTGCCCCGGCGCCCGGTGGGCCGCGCCGCGCGGGTGGGGCACTGACGGCGGTCCTGGGTGCCTTCGAGAGCGGTGCCCGCTCGCTCGACGAGATCTCCCGCCGGTGCGCGCTGTCCCGCGACATCGTCGACGCCGCGGTCGAGCAGCTCGTCCGGCTCGGCCGCCTGGAGGCGGGGGAGCTGGCCATCGGCTGTCCGTCCGGTGGCTGTGGGGGCTGTGCCTCGGGCCACGCCGACGGCAGCGCCGGATGCGGAGCCCGGGCACCCGGTGCCGGCCGGACCGGGCCCGTGCTCGTCACGCTGCGGCTGCCTCGCCCGTCGTGAGGCCCGCGCTCAGGCGGTGACCGCGGCGAGCAGCTGCTCGGAGGTCCAGGCTGTCAGGTCCTCCGGCCCGTCCTGCTCGGCCGCCCGCACGAGGGCGGTGATCCGTGAGTTCACCGGGGTCGGCACGCGGTGCCGGATGCCCAGCTCGACGACGGCCCCCTGGAGCTCGTCGATCTCGGTCCGGCGGCCCCTGCTGAGGTCGTCGGCCATCGACGAGCGGGCCTCGGGGTGGACCTTGAGAGCGGTGCGCGCGACGGTGCTGAACATCGGGTCCGAGGACCGCAGCACCCGGACCATGGCCGACGGCGGCAGCGGCGTGAGCCGCGCCGGGCTGATCCCGGCGGCGGCGAACGCGGCGAGCGCCTCCTCCTGGCACAGGGCGAGCACGAGGCGGTAGTCGCGGTCGGCCAGCTGGTCCCGTAGTGGCAGGCCGGACAGGGCGTTGACGGCGTTGTTGAGGTTCATCAGGAGCTTCGCGTACTGGACCGCCACGATGTCCTTGTGGGTCCTCAGCGGCAGCCCGGCGGACTTGGCGGCCCTCGCGAACGCGGTGACCGCCGGTCCGGCCTCGACCATCACCTCACCGGAGGTCGCCTGCATGAAGGTGCCCGGCTCGGGCTGGACGACGTTGAACGGCACCATCCCCGCGAGCACCGGGCCCTCGAGGATGTCGCGCAGACGGGGCGCGTTGTGCAGCCCGTTCTGCAGGCTGATGACGACCGACTCCGGGTCGAGCTCGCCGGCGAGGGCGCGGGCGGCGCTCTCGGTGTCGTGGGACTTCACGGTGAACAGGACGACCTCGGCGTCCTTGGCCGCATCGGTGTCGACCGAGAGCGTGAGGTCCTCGGCCGCAACCCTTGCCGTCGCCCGGCCGGCGCGGCCCACGGTGAGCCCGCGCTCGGTGATGGCGTCGAGGACCGACGGCCGACCGATGAGCGTGACGTCGCAGGTGGAGGCTAGCCGTCCCCCCACGTAGCACCCGATGCTGCCGGCGCCGAGGACGGCGACACGCAGACGGGGGCCGGGGGAGGGAGTCACAACCGTGATCGTCTCACCGGTTCAGGGATGCTCCGGCCAGGACAGCCCTGCCCTCCCCCGTGTGAGCGAAAGCCGGCCCGGAGGGACGAGAGCCCCTCTGCCACCTGGCCGGGGTGGCCCTCAGCCGATCGGCTGGCCGAGCCCGGTGGGGCCCCGGTCCGACCGCCCTTCTCGCCGGATCCCCGCTCACACCCACTGAGCCGTATGCCGCGGCGGCCACCCGGCATCCCCCCGGGCGCCATGGCGGCCGGACCCGGGTTCGGCGCCCACCGGGCATCCATCCAACTCCCAGCAACCGACGCTATAAGTTTCAACTGTCTAACGCGTCGGCGTTGGCCGTCGCGACGAAGCGGCTGCAAAGGAAGCGTCATGCACCCGGCACTGACCAGTTCTTCCGACCCCGCCGGTCGATATATCGACTGGGGAGTCATCCACATCTCCGCCACGAACGTCGCCATCATCATCGCGATGCTCATCCTGTTCGCCCTGGCCCTGCTCCTCCCCTTCCCACACGGCCGGGGGGGATCGCAGTCGTCGGCCCGCGCGCACACCCGACCTCCCACCCCTGGGGAGGACGAGGAGGGCCGACCATGACCGCAACACCAGCACGGCGCACCGCAACCGGCGCGGCCGGTGCGCCCACCCCGGCGGACCCCCCGTCGTGGACCTCCCGCCTGCGCGACCGCATCACCGACTCGGTCCCGCCGGGACAGGCACTGCCTGATCGGCAGCCCGCCTACGTGGACTCGTGGATCTACGTGTTCGGGGTGGCCACCCTCGCCGCCCTCGTCGTCGTCCTCGTCACCGGCGCACTCCTCGCCGTCGGCGGCGCCGTGTGGTGGCATACCTCGAGCCTCGGCCTGTTCGTCAACTCCCTGCACCTGTGGAGCGTCGAGCTGTTCATGGCCGCCATGGTCATCCACCTGTGGGGCAAGTTCTGGATGGCCGCCTGGCGGGGCAACCGCGCGATGACCTGGGTCACCGGCATTGTCGCGTTCGTCACCTCGATCGGCACTGCCTTCACCGGCTACCTGTCCCAGACCAACCTCGACGCCCAGTGGATCAGCACCCAGGCAAAGGACGGCATCAACTCGATCGGGGCCGGGGCGTACTTCAACGTCCTCGACCCGGCGCAGATGCTGCTGTGGCACATCGTGCTGCTGCCCCTGGTGCTGGGCTTCCTCGTCGTCGCGCACATCGTTCTTGTGCGCCGGCACGGGGTCGTCCCGCCCATCGACGCCGAGGAGCCCACCCGATGAGTGCCTCGACGCGCGACCGCGCCGCGGCGCGGCGCGGGAGCACCCCCGACTCGCACGACTTCCCGACCCGGCGCTACGACCTGGTCAAGGAGTTCGTCATCGCACTCATCGTGATCTCGGTCCTCACCGTGGGTCTGGCCGTCGCCTTCTCCTCCCCCGACGAGAAGTCGATGACGCTGCAGGACTGGGCGAAGGCCGCGCCGGCCGACGTCGTCGCCACCGCGACGGCCGAGCTGGCCGGGACCTCCGGCTCGGCGACCTACGGTCCGCCCTACAACACCAACGGCGACGGCCAGGTCATCGGGCCGCTGCCGCTGCAGAAGTGGGGCGGGGTCCGCATCCCTGTGGACTCGGCCAACGACCTCGTCGTCACGCCGTTGGGCAACGTCAGCGGCGACGCGGCACTCACCTCGGCGCTGGGGACGTGGAAGGCGGCGTCGGCCGACCAGCAGTCGACCTGGGCCAACGCCTACGCAGACGCGTTGGCGAAGGCGCCGGACGGTGACCCCGCCCAGGTGCCGACGTCTGCCGACTACGGGCCCGTTCCCGTCATGGCACAGTCGTTCCTCACCCTGGCCGGCTCCGGTGGCCTCGAGGCCATGCTCACGACGCCCGGCTTCTACGGCAACGACCCGACGAAGGCGTTGCTGCTCCTGTCCGACGGCTCCTACCTCGAGGACCAGGCCCGCGCGCGCAGCCTCGGCGGGGACCAGTGGGGAATGATGAACGAGACGGGCAACTACCCCGGCCAGCCGTGGATGTGGCTCTACACGT
>CAYPYK010000097.1:0-10888 GCA_964414665.1 uncultured Intrasporangiaceae bacterium | reverse complement strand
CGCGCGCACGGCGCCAGGTTCGCGCCCCAGGCCGCAGCGGCCGGCGCGGTGGCGGCGCTCACCGATGCCCTCGGAGCCGACCTGCTGCGCGAGAGTGGGGTCGACCTGCCCGCCCTGGTCGTCGCGGAGCCCCGGGCGGTCCTCGGCGCCGCCGCCGCCCACATCTACGGCACCGAGGACCTCCGGCTGCTGATGATGGGCATCACGGGCACCAACGGCAAGACGACGACGGCCCACCTCATCCACTCGGCGCTCGGCGCCCTCCACCGCCCCGCCGGGCTCATCGGCACGATCGAGACCCGGATCGGCGACGAGCGGATCGCCAGCGTGCGAACGACGCCGGAGGCGCCCGACCTGCACGCCCTGCTCGCTGTCATGGTCGAACGCGGGATGGGGGCCTGCGTCATGGAGGTCTCGAGCCACGCGCTGGTCCAGCACCGGGTCGACGCGGTCGTCTACGACCTCGCCCTGTTCACCAACCTCTCCCAGGACCACCTCGACTTCCACGCCGGCATGGAGGACTACTTCGCGGCGAAGGCGTCGCTGTTCACGCCGCAGCGCTCCCGCCGGGGGCTGGTGTGCGTCGACGACGACTGGGGGGTGCGGCTGGTGGCCCAGGCCGCGGTGCCCGTGACGACGCTGACGTCCGATCCCGGCCGGTCCGCCGACTGGCGGGTGATCGTGGACGGGAGCGACCCGGCGACCTTCGTCCTGCGCGGGCCGATGGCCTAGCTGTCGCTGCGCAGCGCCCTGCCCGGCGCCTTCAACATCGTCAACACCGCGATGGCGGCCGCGGCGCTGGTCCTCGCGGGGGAGCAGCCGACCGCCGTCGAGCGGGCGATCCTCACCGACCCCCGTGTCCCGGGACGGATGGAGCCGGTCCGGCCCACCGTCCCCGACGCCCGCGCGCCCCTCGCCGTCGTCGACTACGCGCACACGCCCGACGCGGTCGCCGCCGCGGTGCGGGCCCTGCGGCCGAGCACTCCCGGAGCCCTCGTCGTCGTCCTGGGGGCCGGCGGTGACCGCGACCGCGGCAAGCGCGCGGCGATGGGGCGCGCCGCCGCGGCCCACGCCGACGTCGTCCTCGTCACCGACGACAACCCGCGCTCGGAGGACCCAGCGGCCATCCGGTCCGCCGTCGTCGCGGGGGCCGTCGAGGACCCGACCGGACATCAGGTCATCGACGAGGCCGGGGGCCGGCGTGCCGCGATCCGAGCCGCCGTGCGCATCGCCCTCGAGCGCGGTGACGGCTCGACGGTCGCCGTCGTCGGCAAGGGCCACGAGACCGGACAGGTCATCGGGGCAGTGGTCCACCCCTTCGACGACCGCGACGAGCTGCGTGCGGCCCTCGACGCCGAGCTCGCCGGGTCGGCCGGGACGGGACCGGTCCGATGATCGGCTTGACCCTGGCCGAGGTCGCGGCTCTCACCGGTGGGTCGCTGCACGGCGTCGACGCCGCCGAGGCCGCCCGGATCGTCGTCGACGGACCGGTCGTCACCGACTCGCGCGAGGTGCGCGACGGCGGCCTGTATGTCGCCCGGATCGGCGAGCACCTCGACGGTCACGACTTCGCGCCGGGGGCGCGCGACGCCGGCGCGGTGGCCGCGCTCACCAGCCGGCCGGTGGCGGCCCTGCCGTGCGTCGTCGTCCACGACGTCCAGGCCGCTTTCGCGGCGCTGGCGCGTGCCGTGGTCGAGCGCCTCCCCGGGCTCACCGTCGTCGGGATCACCGGCTCCTCGGGCAAGACGAGCACCAAGGACCTGCTCGGCACGGTACTCGCGGAGGCCGGCGAGACCGTCGCGCCCGTCGGGTCCTACAACTCCGAGGTGGGCGTGCCGCTCACCGTGCTCCGCGTCACCGCCGGCACCCGGTTCCTCGTCGTCGAGCTGGGCGCCCGGGGCCTCGGCCACATCCACTACCTCACGAGCATGGCCCCGCCCCGGATCGGCGTCGTCCTCAACGTCGGCGTCGCCCACATCGGCGAGTTCGGCTCTCGCGCGGCCATCGCCGAGGCCAAGGGCGAGCTCGTCGAGGCGCTGCCCGCCGACGGCGTGGCGGTCCTCAACGCCGACGACCCGGCGGTGCGGGCCATGTCCTCGCGCACCGTGGCCCGGGTCGTCCTGGTCGGCGAGGCACCCGACGCCGACGTCCGCGCGGACGGGGTCACCCTCGACGACCGAGGGCGTCCCTCGTTCACCCTCCGTGCCGGCGGGGAGTCCGCCCGGGTCAGCCTCGACCTCGTCGGCCGCCACCACGTCGGCAACGCCCTCGCCGTCGCTGCGGTGGCGGTGGAGTGCGGTATGCCGGTGGCGGACGTCGCGGCCGCCCTCGGCAGGGCGCGGGCCGTCAGCCGGTGGCGGATGGAGGTCACCGAGCGAGCCGACGGTGTCCGGGTCGTCAACGACGCCTACAACGCCAACCCCGACTCGATGGCCGCCGCGCTGCGTGCCGTCCGGTCGATGGGCGCCCCCGGGCGCACCATCGCCGTCCTGGGCACGATGCTCGAGCTGGGCGACCGGAGCGAGCACGAGCACCGCCGGGTGGGCGAGCTCGCCGCCGAGCTCGGCGTCGACCGGCTCGTCGTCGTCGGCGAGGCCGCCACCTCGATCTGCGAGGGGGCCCGGGGGCTGGTCCCGTGCACGACCGTGCCCGACGCGGACGCGGCATACGACGTTCTCGTCGACGAGGTTCGCGGCGGCGACGTCGTGTTGTTCAAGTCCAGCCGGGATGCGGGGCTACGGTGGCTCGGTGACCGGTTCGCCGGGCTGAGGGAGGAGACCTAGGTGAAGGCCGTACTCATCGCTGCGGTGGTCTCGCTCGTCATCTCCCTTCTCGGCACCCCGATGTACATCAAGTTCCTCGTCCGGCGCGGCTTGGGCCAGTTCATCCGCGACGACGGCCCCACCTCGCACCACACCAAGCGCGGCACCCCGACCATGGGCGGCGCGGTCATCGTCGGTGCCTCGCTCGTCGCCTACCTGATGGCTCACCTGCTCACCCTCACCGCCCCCAGCGTGTCCGCGCTGCTCGTCCTGTTCCTCATGGCGGGGCTGGGGTTCATCGGGTGGCTCGACGACCACATCAAGATCAGCAAGCAGCGCAGCCTCGGCCTGCGCTCCCGGCAGAAGCTCGCGGGCCAGGCCCTGGTCGGCGTGCTCTTCTCGATCCTCGCCCTGCAGTTCCCCAACCACGGCTGGCTCACCCCCGCCTCGACGAGGATCTCGTTCGTCCGGGACACCAAGCTCGACCTCGCGTTCGGTGGGGCGGTGCTCGGCCTCATCCTGTTCATCCTCTGGGCGAACTTCATGATCGCCGGGCTCTCCAACGGCGTGAACCTCACCGACGGGCTCGACGGCCTGGCCACCGGCGCGTCGGTGATGGTCTTCGCGTCCTACGTCCTCATCGGCATCTGGCAGACCAACCAGAACTGCCAGATCACCCCGGGGATCAAGTGCTACGAGGTCCGGGACTCGCGCGACCTGGCGGTCGTCGCGGCCGCGGCGATGGGCGCCTGTTTCGGGTTCCTGTGGTGGAACGCCGCCCCCGCCAAGATCTTCATGGGCGACACGGGCTCGCTCGCCCTCGGCGGCGCGATGGCCGGCCTGGCGATCACGACCCGCACCGAGTTCCTCATCGTCATCCTCGGTGGGCTGTTCGTCACGATCACCCTCTCGGTCGTCATCCAGGTGGCGTCGTTCAAGTCCACCGGCAAGCGGGTGTTCCGGATGGCGCCGCTGCAGCACCACTTCGAGCTGCTCGGGTGGCAGGAGGTGACGATCGTCATCCGGTTCTGGATCATCGCCGGGCTGTTCGTCGCCCTCGGGCTGGGCATCTTCTATGCCGAGTGGGTCGTGGGCGCCGTATGACGCCGGGGCCCACCGACGGCGGGCGCGCGGAGCGGCTCGCCGGTCTGACCCACCGGGATGCCGCCTGGGGGGGCCTGCGGGTGGTCGTCGCCGGGCTGGGCGTCAGTGGGTTCGCGGCTGCCGACGCGCTGCTCGAGCGGGGCGCCCGCGTGTTCGTCGTCGACGCGGCCGAGCCGGACCGGCGTCCCGTCCTCGCCGAGAGGTCCCGGATCCTCGACATCCTCGGCGCCCGGCTGCAGCTGGGCGCGGGCTCCGCGGACCGGCTGCCGGACGAGGACGTCGACCTCGTCGTCACCTCGCCGGGGTGGCGCCCGGACCAGCCGATGCTCGCCGAGGCGGCGGGGCGCGGCATACCCGTGTGGGGCGAGGTCGAGCTGGCCTGGCGGATGCGTGTGTCGACCGGCGCGGCGCCCTGGCTCACCGTCACCGGGACCAACGGCAAGACCACGACCGTGCAGATGCTCACGGCGATGCTGCGAGCCGCGGGCCTGCGGGCGGTGAGCGCCGGGAACGTCGGCACGCCGATCCTCGAGGCGGTCCTCGACCCCGACCCCTACGACGTCATCGCCGTCGAGCTGTCGAGCTTCCAGCTCCACTGGTCCGCCTCGGTCCGGGCTAGGGCCTCGGCATGCCTCAACGTCGCGGCCGACCACGTCGACTGGCATGGTTCGTACGACGCCTATCTCGGGGCCAAGGGGCGGGTCTACGACGGCACCGAGGTCGCCTGCGTCTACAACGTCGAGGACCCCCAGACCGAGCGGCTCGTCGAGCAGGCCGAGGTCCAGGAGGGGTGCCGCGCGGTGGGCTTCACCCTGGGGGTCCCGGCGCCGTCGATGCTCGGGCTCGTCGACGACGTCCTCGCCGACCGCGCGTTCGTCGAACAGCGCCGGCACTCCGCCGCCGAGCTCGGGACGCTCGCGGACCTCGGCGGGCAGGGGCGCGAGGTCGCACCGCACGTCGTCGCGAACGCCCTCGCGGCGGCCGCCCTGGCGCGCGCCCACGGCGTCGCAGCGGGCGCGGTCCGGCAGGGGCTGCGCGACTTCCGGCCCGAGCCGCACCGGATCGCCTCGGTGGGCCTGGTCGACGACGTGCGCTACGTCGACGACTCCAAGGCCACCAACCCCCATGCCGCAGCGGCCTCGCTGCGTGCCTACGAGCACGTCGTGTGGGTCGCCGGCGGCCTGCTCAAGGGCGCCGAGGTCGACGACCTCGTCGCCCAGGTCGCCGACCGGCTGCGCGGGGTCGTCCTCATCGGGCAGGACCGCGCCCGGATCGCCGAGGCGTTGTCCCGACACGCCCCCGACGTCCCCGTCATCGACCTCGACTCCACGGACACTGGAACCATGGACCGTGTCGTGATCGAGGCCGCCGCGCTTGCCCTCCCCGGTGACGTCGTCCTCCTCGCCCCGGCCGCCGCGTCCATGGACATGTTCACCGACTACGGCGCGCGTGGCGAGGCGTTCGCCGAGGCCGTCCGTCGACTCGCGGCCGCTTCCGGGCAGTGACACCGGTGACGAGCACCTCGGCCGCGGCGCGCCCGGCGACGCAGCGGCCACGCGGCCGGATCTCCACCTGGACCGCCCGGTTCGAGTCGCCCGTGACGACCTACAACCTCCTGCTCGGCACCACGTTCGTGCTCGTCGTGTTCGGTCTCGTCATGGTGCTCTCGGCGTCGACCGTGATGTCCATCCAGGAATACCACTCGCCCTTCGCGATCTTCGAGAAGCAGCTGCTCTACGCGTGCGTCGGCACCCTCGCGCTCGTGGTCGCCGCGCGGATGCCGGTGCTGGCGTGGAAGCGGCTGGCCGTGCCGATCCTCGTCGTTGCCCTCGGGCTGCAGACGCTCGTCTTCACCCCCCTCGGCAAGAGCGCCAACGGCAACCTCAACTGGATCCGCCTCGGGCCCCTGATGATGCAGCCCTCCGAGGTGGTCAAGCTCGGGCTCGTCCTCGTCGGCGGTCTGGTCCTCAGCCGCAAGCACCGCCGGCTCGACCAGCTCGGCCACGTCGTCGTCCCGTTCGTCCTGCCCGTCTCCGCCCTCGCCGTCGGGCTCGTCCTGCTCGGGGGAGACCTGGGGACGGTGCTCGTTCTCGGGGCGATCATTGCCGCGGTCCTGTATGCCGCGGGCGTGCCGGCGCGGTGGTTCACCTTCTCCTTCCTTGGTTTCGGGGCGCTGGCCGCCGTCATGGTCCTCGTCAGCCCGAACCGGCTGGGGCGGTTCGACGTCTGGCTGGGCAGGGACACCAACCCGTTCGGCCAGGCGCGCCAGCCGATGCAGGGCCGGTTCGCCCTCGCCGACGGCGGGTGGTTCGGGCTCGGGCTCGGCGCCAGCCGCGAGAAGTGGCAGTGGCTGCCCGAGCCGCACAACGACTTCATCTTCGCCATCATCGGCGAGGAGCTCGGCCTGCCAGGCACCATCGTCGTGCTCGTGCTGTTCGCGGTCCTCACCCTGGCCTGCTACCTGCTCGTCATGCGCACGACCGACGTCTTCGTGCGGATCGCCACCGCGGGCGCGATGACCTGGATCGTGGTGCAGGCCATGGTCAACATCGGGACCGTCATCGGCCTGCTGCCGGTCATCGGCCTGCCGCTCCCGCTGGTCTCCTCGGGCGGGTCCTCCCTGGTGACGACGATGCTCGTCCTCGGGATCCTGCTGTCGTTCGCCCGCGCCGAGCCCGGCTGCGCCAAGGCGCTGCGGACGCGGCCCTCGATGCTGCGCCGCTCGCTGTCCGTCGTGCAGTCCGGCGCCGCCCGCCGGCGGAGCGGGCGGTGAGGACCGGGCCCCGGTCGGTCGTCCTCGCCGGGGGTGGCACGGCCGGCCACGTCTCGCCGCTGCTCTCGCTGGCGGACTGCCTGCGGCGCCGCGACCCCGACATCGTCATCCGCGTCCTCGGGACGACGCAGGGTCTGGAGTCGCGCCTGGTCCCCGAGCGCGGCTACGAGCTGTCCGTCGTCCCGAAGGTGCCGCTGCCCCGGCGCGTGAGCGCCGACCTCCTGCGGCTGCCGGGAAACCTGCGCGCCGCGGTCGTCGCCGCCGGGACGGCGATCGACGCGGTGTCGGCCGAGGTGGTGGTGGGCTTCGGCGGCTACGTCAGCACACCGGCATACCTTGCGGCGCGGCGCCGCGGCACCCCGGTCGTCGTCCACGAGCAGAACGCCCGCCCGGGCATCGCCAACCGGGTCGGGGCCCGCTTCGCACGGTCGGTCGGCGTGACGTTTCCCGGCACCCGGCTGCCGCACGCCACGGTGACCGGCATGCCGCTGCGCCGGGAGATCTCGACGCTGGACCGCGCCGCTGTCAGAGATGAGGCCCTCGCGCGGTTCGGGCTCGACGCGGGCCGGCCGACGGTGCTCGTCACCGGGGGCTCGCTCGGTGCGGCGCGGCTCAACGCGGCGTTCTACGGGTCGGTGGATACGTTGCGGGAGGCGGGGATCCAGGTCCTGCACGTCTGCGGCCTCGGCAAGGACCAGGATGTGGCGCCGGTCGTCGGCGGCCCCCCCTACGTCGTGCTGCCCTATGCCGACCGGATGGACCTCGCCTACGCCGTGGCCGACCTCGTCGTGGCCAGGGCCGGAGCCAGCACCGTCTGCGAGCTGACGGCGGTCGGCCTGCCGGCCCTCTACGTGCCGCTGCCGATCGGCAACGGCGAGCAGCGGCTCAACGCGTCGACGGTCGTCTCGGCCGGGGGCGGGCTCCTCGTCGACGACGCCGACCTCACGCCGTCCTGGGTCGGAAGCCGGCTGGTCGACCTGATGCTCGACACCGGGCGCCTCGAGGTCATGGCCGCCGCCGCGGCCTCGGTCGGTGAGCGGGGCGGCGACGAGCTGCTGGCCGACCTCGCCGACGCCGCCGCCCTGGCCGCCGGAGGGAGGTGAGCATGTCCGGACCCACGCCGCGCTACGACTTCTCGGCGCCGCTGCCCCGGCTCGCCGAGCTCGCGAGGGTGCACTTCGTCGCGATCGGCGGCGCGGGCATGTCCGGCGTCGCCTCGATCATGCTCGACCGTGGGATAGCGGTCAGCGGGTCCGACGCCAAGGACTCCCTCGTCCTGGATGCGCTGCGGAGCAGGGGCGCTCGGGTCTTCGTCGGGCACGACGTGGCTCACCTCGACGGAGTGGACACCGTCGTCGTCTCCTCAGCGATCCGCGACGACAACGTCGAGCTCGCGGGTGCACGCGACCGGGGCCTGCGGGTGCTGCACCGCGCACAGGCGCTCGCCGTGACCATGCAGGACGCGCGCCGGGCCGCCGTCGCCGGGGCGAGCGGCAAGACGACGACGACGTCGATGCTCGCCGTGGCGCTGGCGTCCGCCGGACTCGAGCCGTCCTTCGTCGTCGGCGCCGACATCCCCCAGCTCGGCGGCAGCGCCCGGTGGGGGAGCGGCGGCGTGTTCGTGGCCGAGGCCGACGAGAGTGACGGCTCGTTCCTCGTCTACCGGCCCGAGGTCGCCGTCGTCACCAACGTCCAGCCCGACCACCTCGACTTCTACGGCACCTTCGAGCACGTCGAGTCGGCGTATGCCGCGTTCGCGGCGACGGTGGCGCAGGACGGGCTGCTCGTGGCGTGCCACGACGACCCCGGCTCCCTGAGGCTGGCCGAGGCGGTGCGGGCGTCGGGGCGGCCGGTGGTGACCTACGGGGTCCACGACGATGCGGACCTCGTTGTCGACACCTGCGCGGCCGAGGGCCTCGGCAGCCGGTCGACCCTGCTGCGCGAGGGCGTGCGGCGCGAGCTGGTCCTGGCGGTGCCGGGCCCGCACAACGTCCTCGACGCGGCCGCGGCATACCTCGCGGCAACCGCCGGGCTCGGTGCCCCGCCCGATGCGGTCCTCGGGGGCCTCGCCGGGTTCACCGGGGCGCGCCGCCGCTTCGAGATCGTCGGCGAGGCCGCAGGGGTCACCGTGGTCGACGACTACGCGCACAACCCGGCCAAGGTCGCCTCCGTCGTTGGCACCGCCCGGGGGGTGCTCGACCGGGCGGGCACCGGGCGGCTGCACGTCGTGTTCCAGCCGCACCTCTACTCCCGCACCCGCGACTTCGCCGGCGAGCTCGCGGCTGCGCTCGGCCCGGCCGACACGGTCGTGCTCCTCGACATCTACGGCGCCCGCGAGGACCCCGTGCCAGGGGTCACCTCCGAGCTCGTCGGCCGCCCGCTCCGGGACAGGTACGGCCACGCCGAGGTGGTCGTCGGCCCCACCTGGGACGAGGCGATCGCCCTGGTGGCCGAGCGCGCCCACGCGGGCGACATCGCCCTGACCGTCGGCGCCGGCGACGTGACGGTCCTGGCGCCGCGCATCCTGCTGGCTCTGGGGGCGCGGTGAGCGGGCGCGGCCGCGAGGCCGTGCGCACGCCGCCCCGGCCCAGGGCCCGCGGGGTGGGCTCTGCGGCATACCGCTTCGAGGAGCGGGCGACCCGGGCCCGGCGCCGGCCGTGGCGGCGGGTGCTGTGGACCCTGCTGCTGCTCGCCCTCGCCGGCGGGCTGGTCTGGCTGGTCTGGTGGAGCCCGGTGCTGTCGGTCAGCAGCGTCGAGGTCTCGGGCGTGAGCGGGGCCGAGGCGAGCGCGGTGAGCGGGCTCGTCCAGGTCCCCGAGGGCACCCCGCTGGCCCGGGTCGACACCGGTGCCGTGGCGGCGCGGGTGCGGACCCGGCCGAGCGTCGCCGAGGTGTCCGTGGAGCGGTCGTGGCCGACCACCCTCGTCGTCCGGGTCGAGCCCCGGACCCCCGCCATCGTGGTGAAGAACCCTCAGGGTCAACTGGAGGTTGTGGATCGGAACGGCGTCCCGTACCGGGTCGTGGCTCGGGCGCCCGACGGCGTCCCCGTCGTCATCGCCACCACCGACGCGGCGATGACCCCGGCGGCGGTCGGCGCGGCCATCGCCGTGGTCGAGGCGCTGCCGGCGGAGCTGGCGAGGCGGGTCTCCGCCGTGACCGTCAGCAGCGCCGACCTGGTGAGGTTCCACCTCGGCTCGACCACGGTCGTCTGGGGCGGGGGCCAGGACGGTGCCCGCAAGGTGGCCATCATCCAGGCCCTTCTCAAGACCCATCCGAGCCTGATCGACGTGAGCGCCCCGGACACGCCAGTGACCCGGTAGGCGCGGGCGCGCCACCGGCCCACCGGATCCGCAGTGACCCGATAGGCGCGGCCGACCTCCACCCTGAGCTCGCGGCGTGACCGGCCAGCCCGACCGAGACCCTGGAGCCGCCGCCGGTGTGACGGGTGGGAGCCACGGCACTCCGTTTTGGGAGAGGCGGGACCAATGAGGCTGATGTGACGGATGTGAACTAGTCTGCGACGACCCGGCGCAGAGTTGGGCCGACACGCCCAGCGGTTGTTTGAATGCGGCCAGCCACGCGCCTAGCGTCGGGGCCAGCGGATCGTGGCGACAACCATGACCGTCATGTTGAACTTCACGGTTGGGGCCGGCAGACGGCCCGGGCCGGCACGCAGCAGGCCAGTCACGGGGCGCAGCACACTCGTGAACCGGATCGTCAGGAGAGGCCCACCACCGTGGCAGCACCGCAGAACTACTTGGCCGTCATCAAGGTCGTCGGCATCGGCGGTGGCGGCGTCAACGCCATCAACCGGATGATCGAGGTCGGGCTCAAGGGCGTCGAGTTCATCGCCATCAACACCGACGCGCAGGCCCTGCTCATGAGCGACGCCGACGTCAAGCTCGACGTGGGCCGGGACCTCACCCGGGGCCTCGGAGCCGGCGCGGACCCCGAGGTCGGCAAGAGGGCCGCCGAGGACCACGCCGAGGACATCGAGGAGGTCCTCAGGGGCGCCGACATGGTCTTCGTCACGGCCGGCGAGGGTGGCGGTACCGGTACCGGCGGCGCACCCGTCGTGGCCAGGATCGCCAAGGGGATCGGCGCCCTCACCATCGGCGTCGTGACCCGGCCGTTCACCTTCGAGGGACGGCGGCGCGCCACCCAGGCCGATGTCGGCATCAGCGGGCTGCGCGAGGAGGTCGACACCCTCATCGTCATCCCCAACGACCGGCTGCTGTCGATCAGCGACCG
>CAYPYK010000096.1:0-10956 GCA_964414665.1 uncultured Intrasporangiaceae bacterium | reverse complement strand
AGACCGCCTGGTAGCTCGCGACCGTGAGCCGGACCAGGCCCGCGTGGTCGTGCAGTGGCTTCAGGACCGGCATCGCCGCCATCGTCGTGCAGTTGGGGTTGGCGACGATCCCCTTGGGGATGACATCGAGGTCCTCGGGGTTGACCTCGGAGACGACGAGCGGGACCTCGGGGTCCCTGCGCCACGCGCTGGAGTTGTCGATGACGGTCGCGCCGGCGGCAGCCACCCGCGGCGCCCACTGCGTCGAGGTCGAGCCGCCGTTGGAGAACAGCGCGATGTCGATCCCACCGAAGTCGGCCGTCGCCGTGTCCTCGACGACGACCTCACCGTCGGCCCACGGCAGCGTCGTGCCGGCCGAGCGTGCCGAGGCGAAGAATCGGACGTCGTCGAGCGGGAAGCTCCGCTCGGCGAGGAGGGTGCGCATGACCTCGCCGACCTGTCCGGTGGCGCCGAAGACTCCGATTCGCATGCGGTCCAGTCTAGGTAGCGCTCCGGATGCCGGGCGGCCTGCTCACGGTGTGGTCGTCGCGTCCCGGGCGACGCCGCCACCCGCAGGGGGTGCCGAGGCACAGATCCCGCCGCACCTGGGCGAGCCGGCGCCCGCCGAGGGTCAGCCGGCCTCGGCCGCGCCGACGAGCTCGGCCTGCAGGGGTGCCACGGGCAGGATCCCGATGGCCGGCATCGACAGCGGCCGCAGCCCCACCGGGTCCTGCCCCGCCGCGGCGCGGCGGATGACGTCGTAGCCCTGCGCGGCGGCCGCGAGGGTGCGGGTGTCGGTTCCGGCGGGGTCGCCGATGAGCTCGGTGGCGACGAGGGTGTCGACCACCCTCCGCTCGCTGGCGTCGAGCGACGCACAGCCGGCGACGGCGGGCAGCGGGTGCCCGGTGACGTCGGCGACGATCCGGGCCACCTCGGCCAGCGGCCGCGGGCCGGTGAGCAGCACCTCGTGCAGGGCGACGGCGGCGGAGACCTGCCACAGCTCGCCAGGACGGCGCACGGCGAGACCGGACGCGAGGAAGGCGGCGGCGGCGCGCCGGGCCTCGCGGCGGCTCTGCGCCCCACCCACGAGCTCGGAGTCGAGGACTCTGGCCTCGAAGTCGTCCGGCAGCCCGGCCGGTTGCAGCACGATAACGCGGAACAAGTCGTCCATGGTGGACCCCCCTTATGCCTAACCGCACTGTATGCGCTCGAAGGTAAGGAGCGCCTCACTTTCTCAGAAATACTTCCGAGAAGGTGGGAGGCGCGCCCCAGACCCCAGGTCGCGGGCGCTCGCGGTCCCCGACGGCGGGCCACGCGCACCCGATGGCGTCAGAACCCGAGCCGCTGCAGCTGCTTGGGGTCGCGCTGCCAGTCCTTGGCGACCTTGACGTGAAGGTCGAGATGGATCCGCTGGCCGAGCAGCGCCTCGATGGCGTGCCGCGCGGCGCTGCCGACCTCACGCAGCCGGGTACCCCCGCGCCCGATGACGATGGCCTTCTGCGACGACCGCTCGACATAGACATTGACCCGGACGTCGAGCAGCGGGCGCTCCAGTGGCCGGCCCTGGCGCGGCACCATCTCCTCGACGACGACCGCCAGGCTGTGCGGCAGCTCGTCGCGCACCCCCTCCAACGCCGCCTCGCGGACGAGCTCGGCGATCATCACCGCCTCCGGCTCGTCGGTGAGCACCCCGTCGGGGTAGAGCGGCCCCGGCGACGACGGCAGGTGAGCGGACAGCTCGGCCGCGACCTCCTCGACCTGCTCCCCCGACGTCGCCGAGCACGGCACGATGGCCGCCCAGTCGCCGAGCCGGTCGATCGCGATGAGGTGCTCGGCCAGTCGCAACCGGTCGACGAGGTCGGACTTGGTAGCGATGGCGACGACCGGGATCCGGCGCCCGCCCTGGATCTCGGCGAGCTCACGGGCGATGAAGGTGTCGCCGGGTCCGATCCGCTGGTCGCTCGGCAGGCAGAACCCGATGACATCCACCTCGAGCAGACTCGCCCGCACCAGGTCGTTGAGGCGCTCCCCCAGCAGCGTGCGCGGCTTGTGCAGCCCTGGGGTGTCGACGAGGACGAGCTGGCCGGAAGGCGTGGTGACGATGCCGCGGATCGTATGCCGCGTCGTCTGCGGCTTGCTCGAGGTGATGGCCACCTTGGAGCCGACGAGGGCGTTGGTCAGCGTGGACTTGCCCGCGTTGGGGCGCCCGATGATGCAGGCGAACCCCGCGGCATACGGCGTCGAGCCCTCGCCGGCGCTCACGGCGGCGCCGCTCACCGCCCATCCCTCCGCGACTCGCCGACCATGGCCTCATCCTCGCCGTTCCCTGCGCGAGGGGCCAACGCCTCGACGATGACCGTGGCGATCCGGTGCCGCCGGCCGGCCATCTTCTCCGCCGTGAGGCGTAGCCCGGCGAGCTCGCAGGTGGACCCGACGATCGGGACCCGGCCGATGCTCTTGCCGATGAGACCGCCGACGGTGTCGACCTCGTCCTCGTCGATGTCGATCCCCAGGTGGTCGGCGAGGTCGTCGATGTCCATGGTGGCGTCCACCCGCAGACGGCCGTCGGGCAGCTCCTCGAGCTCGGGGGTCTCCCGGTCGTACTCGTCGGCGATCTCGCCCACGATCTCCTCGAGGATGTCCTCAATGGTCACCAGGCCCGCGGTCCCGCCGTACTCGTCGATGACGACGGCGAAATGGGTCTGGTCGCGCTGCATCTCGGCCAGCAGGTCGTCGACCGGCTTGCTCTCGGGAACGAACGGCATGGGTCGCATCAGCTCGGTCACCGGGACCGACCACCCGTCGGCGTCCGCCGTGGTGCGGCGCACGACGTCCTTGAGGTAGAGCAGGCCGAGGACGTCGTCGGAGTCCTCCCCGACGACCGGGATGCGGGAGAAGCCGGAGCGAAGGAACAGGCTCATCGCCTGGCGCGCGTTGCGGTCGGAGTCGATCGTCACCATGTCGGTGCGCGGCACCATGACCTCGCGGGCCACGGTGTCGCCGAGCTCGAACACCGAGTGGATCATCGCCCGCTCACCGGCCTCGATGAGCGAGGACTCCCCGGCGAGATCGACCAGGTCGCGCAGCTCGGCCTCGGACTGGAACGGGCCGTCCCGGTAGCCGCGACCCGGGGTGACGGCGTTGGCGAGGGCCACGAGCAGCCGCGACACCGGGCCGAGCACGCGACGCAGCCACAGCGCCACGGGCGCGGCGACGAGCGAGACCCCGGTGCTGTGCTGGACACCGATGGTGCGTGGGGAGACGCCGACCAGGGCGAAGGACACGACGACCATCACGCCGGTCGCGATGAGCACCCGGCGCCAGGTCTCGGCCACCGCATCGACGACGGCGATGGTCACCATGACGGCCGTGACCATCTCGGCCACCACCCGAACGAACAGCAGCACCGACAGGTAGCTCGCCCCGTCGCCGACCACCTTGACCAGCGCTGCGGCCCCGGGGCGCTGGTCCTCGAGGAGCTGGGCCGCGCGGATACGCGAGGTCCGGCTCAGGGCCGACTCGGCAGCGGCGAGGGCGAAGGCGACGACGATGCCGAGCACCGACAGGGCGATGAGCTGGGACATGGCGGGCGTCAGCTCGAACGGCCGCGCGTGGCCAGGAAGGTGAGCAGCAGCTGGCGCTGGAGCTCGAACATCTCCTGCTCGTCCGCGGGCTCGGCGTGGTCGAACCCGAGCAGGTGCAGGATCCCGTGGGTCGTCAGGAGCAGCAGCTCCTCCTCGAGGGCGTGGCCGGCCTCGGCGGCCTGGCGCTGGGCCACGCTCGGGCACAGGACGATGTCGCCGAGGATGCCCTCGTCGGGCTCGGCACCCTCGCGCCCCGGGCGCAGCTCGTCCATGGGGAAGCTCATGACGTCGGTCGGCCCGGGTAGGTCCATCCACTGGACGTGCAGGGTCTCCATCGCCGCCTCCTCGACGAGACGGACGCACAGGTCGGCCCCGGGGTGCACCCGCAGCTGGGCCAGGACGTAGCGCGCACAGCCGACGAGCTCGAGCTCGTCGAGGTCGACGTCAGTCTCGTTGAGGACGTCGATGCTCACGTCCGCCTCCTTCACGGCGGGAGCCCCCGGCCGAGGAGCCCCGGCCGGGCGGGCGGCTCGAGTCCCAGCGGCCGTAGGCGTCGACGATGGCCCCGACGAGCCGGTGGCGCACGACGTCGTGGGCGCTCAGCTCGGCGAAGTGGACGTCGTCGACGTCGCCGAGGATCTCGCGGACGATGCGCAGGCCGCTCTGGGTGTCGCCGGGCAGGTCCACCTGGGTGACGTCGCCGGTGACGACCATCTTGGAACCGAACCCGAGCCGGGTGAGGAACATCTTCATCTGCTGCGGCGAGGTGTTCTGGGCCTCGTCGAGGATGATGAACGCGTCGTTGAGGGTCCTACCGCGCATGTAGGCGAGCGGCGCCACCTCGATCGTCCCGGCCGCCATGAGCCGCGGGATCGACTCGGGGTCGACCATGTCGTGCAGGGCGTCGTAGAGGGGCCGCAGATAGGGGTCGATCTTGTCGTTGAGCGTCCCCGGCAGGAACCCGAGCCGCTCGCCCGCCTCGACCGCCGGGCGGGTGAGGATGATCCGGTTGACCCGCTTGGCCTGAAGTGCGGCGACGGCCTTGGCCATCGCGAGGTAGGTCTTGCCGGTGCCGGCCGGGCCGATCGCGAACACGATCGTGTGCACGTCGATGGCGTCCACATAGCGCTTCTGGCCCAGGGTCTTGGGGCGGATCGTCCGTCCTCGCGAGGACACGATGTTCATCGTCAGCACGTCGGCCGGACGCTCGCTCGTCTGCGCCCGCAACATCTGGATGGAGCGCTCGACGGCGTCGCGGTTGAGCGGCTCTCCGGCGTCGAGGACGGCGAGCAGCTCGTCGAGGAGCCGCTCGACGAGCGCGACATCGCCGCTGGGGCCGGAGATCGTGAACTGGTTCCCGCGGACATGGATCGACGTCTGCGGGAACTGGCGCTCCATCGTGCGCAGCAGCTCGTCACGGGGGCCGAGCAGGCTGACCATCGACACGTCCGGGGGGACGACGACGGTGTGCTGGGGGACGTGCACCGCGGCCGGCCCGTCCGCAGCGGTGCTGTCCGGGTGGGTATCTGTCATCGTCCCGTCAGTCTACGGACCCGAGCGCATCCGGCGCCCCCGCGAAGACCCGTGCCTGCCGCTCCGGGCGCCCGGCCGGGGCCTGGTTCACCCGGGCGGCCAGGACAGGTCACGGCCGCCGAGCACGTGGAGGTGGGCGTGGAACACCGTCTGCCCGGCCCGGGGCCCGGTGTTGAACACCATCCGGTACCCGTCGTCGAGACCCTCGGCGTGGGCGATGGCGCGGGCGGTCGCGAAGACGTCGGCCAGGTCCTCGGCGCCGGCCTCGGCCAGCTCGGCGGCGTTGGCGACGTGCCGCCGGGGTACGACGAGCACGTGCGTGGGCGCCTGCGGGTTGACGTCGCGGAACGCGACGGACAGCTCGGTGCTGGCGACCACCGACGCCGGGATCTCACCGGCGATGATGCGACAGAACAGACAGGACGGGTCGCTCGCGCTCATGGGAGCGACCCTAGCGAGCCTGCCGGCGGCCTGCGGGGCCGGGGCGCGCCTCCGGGCGGCCTCCGGGCGGCCTGTGGACGGCCTGTGGACGGCCGGTCCCGCGGTGATGTCAACCGCGGTCGCCACCTCGGCGTCCTCAGTACCGTGACAATGGTCGACGTGGGCAGCACCCCGGAAGTGGACCCGCGGCGGGCGGCCGCCGATGAGGCGGTGACCGCCCTGTACGCCGCGCACTGGCCCGCCCTGGTCCGGCTGGCCTGGCTGCTCGTCCACGACGAGCCCCTGGCCGAGGACGTGGTCCAGGACGCGTTCGTGGCCGTCCACCGTCGCTGGGACACGCTGCGCGACCCCGCCCGGGCGACGGCATACCTGCGTCGCTGCGTCGTCAACGGCGCTCGCTCGGCGCTGCGGCACCGCGGCGTCGAGCAGCGCTACGTCGCCATGGTCGGTCCCAGCCTCTCCGTCGGCGACCTCGACCGGCGCGACGGCCCTGAGGACGAGGCGGTGGCCCGCGAGCGCCATCACCAGATGCTGGCCGCCCTCGCGGGCCTACCCGAGCGCCAACGCGAGGTGCTCGTCCTGCGCTACTACCTGGACCTGAGCGAGGCACAGATCGCCGACGCGCTGGGGATCTCGGCCGGGTCGGTCAAGTCGCACGCGAGCCGGGGCCTGGCAGCGCTGCGCACCCGCGAGGAGGAGACGGCATGAACGACGCCCGCACCGAGGCCCGGCTGCGCGAGACGCTGGGGCGCCGCGCGTCGGCCATCGAGCCGCCGCACCGCCTCGAGGCGATCCTTGCCGAGGCTCACCAACCCGCGGCCCGCGCCTCCTGGTGGGCCGTCCCGGCCGCCGTGGCGGCCGCCGTGGTGCTCCTCCTCGTCGGGCTGGTGCTGGTCGGGAACGCCGGCGGCGGGCCGGTGACGTCGGCCGGGACGCCCTCGGCCGTGCCCTCGCCCTCCGGCTCGGCGCCCGGGTCCGCGAGCCCGACACCGTCGGCATCGGCGTCGGCATCGGCGTCGGGATCGGCGCCGGGGCCGACCGCGCAGGCCGCGGTCCCGGTCTACGTCATCGACAGCAACGGCGCCAGATCCCCCCGGTACGGGCTCTACCGCGAGTTCCACCGGGTCGCCCTGCCCGAGGGGCCCACGCCGGCGGACCGGGTGCGGGCCGCGGTGGGTCTGGCGATGGCAACACCCGCCACCCTCGCGGACGGCGGGTCGGTACGACCCTGGTCGGGAGTGGGTCTCGACGGGGTCACCGTGACCGCGGACCGGATCACCGTCACGGTGAGCGGCGACGGCCCGAGCGGGCTCGACGCCCGCATCGCCGAGCTCGCGGTGCAGCAGGTGGTGTGGTCGGCCCAGGCCGCAGTCGGGAAGGGCAACGTCCCCGTCCGGGTCGTGCGCGCCGACGCAGGCACCA
Source organism: uncultured Intrasporangiaceae bacterium (assembly GCA_964414665.1). Classification (GTDB taxonomy): domain Bacteria; phylum Actinomycetota; class Actinomycetes; order Actinomycetales; family Dermatophilaceae; genus CAVSJJ01. The sequence goes on along the minus strand of CAYPYK010000096.1, from coordinate 3,997 downwards.
CCGTGTTCGGGACGGTGTCGATCGCGGCACCGTTCATGCGCCCGCCGGCCGACCAGTACTACACGGTCCTCGGCGACATCTGGATCACGCTCCCCGAGCCGGGGGCCACCCTCCCTGCCACCGACCCGATCACGGTGTCGGGCGAGGCGACCGTCTTCGAGGGGACGCTGCAGTGGGAGGTGCGTCGCGGCACCAAGGTGCTGCGCTCGGGCATGACGACGACGAGCGCTGGGGGCCCGATGAGGGGGACGTACACGATATCCGTCGGCCGGCTGCCCGCCGGGGCCTACGTGCTCAGGGTCTGGGCCGACAGCATGAGGGACGGGAGCGTCGCCGCCCAGCGCGAGGTGAGCGTCACAGTCCGCTGAGGGCTCAGCGCCAACGCCGCTGTGCGCTCAGCACGGCAAGCGCCGCCGGACCGGCGCTCGAGGACCGCAGCACGGTGTGGCCCAGCCGCACCGCCCGGGCGCCCGCGGCGGTCAAGGTGGCCAGCTCGTCGGGCGTGATGCCGCCCTCCGGGCCGACGACGACGACGACCTCACCCGCGGCGGGCAGCCCCTCGGCCGCGAGCGGGTCCGTGGCCGCCTCGTGCAGGACGTATGCCGCCGCCGCCACCGCGAGCCGCCGCGCGAGGCCGGCGGTGGTCGCCACCGGAGCCAGCAGCGGGCGATAGGCCCGGCGGGACTGCTTGGTGGCGGCGACCAGCACGGCATCCCACTTGCGCCACGCCCGCACTCCCCGCTCGCCCCGCCACGCAACGATGCTGCGCGACGCCTGCCAGGGGACGACCTCGTCGACGCCGAGCTCGGTCGCCGCCTCGACCGCCTGGTCGTCGCGGCCCGCCTTGGCGAGCGCCTGGACGAGGACCAGCCTCGGCTCCGGGCGGGGCTCGTCGGACACGTCGAGCACGGTCAGGCCGAGCGCCCCGGCAGAGGCGGTGACGACCTGGCAGGTGAGCAGCCGGCCCTCCCCATCGCCCAGCAGCATCTGCTCCCCCGGTCTCGTGCGCCGGACGGTCGCGGCGTGTCGCCCCTCACCGCCGTCCAGGCGCAGGCGAGCGCCCGGCCCGGCGCCGGCCAGCAGAGCGGGGTCGGCGAGGTAGAGCGGCAGGGTCATCGCGGACCGGCGCCGGTCAGCGCGCCTTGAAGGCGTCGCGCAGCTTGTTGAACAGGGACCCCTCGCCGCCAGGGCTCGCCACGCGCGCCTCGGGCTTCTCCTCGCCGCGCAGCGTCGAGAGCCGACGCAGCAGCTGCTCCTGCTCGGCGTCGAGGCGGGTCGGGGTCTGGACCAGGGTGTGGACGACGATGTCACCCCGGCCCGAACCGCGCAGGTGGGTGACCCCGAGGCCGTGCAGGGTGAGCCGGTCGCCGGACTGGGTCCCGGCGCGGACGTCGAGCGGCCGCGGGCCGTCGAAGGTGTCGATCGACAGTGCCGCGCCGAGGGCTGCGGCCGTCATCGGCACCTCGACCGTGGCGTGAAGGTCGTCCCCGCGGCGCTGGAACGTGGGGTGGCTGGTGACGGCAACCTCGACATAGAGGTCGCCCGCCGGACCGGCACCGTGCCCCACCTCGCCCTCGCCGGCCAGCTGGATGCGGGTTCCGGTGTCGACGCCCGGCGGCACCTTGATGGTCAAGGTGCGTCGGGTGCGGACCCGGCCGTCGCCCGAGCACTCGAAGCACGGGTTGGGAATGACGGTGCCGAACCCGTGGCACGTCATGCACGGCCGGCTCGTCATCACCTGCCCGAGGAAGCTGCGCTGAACCTGGCGGACCTCGCCTGCACCGCCACATACGTCGCAGGTCCGCGGTCCCGTCCCGGGCTGGGTACCGCCACCGTGGCAGGTGCCACAGACCACCGCCGTGTCGATCGTCAGCTCCTTGTGCCCGCCGAACACCGCGTCGCCGAGGTCGATGTCGAGTCGGACGAGGGCGTCCTGCCCCCGAGCGCGACGCGGGCGGGGGCCGTGGCCAGCTGCGGCCCCGGCGCCGGCGCCGAAGAACGCGTCCATGATGTCGCTGAAGGAGAAGCCCTGCCCGAAGCTGGCGCCCCCCGCGGCGTAGGGGTCGGCGCCCATGTCGTAGCCGCGCTTCTTGTCGGGGTCGCCGAGCACGTCGTAGGCCTGGGAGACCTTCTTGAACTGCTCCTCGGCCTCGGGCCCGGAGTTGACGTCGGGATGCAGGCGGCGCGCAGCCTTGCGGTAGGCGCGCTTGATCTCCTCGGCGCTGGCGCCACGGGCCACGCCGAGGTCGGCGTAGTAGTCGTTCACGAACGAGTCCTTCGGGGGTGGACGGTGACGGGCCGGTGGGCCCGCGTGGGTGGGGTCATTCGGCGAGCAGCCGCGAGACGTAGGTCGCGACCGTACGCACCGCGGCCATGGCCGTCGGGTAGTCCATCCGGGTCGGGCCGACGACGCCGAGCCCGGCGACGAGCTCGCCGCCGGTGCCGTAGCCGGTCGTCACCATCGACGTCGAGCGCAGTCCGGCGTAGGGGTTCTCGTGGCCGATCCGCACGGCGATGTCGCCCTGTTCCTCGGCGACACCCAGCAGCTTGAGCAGGATCACGTGCTCCTCGAGAGCCTCGAGCACCGGGCCGATCGAGAACGGGAAGTCGGAGCCGACCCGGGCGAGGTTGGCGGTCCCCGCCAGCACGACCCGTTCCTCGCGCTCCTCGACGAGGGCGTCATCGAGGGCGGCGGCCACCTCGCCGACGAGGTCCCGGTCGGCGGGGTCGAGCGTGCCGGGGAGTGCGGCCAGGCCGGTCGCGGCGGCGCTGAGGGTGAGGCCCGCGGTCACGCCGTTGATCTCGGCCCGCAGCCTCCCCAGCTGTCGCTCGACGTCTCGCTCGAGCAGGTCCGTGGTCGTCTCGATGACCCGCTGCTCGACTCGGCCCGTATTGGTGATGAGCACGACGAGCAGCCGGGTGACGCTCACCGGGACGAGCTCGATATGCCGCACCGTCGAGCGGGACAGGGATGGGTACTGGACGACCGCGACCTGGTGGGTGAGCGAGGCGAGCAGCCGCACCGTGCGGTCGACGATGTCGTCGAGGTCGACCGCCTCCTCGAGGAAGGTCGAGATGGCCCGGCGCTCTGCCGGGCTCATCGGCTTGATCGCTCTCAGCCGGTCGACGAAAAGCCGGTACCCGGCGTCGGTCGGCACCCGCCCGGCACTCGTGTGGGGCGCTGCGATGAGCCCCTCCTCCTCGAGGGCAGCCATGTCGTTGCGGACGGTGGCGGCCGAGACCCCGAGGTGGTGGCGCTCGAGCAGCGCCTTGGAACCGACCGGCTCGGAGGTCTCGACGTAGTCCTGGACGATGGCGCGGAGCACCGCCAGCCGCCGTTCGTCGCTCATCGGACCTCACCTCCTCACCACATCGGGTCCGGACTCGGCGGGCGCCCCGGTGCGCCAGGTACCGGGACGGTACGGCCCGTCGGCCCACTGGCACTCGGGGTCCCCGAGTGCCAATCGTACGTCGTCACCCGTCCGTCTCCCAGTCCGGCCCGCAGTCCGCGGACGCGCGCCGCGCGGGCGGCCCCGCGGCGGCCCTGCGGCGCGCCGGTCCCCGGCGGCGGGGCAGCACGTCTAGCCTCGGTCGGGTGAGCGACCCCCACGACCCGCGAGACCGCTACGGCTCGGACGTGCTGGCGGGCGACTGGCGCGCCCCTCGCCGTGGCCGTTCGGTGCCCGCCGAGGCCGAGCAGGGCCTCGTCGTCGAGGACGTCGAGACCGGCTGGTGCGGGGCCGTTGTCCGCGTCGAGAAGGCGGGCGGCGTCCATGTCGTCCACCTCGAGGACCGGTATGGGCGCACCAGGGCGTTCCCGCTCGGCCCCGGCTTCCTCCGCGACGGCTCGCCGGTCGTCCTGACGGCGCCCACGGCGGCCTCTCGAGCCCGGCTCGCCGAGGTCCGCGCGGCCGCCGCGCGCACGGCGAGCGGGTCGCGCGCGGTGCCCGGCGCCGGGGCACGCGTCGCCCTCGGCTCACGCCTCTTCGTCGAGGGC
>CAYPYK010000095.1:0-11105 GCA_964414665.1 uncultured Intrasporangiaceae bacterium | reverse complement strand
AGGTCGCGCAGCAACCGGGTCGTGAGCTCCAGGCGGGCCGGCGCCATGGGATGCTGCGGGCCGAAGTTGTATGCCGTGAACGCGTCGTCCCAGATCACGCGCGCCGTGGGAGCCATGCCCGAACGCTACTCCCGGGGTCTAGCCTGACAACCGGGGACCACCACCTCCACCGCAGACCGACCCGAGGAGCGGGGCAGACCCATGGCCAGGAACGACCTCCGCCAGCACGACGTGCTCGTCGTCGGGCTGGGCCGGTTCGGGTCCGCGACGACCCTGGAGCTGAAACAGCTCGGACACCGAGTGGTCGCGATCGAGCGGGATCCGGGGGTCGTCGAGCGCTGGGCCGGCAAGATCGCCCAGGTCGTCCAGGGCGACGCGAGCGACCCTGAGGTCATCCGCGCCGCCAGGGCCGACCGGTTCGAGATTTCGGTCGTCTCCATCGGCTCCTCGGTGGAGTCCTCGGTGCTCGCCTGCGTCAACCTCGTCGACGCCGGGGTCGCGTCGGTGTGGGCCAAGGCCCTCTCCTCCGAGCACGCCCGCATCCTCGAGCGGATCGGCGTCCACCATGTCGTGCGTCCGGAGTCCGACACCGGTCGCAGGGTGGCCCACCTCGTGGGCGGACGGCTGCAGGACTACATCGAGTTCGACGACGGGTTCGCGATCGTCAAGATGCGCCCGCCGACCGAGGCGATCGGCTTCACCCTCGAGCAGAGCAAGATCCGCAGCCGCTATGGCGTCACGGTGGTGGGGGTGAAGTCACCCGACGAGGGCTTCACCTATGCGGTCCCGTCGACCAAGGTCAGCGCCCACGACGTCATCATCGTCAGCGGGCCGACCGAGCTCATCGGGCGGCTGGCCAGCCGCCCCTGACGCCCTGCGGGGTTGGGCCGGTGCCGGTCGGCGCCCCACCGGCTTCGGTCAGATCGGGGGGAGGGCGCCGTTCGGTCAGATCGGGGGGAGGGCGCCGCGGTCGCCGCCGAGCGGAAGGATCATCGCGACCTCCTCGGGGCCGTCCTCCTCGCTGACGACCCGCATCGGCCGGCGTAGGCCGGCGGGCCGGAACCCGAAGCCGCTCGCGAACGCCACGGCTCGGCCGTTGTCGCTGCCGACCCAGTACATGAGATGGCTGTTGCCGCTGACGCGGGCGACTCTGGCGCCTGCGGTCACCAGAGCGGTCGCGACGCCCGTGCCCCGTGCCTGCGGACTGACCCACAGCCCGAACAGCTCCGCGCGGTTCTCGCTGCCGTCGCTGGCGGTGCCCACGCTCGCGACCCCGGCTGCCTGGCCTCCGCGTTCCGCGAGCAGCCGCTGCGAACTCCGCATCCGGTCCTGCCAGCGGCCCTGGGGGTAGCCGCTCTCCTCCTCGTAGGACGCCACGAAGGCATCCGGCGCGTCCTGCAGCGCCGTCAGCCGCACGGCGCGGTACACCTCCCAGTCATCCTCGCCCAGCTCCCGCACGCTGATGTCAGTCATGGGCACACTCTCGCACGGCCCGACGTCGGCGTGGCCATCGCGCCCAGGGGCGCGAGGGCTGACGCGGGCGCCCATCGGACGAGGGCTCAGCGCGGCGCGGCGGACAGGTCGAGAGCGAGGGTCGTCTCGGTGGCCGTCCCGTCCCAGGGCAGGACGCCGCGCGCGCCCGTGGCAGCGAACCCGTGCCGCTCGTAGAGCCGTCGGGCCCGCGGGTTCGCGTCGGCGACATCGAGGACCACCCGGGCATAGCCGAGCCTGAGGGCCTCGTCGACGGCCGTGGTCATGAGCCGGTCGGCGAGGCCGCTGCCGCGGTCGTCCGACGCCACCCACATGCCGACGAGGCAGACCTCGTCCGCGGCCCCGTCGGGGTCGTGCCACAGGGTCGCGGTGCCCGCCGGCCGCTCCCCGTCGAACGCCAGCCAGCCAGGGGTTCTCCTCAGCCGGGTCAGCCAGGCATCCTCGTCGAAGGCCGCCTCCCGCGCGTAGGTGCTCGCGAAGGCGTGAGGGGAGTCGATGAGAGCGGCGAGCCGCAGGTCTCGGTAGGCCGCCAGGTGCGCGTCGGTCACCGGCACGACGTCGTATGCCGCGCCGTGGCCCGCCGGGTCAGCCACCGGAGAGCTCGCGCGAGCGGATCGCGGCAGCCTCCATCGCGCTGATGAAGGCCGCCCGGACCTTGTGGTCGTCGAGCTCGCGCAGCGCGGCGGCGGTCGTGCCGCCGGGCGAGGTGACCTGCTCGCGCAGGACGGTGGGGTGCTGGCCGGTCTCGCGGATCATGGTGGCGGCGCCGTAGAGGGTCTGGACGACGAGCTCGGTGGCCATGGTCCGCGGCATACCGAGGACGACGCCGGCCTCGATCATCGCCTCGACGACGTAGAAGATGTAGGCCGGGCCGGAGCCGGAGATCGCTGTCACGGCGTCCTGGAGCTTCTCGGGGACCTCGATGACCTTGCCCGTGGCCGCAAGCAGCGCTGAGGCCTCGGCCAGATGCCCGTCGTCACAGTGCTTTCCGCCGCTGATGGCCGCCATTCCCTGGTCGACGAGGGCCGGGGTGTTCGGCATGACCCGGACGACCGAGGAGCCCTCGGGCAGCCGGGTCTCGATGAAGTCGGTCGTGATGCCGGCGGCGAGGCTGACCACGAGGTTGGCATCGGCCACCTGGTCGGCGATCTCGTCGAGGAGCGCGCCCATGTCCTGCGGCTTGACGACGAGGACGAGGGTGTCCGCCGTGGCCGCCGCCTCGAGGTTGGTCATGGTGCGGACGCCGTACTTCTCCTCGAGCTCGGCGGCGCGCTCGGGCCGCCGCTCGGTGATGACGAGCTCGTCGGTGGAGCGCCCCGACCGCAGAAGACCCGAGAGCAGGGTCTCGCCCATGACGCCGGCACCGAAGATCGCAACCGTTCCCATGCTCGGAGAGTATGCCGCCTCACCGGGACGGGCCGGCGCAGCCTGCGCTCCGGCGGGCGGCCGCCACTGTCGCACGACCCCGCTCGAGGTCAATGATTCTTGACATCTTCAGTCAAGTATCCTTAACATTACGCCGTGCCGAACGAGGATCTGACGACGACGGTCCGGGCGCACCGCCGAGCCCACCGGCTGACCCAGGCCGAGCTGGCGCAGGCCATCGGAGTGAGCCGTCAGACGGTGATCTCCATCGAGGGGGGCGACTATGCACCCTCGGTGCTGCTCGCGTTGCGGATCTCAGCGGTCCTCGAGACACCCGTCGACGTCCTCTTCGGCGTCGCCCCCGAGCTCTCAACCACGTCCGACAAGGAGACGCCATGACCGAGCGCACCCCGGCGCCCACCCTGCGCGCCATCGGCGGCCTGGACTCCCGCCTCTGGGGCGACGAGCGAAGCCGCGTCGTCTGGCTCGAGTCGGCCGCCATCGGCTGGCAGGTCCAGACCCTCGGAGCCTGGCTGCTGTCCACCGCCCTGCTCTGGGCCGACGGACGAGCCGCCCTGGGGTGGGCGACCGCCCTCATCTGGATCCCCGCGTCCGCCTCCGTCCTCGGCGTTGCCTACGTCCACGCCCACGGGATCCCCACGCCCTCCGCCCGCGCGCGCCTGTCCTCACCGCGGTCCTGGGCCCTGATCGCCCTCGTCATCGCCTGGCTCGTCGGCGCCTTCCGCGCCGTCGGGGGGCCGACCGCGTCCCCATCGTTGGTCTGGGGGCTGCTGGGCGGCCTGGTGGCGGCCCTCGCGGTCGCCGCGGTGGCGGAGCGGCGGCGGCGGCGGGCGGTCGACCTCGTCGCGGACGACGCCTTCGAGGACTGAGCCGGTCAGCCGCGGCTGAGCAGGGAGCGCACGAAGAACACCGTGTTGGCCGGGCGCTCGGCCATCCTCCTCATGAGGTAGCCGTACCACTGGTCGCCGAACGGCACGTACACCCGCATCTGGTGGCCCCGGTCGGCGATCCGGGTCTGCTCGAGCGGGCGGATCCCGTACAGCATCTGGAACTCGTAGCTGTCGGGGCTGCGGTGGTGGTGCGAGGCCAGGGCGCGGGCGATCTCGACCAGGCGGGGGTCGTGGGTGGCGACCATCGGGTAGCCGTCGCCGCCCATGAGGATCTTGAGACATCGCACGTAGGAGAGGTCGACGTCCTCGGTGTCGGTGTAGGCGACCGACTCCGGCGCATTGTAGGCGCCCTTGCACAGCCGGACCCGGCTGCCCTCGTGGGCGAGGTCGCGGCAGTCGGCCTCGCTGCGGCGCAGGTAGGACTGGATGACCGCACCCACCCACGGGAAGTCGGAGCGCAGCTCGCGCAGCACCGACAGCGTCGAGTCGACGCTCGTGTGGTCCTCCATGTCGAGGGTCACCGTGGTCCCGGCCACCTGGGCGGCGACGCAGATGGCGCGGGCGTTGTCGAGGGCGATCTTCTCGCCGTCGCCCGGGAGCGACTGGCCGACCGCGCTCAGCTTGATGCTCACCTCGGCGGCCCCGAACTGGGAGAGGTCGTGCGAGGAGAGCGCGCGCAACAGCCGGACGTAGGTGTCGCTGGCCGTCTCGGCGTGGGCGCGCTCGGTGATGTCCTCGCCGAGGTGGTCGATCGTGACCAGGCGGTTCGTCGCGCGGAGCTCGGTCGTGGCCCGGACGGCGTCCTCGATGCGCGTGCCGGGCACGAAGCGGGCGACGACGGACCGGCTGACCGGGGCGCGCTCGATGGCACGACGGACGAGGTCGGACTCGGAGAGCTGGAGCATGCCGCCCCGGAGCAGGTCACTGGCATCCACAACCCGCAGCGTAGACGCGTCCCGCCCGGCTGGTGCGCGAGGGGTGTGACGCGGTGTGCGGCCAGGGGTGCGGCGGCGCTCGGTGAGGCTCCCGGACAGGAGGGCGAGGGGATCCACAGACCGAGCGCCGTCCCGAGCAGGGCTGCTCCGATGTGGTCGACGGCGATGGCCGCCGGAGCCGTGCAAGGGGGGCGGCGCGGGACTCGGCCATGGCACGAACGTGCTCCGAGCTCGACCGTCGGCCGGGTCCTCTGCGTCCAACGTCGCGAGGAGGTGGCCCCGTCCGGCCCGGCGCGCCTAGTGCCGGGCGGTCGCGAGGTGCAGGCGGGCGAAGGCGAGCGCCTCGGCCAGGTCGACCTCGCGCTGCTCCTCGTCGACCCGTCGGGTGCTCACCTCGACGACCACCGATCCCGTGAAGGACCCACCGGCCAGGATCTCGAGCACCTCGCCGCAGGGTTGGCCACCACGTCCCGGCACGAGGTGCTCGTCCTTGTTCGAACCGGTGCCGTCCGCCAGGTGCAGGTGGGTGAGCCGGTCGCCGAGCCCGTCGACCATGGCCAGAGCGTCGGACCCCGAGGTCGCCGTGTGGGACAGGTCGAGCGTGACGTGCTCGTAGGGCTGCGGCAGCGGGTCCCAGTGCGGCAGGTACGCCTCCATCTCGCGCGAGCGGGCCCGCCACGGGTACATGTTCTCGACCGCGAGGACGACGCCCGAGTCGGCCTCGCGGCGGGCCACTCCCTCGACGAACTCCTCGGCGTACCCCTTCTGCCACCGGAACGGCGGGTGGAGCACGATCGTCGGCGCCCCCACCTCACGAGCGAGGTCGATCGAGCGGTCGATCTTGTCCCACGGCTCGGCCCCCCAGACCCGCTGGGTGATGAGCAGGGTCGGGGCGTGGATCGAGACGATCGGTATGCCGTGCAGGTCGGCGAGGGCCAGCAGCGCCCCGGCCTCCTGGGTCACCGGGTCGGTCCACACCATCACCTCGACCCCGTCGAAGCCGAGCCGGGCGGCCAGCGAGAACGCCCCGGAGGCGTTGACCGGATAGGCCGACGCCGTCGACAGGGCGACCCGGGCCGCGGGGACCGTCACGGCGTGGCCCGGCTGCCCGGCTGCGCGCCGCGCGGCCCCGGAGGAACGTGGGCGCAGCGGCATCAGCGCTGCATCCCGTCCAGGCGCCGCAGGATGATGCCCTCGCGCAGCGCCCACGGGCAGATCTCGAGCCGCTCGAGCCCGAGCAGCTCCATGGCCGCGTCGGCGACGAGCGCGCCCGCGAGGAGCTGGCTGGCCCGGGCCGCCGACACCCCGGGCAGCTCGGTGCGCTCGGCGACGCTCATCGCCGCGATCTCCGGCAGCCGGGCCGCCAGCTTCCCGCGCTCGAGGGTGCGCGCGGCATACATCCCCTCCGAGCTGGGGGCCGCACCGGTGATCCGGGCGAGGGACCGCATCGTCTTGGAGGTGCCCACCCCGACGTCCGGGGAGCCGGCCTTGGCGAGCGGGTGCATCTGAGCCGCGATGGCGGCGCGCACCCGGCGACGGGCCTCCCGGAGGGTGTCCGTGTCGGGCGGGTCACCGGGCAGCCAGTCGCGTGTGACCCGGCCGGCGCCGAGCGGGAGCGAGACGGCGACGTCGGGGTCCTCGTCGCTGCCGAGGGCGAGCTCGAGTGACCCACCGCCGATGTCGGCGACGAGCAGGGTGCCCGCGGACCAGCCGAACCAGCGCCGCACGGCGAGGAACGTCAGTCGCGCCTCGTCCTCGCCGCTCAGCACGTCGAGGGTGACCCCGGTGCGGTCGCGCACGTGGGCGAGCACCGCCTCGCCGTTGGGGGCCTCGCGGATGGCGCTCGTGACGAACCCCATGAGCTCCTGAGCGCCCTGGTCCTCGGCCACCTGCTGGCAGCGCTCGACGAACGCGGTGAGCTGGTCGCGGCCCCGGTCATCGATGAGGCCGTCGTCAGTGACGTGCTCGGACAGACGCAAGGCGATCTTGTGCGAGCTGGCGGGCAGCGGCTGGGCGCCGAGGTGGGCGTCGACGACAAGCAGGTGCACGGTGTTCGATCCCACGTCGATGACCCCGAGCCGCATGCCGCCGAGCGTAGTCCGGCCGGCCGCGTCATAGGGTGGGCAGGTGCCCGAGTCCCCCCTCGACATGCCCCGCATGTGGGTCGAGTTCACCGACCCCGACGACGCGGGGCAGCGGTTCCGCTGCGACCTCACCTGGCTGACGTCGAACTGGACCTGCATCTTCGGCGTCGGCTGCCAGGGGGTCTACCAGGAACGCCCGGACGACGGCTGCTGCACCCTGGGGGCCCATTTCGCCGACGACGCCGACCTCGCCCGGGTCGCGGCCGTCGTGGGCGAGCTCGGTGAGGACGAGTGGCAGTACCGCCCCACCGGGGCCAAGAACCCGGCGAAGGTCTCCCGCTGGACCGAGGTCGAGGACGACGCCAACAAGACCAGGGTCGTCGACGGGGCGTGCATCTTCCTCAACCGGCCGGGCTTCCCAGCCGGGGCGGGCTGCGCCCTGCACCAGCACGCCGTGCTCTCCGGGCGCCTCCCCCATACGCTCAAGCCCGACGTGTGCTGGCAGCTGCCGATCCGCCGGTCCTACCGCACGGTCATCGCGCCCGACGAGAGCAGCTACCTCGAGATCAGCATCGGCGAGTACGACCGCCGCGGCTGGGGCCCGGGCGGACACGACCTCGACTGGTACTGCTCCGGCAACCCCGAGGCGCACGTCGGCCGCGAGCCGGTCTACCGCAACAGCCGGGCCGAGCTCGTCGAGCTGATGGGCGAGACGGCGTATGCCGAGCTGGTCGTCCGCTGTGAGGCTCACCTCAAGGCCGTGCGCGCCGCCCGCTCCGTCGGGTCCCGCCAGCTGTTGCCCCTCCTCGTCCACCCGGCGACCCTCGAGGCCGGCGTCGTCCCCGGCAAGCGGCCCGCGCCGCGCCGGGCCCCGGTCAAGAAGGCCGCCCAGACCTCGGGTGGGCCGGGCGTCAAGACGTCGCGGTCGGGCTCGTCGAAGAAGCGCTCCTGAGCCGGGCCACGGGCATCCGGCCTCTCGGCAGCGCGCCCCTGCGATGATCCGCAGCCCGAACATCTGGGACAACCCCGAGGTCTACGAGCTGGAGAACCTCGCGAGCGACCGGGCCGGGGTGGTCGAGTCGGCGATGGCAGGGCTGCGGGCGTTCGAGGGGGCGGACCTGCTCGACCTCGGGTGCGGGACGGGGTTCCATCTGCCGCGGTTCGCCGAGCTGGGGGCGCGGGGCGTCGGGATCGAGCCGCACCTGCCGCTCGCGCGGCGGGCTCGGGAGCGGGTATGCCGCCTGCCGGGCGCAGCGGGGCGGGCGCGCCCCGTCGTCGTGGCGGCCGGCGCCGAGGCGCTCCCGCTGCCCGACCACAGCGTCGATATCGCCCACGCCCGGTGGGCCTACTTCTTCGGAGCCGGATGCGAGCCGGGCCTGGCCGAGCTCTCCAGGGTTGTCCGCTCCGGCGGGGTGGCCGTCATCGTCGACAACGACGCCACGCGGTCGACGTTCGGGACGTGGTTCTCGGCCGCGTACCCGGCATACGATCCCGTTGCGACGAGGCGGTTCTGGGACCGTCAAGGGTTCACCACCGAGTCGTTGACCATCCACTGGACGTTCGACCGGCGCGCCGACCTCGAGGCGGTGGTCCGCATCGAGCTACCGCGGGCGGCAGCAGAGGCGGCCATCGCCGGGCACGTGGGCCTCGACGTCGACTACGCCATCGCCCTTCGCTGGCGCCGGTACTGAGCCCCCCCGCCCCGCGCCCAATCCGAGCCCCGACAGCCCCGACAGCCCCGACAGCCCCGACAGCCCCGACAGCCCCGACAGCCCCGACCCAGCGTTCTCCCTAACCTCTGCTAGCAGAGGTTGTGTGACGGAGCAGAGGGTACAACCTCTGCTTGGTCCCCTAACTTCTGCTAGCAGAGGTTAGGTGGGACGGGTGGGGCGAGGCGGAGAGTACCGGGGGGCGGTTGGCGCGGCTGGGGGTGGTCCTGCGCGGTCGAGGGCGACCCGGGCGGCCTGGGCGACCGACGGGGACGTCAGGCGTCCAGGTCGAGGGCGACGTCGAGGATCGGCGAGGAGTGGGTGAGCCCGCCGACGCTCAGGTAGTCGACGCCGGTCGCGGCGTATGCCGCTGCCACCTCGAGCGTCAGCCCGCCTGTCGCCTCGAGCTCGACCCGCTCGCCGCCAGTCCCGGCCGCCCGCACCGCCGCGACCGTTTCGGCCAGGAGCGGCACGGACATGTTGTCGCACAACAGGAACCGCGCCCCTGCCCCCACCGCCTCGAGGGCCTCGGCGGTCGTGGTCACCTCGACCTGGATCGGCAGGTCGGGGTAGGTCGACCGGATCGCGTCGTATGCCGCGGTGAGCCCCCCCGCGGCGAGCTTGTGGTTGTCCTTGATCATCGCGACGTCGTAGAGGCCCATCCGCTTGTTGGTGCCTCCGCCGCAGCGCACGGCGTACTTCTCCAGCGCGCGCAGCCCAGGAGTCGTCTTGCGGGTGTCGAGGACCATGGCGCCCGAGCCGTCGAGCCGGTCGGCCCACCGGCGGGTGTGCGTCGCGACGCCCGAGAGCCGCGAGACGACGTTGAGCAGGGTGCGCTCGGCGACCAGGGTGACCCGCGTCGATCCCGTCACCGTCGCGAGGATGTCGCCGCGGGAGACCCCCCGGCCGTCGGCGGCCACGATCTCGACGCCCACCGGGTCGGCCTCCAGGCGCCTGGCGACCTGGTCGAGGACGAGCCCGATCACCGGCATACCGGCGACCACGCCGTCGCCACGCGCGACGACGTGCGAGCGGCTCGTCTGCTCCCTCGGGATCGTCGCCATCGTCGTGGCGTCGACGCCCGCCGGTCCGCCGAGGTCCTCGTCCAGCGCGGTGACGATGACCCGTTCGGCGGCGATGAGGGGGAACCCGTACCCCAAGCGGTCGCCCACGTCGGCCATCACGCCTCCACCGCGCCGGCGGGCGCGGGGGCGGGGCGCTCCGAGACCGTCGTCAGGTCGTCGGCCGCGCGCTGGAGGGTCTGGCGGGTGAGCCAGCGCGCGTCGTCGCGGTCGGGGAAGTCGCTTCGGACATGGCCTCCGCGGGACTCCTCGCGGAGGTGGGCCACGAGCGAGAGAGCCTGTCCGAGGTGGTGCAGGTTCGTGGTCTCCCAGGCATGGGGGCCCGGCTCGGCGTCGCCCCGCGGCAGCGCAGCGAGGGCGGCGAGGGAGGCGATGGCCTCCGCCGTCGACTCCGCGGAGCGGACCGGACCCGACCCGCGGGTCATCGCGCGCTGGACCTCGATGCGGTGGGCGCTGTCGAGCAGCTCGGCGTCCCCGGTGCGCGCGCATGGCCCGCGGCGGGGGAGCTCACCGGCGTCGGCGCGCGCCGTGATGTCGTCGGCGATCCGGTGGGCGAACACGAGGCCCTCGAGGAGGGAGTTCGAGGCGAGCCGGTTGGCGCCGTGGACGCCGGTGCACGAGCACTCCCCACAGGCGTACAGGCCGTCGAGCGAGGTCCGCCCGTGCAGGTCGGTCTCGACCCCGCCGGAGGCGTAGTGCTGGGCCGGTGCGACGGGAAGCAGGTCGGTGGCCGGGTCGAACCCGAGCTCCCGACACCGGGCGACGATCGACGGGAACCGCTGCTCGAGGAACTCGCGCCCGAGGTGGCGGGCGTCCAGGTAGACGTGGTCGACGCCGGTCTCGGACATCCGGTTCAGGATGGCGCGAGCGACGACGTCCCGGGGGGCGAGGTCGGCCAGTGGGTGCAGGCCGTGCAGGAACCTGACCCCGTCGCGGTCGACGACGAACGCGCCCTCGCCCCGAACCGCCTCGGAGATGAGCGGCTGCTGCCCCGTCGAACCCTCCCCCAGCCACAGCACCGTCGGGTGGAACTGGACGAACTCCAGGTCGGTGACCCGTGCCCCCGCGCGCAGCGCCGCGGCGACCCCGTCGCCGGTCGACACGGGGGGGTTGGTCGTCGAGGCGTAGATCTGGCCGAACCCACCGGTGGCCAGAACGACGGCCCGGGCGGTGGCCGCCCCGACCCCGTCGATCTGGCCCTCGCCGATGACGTGCAGGGTCACCCCGCACACCGCGCCGTCGTCGCTGGTGAGGAGGTCGACGACGAGGGCGTGCTCGACGACCTCGATCCCCGGGTCGTCCATGACCTGGTGCAGCGCCGCGATGAGGGCCCGGGATATCTCCCTGCCGGTGGCGTCACCGCCGGCGTGCGCGATCCGGTCCCGGTGGTGACCGCCCTCGCGGGTCAGCTTGATCTCGCCCTCGAGGTCGCGGTCGAACACGGCGCCGAGCCCGACGAGCTCGCGGACCCGGTCGGGCCCCTCGGTGACCTGGGTCCGCACGGCCGCCTCGTCGCACAGCCCGGCGC
>CAYPYK010000094.1:0-11118 GCA_964414665.1 uncultured Intrasporangiaceae bacterium | reverse complement strand
GGGTATGAGCGGCCACTCCAAATGGGCGACGACGAAGCACAAGAAGGCGGCCATCGACGCCAAGCGGGGCAAGCTGTTCGCCAAGCTCATCAAGAACATCGAGGTCGCGGCCCGGACCGGCGGCGGCGACCCGGACGGCAACCCCACCCTCTGGGACGCCATCTACAAGGCCAAGAAGTCCTCGGTGCCCAACGACAACATCGACCGGGCCGTCAAGCGCGGCTCCGGGGCCGAGAGCGGGGGGGCCAACTGGGAGACCATCACCTACGAGGGCTACGCGCCGGGGGGGGTCGCGGTCCTCATCGAGTGCCTCACCGACAACCGCAACCGCGCGGCGGCCGAGGTCCGCACCGCGCTCGCCCGCAACGGCGGCTCGCTGGCAGAGCCGGGCTCGGTGTCCTACCTGTTCAACCGCAAGGGCGTCGTCATCGTGCCCAAGGCCCAGCCGGCCGGCGAGGCGAGCGAGGACTCCCTCATCGAGGTCGTCCTCGACGCAGGGGCCGAGGAGGTCAACGACAACGGCGAGTCCTTCGAGATCGTCACCGAGGCCTCCGACGTCGTCGCCGTGCGCACCGCCCTGCAGAGCGCCGGGGTCGACTACGACTCAGCCGAGGCGTCCTGGGTGCCCAGCATGCAGGTCCCGCTCGACCTGGACGGCGCCAAGAGGATGATCCGGGTCATCGAGGCGCTCGAGGACTCCGACGACGTCCAGGACGTCTTCGCCAACGGCGACATCCCCGACGAGGTCCTCGCCGAGCTCGACGAGGAGTGAGGCCTGCGGCCGGGCGCAGTTATGGCCCGGGCGTGTTGGTCACCGACCCTCGGCCCGGACCTGTGTAGCGTTGCCACCCGAACAGGTGTTCGGACTCGGTTCCGCCAGTCCGGGCGCCGGGCTCTCGACCAGACGCGGGTATGCCGCGTGCCGACCGACGAAGGGACCTCGCCGACGTGCGTGTCCTCGGGGTGGACCCAGGGCTGACCCGCTGCGGGCTCGGCGTCGTCGACGGCCGTCCGGGCCGGGCGGCGATGGTGGCCGTCGGCGTCGTGCGGACCCCGTCCGACGGGGAGCCGGGGGAGCGGCTGGTCTACCTCGAGGCCCAGCTCGACGCGTGGCTGGAGCGCTACGCCCCTGAGGTCGTCGCCGTCGAGCGGGTCTTCGCCGACGTCAACGTCTCCTCCGTGATGGCGACGGCGCACGCGACCGCCGTCGCCCTGCTCACCGCCACCAAGCGCGGCATACCGGTCGTCTTCCACACCCCGACCGAGGTCAAGGCGGCCGTGACGGGCAACGGGCGCGCCGGCAAGGCCCAGGTGACGACCATGGTCACCCGCATCCTCGGTCTCGAGGCGGCCCCGCGGCCGGCGGACGCCGCCGACGCCCTGGCGCTGGCGGTCTGTCACGTGTGGCGGGGCCAGGCGACGGCGCGCCTCGAGGCGCTCGCGAAGGCGAGCACCCGGTGATCGCCTCGGTCCGCGGCACCGTCGCCACCGTCGGGTTGGACCGGGTCGTCGTCGAGGTGGGCGGGGTCGGCATACTCCTGCACACGACCCCGGCCACGGCCGCCGGGTGCCGTCGGGGCCACGAGCTGACCCTGGCGACGACGCTCGTGGTCCGCGAGGACTCGCTCACCCTCTTTGGGTTCGGCTCGGCCGACGAGCGCGACGTCTTCGAGACCGTGCAGACCGTGTCGGGGGTCGGGCCGCGGCTGGCGCTGGCCATGCTGTCGGTGATGGCCCCCGAGGACCTGCGGGTGGCCCTCAGCACCGCCGACGTCGCGTCGCTGACCAAGATCCCGGGCATCGGCAGGAAGAGCGCCGAGCGACTCGTCCTCGAGCTGCGCGACAAGGTCGGCGCGGTGGGCGGCGGCCACGCCGGGAGCGCGGCGGTGGGCGCCGTGGGCGGGCCTAGGCGCGACCAGGTGACCGAGGCGCTCGTCGGTCTGGGCTGGAGCGCCCGGCAGGCCGTGGACGCCGTCGGCGCCGTGGCACCCCAGGCGGGCGAGGACGCCGACGTCGCCACCCTGCTCCGGCTGGCCCTGCGCGAGCTGGCACGATGAGCAGCCTCGACCGCGACCGGCGGTTCCGCTCCGACGTGACCGAGGGGGACGCCTGGGATGACGGCGTGGGCGGAGGGGACCCCGGGGACGACGGGCGGCAGGGCGACGGGTCGCTCGACGCCACCGCGCGCATCGTCGATGTCGGCAGCCACGACGACGACCGCACCGTCGAGGCGGCGCTGCGACCGCGCCGGCTCGCGGAGTTCCCCGGGCAGCCGCGGGTGCGCGAGCAGCTCGACCTCGTGCTCCAGGCCGCCCGGCGGCGTGGCGGCGTGCCCGACCACATCCTCCTGTCCGGCCCGCCGGGGCTCGGCAAGACGACGCTGGCGATGATCGTCGCGGCCGAGCTCGAGCGCCCCATCCGGGTCACCAGCGGGCCGGCCATCCAGCACTCCGGGGACCTCGCGGCCGTGCTCTCCTCGCTCGACGAGGGCGAGGTGCTGTTCCTCGACGAGATCCACCGGATGTCTCGCCCTGCCGAGGAGATGCTCTACCTCGCCATGGAGGACTTCCGGGTCGACGTCATCGTCGGCAAGGGGCCGGGCGCCACCGCCATCCCGCTCGAGCTGCCGCCCTTCACGGTCGTGGGGGCCACGACGAGGGCCGGGCTGCTCCCGGCGCCGCTGCGTGACCGGTTCGGCTTCACCGCCCACCTGGACTACTACGAGGTCGCCGACCTCGTGACGATCCTGCACCGCTCCGCCGGGCTGCTGCGGGTCCCGGCCGACGAGGCCGGGATCGCCGAGATCGCCGGGCGGTCCCGGGGCACCCCCCGCATCGCCAACCGGCTGCTGCGCCGGGTGCGCGACTGGGCGGAGGTCCACGGGTCCGGGGCCGTGGAGCTGCACAGCGCCCACGAGGCGCTCCGCCTGTTCGACGTCGACGCGTCCGGGCTCGACCGGCTCGACCGGGCCGTGCTCGACGCCCTCTGCCGCCGGTTCGGCGGCGGGCCGGTCGGCCTGACGACGCTCGCGGTGGCGGTGGGCGAGGAGGCGGAGACCGTCGAGACGGTCGCGGAGCCCTATCTCGTGCGCGAGGGGTTCATGGTCCGCACACCGCGGGGGCGCGCGGCGTCGGTCCGGGCCTGGGAGCACCTGGGCCTGAGCGTGCCCCACCACGTCCAGGCCCAGCCCGCCCTCCCGCTCGACGACGGCCCCGGGCGGCTCGGCGGGTGAGGCGGCGCGGCCTACGGCGCGGGCCGGCTCGCCACCGCGGCAGGGTCCGGTGCCCCGTGTCCCCTGGAGGACCCACCAGGGGACACGGGGGAGGCGCCGCGCGTTGGTTCCCTTCGAGCGCGTGACCTAGACTGACCCGCGGCCCGGCGGCGACCGGGCCACTGACGCGTTTGGCCCGGACGCCGTGGCGCGTGACCCAGACCGAAGGAACCCGTGATGCCAACGACCGGGATCGGAAACCTGATCCTCTTCGCGCTGCCGCTGCTGCTGCTGCTCTACCTGTTCGGGTTGTCGCGCAGCCGTCAGCGGCAGTCCCAGGCGTTCCAGGGCTCCATCTCGGTGGGCGACGACGTCGTCACCACCTCCGGCCTGTTCGGACGCATCGTCGGCCTCGACGACGCGGTCGCCACCCTCGAGGTGGCCCCCGGTGTCCAGGTCCGCTACGACCGGCGGGCCATCGGCTCGCACGCCCCTACGACCGGCCAGGAGAGCTGACGTGGCCGTCTCCCAGCACACCTACGCACGGCGGGCCCTGATCAGCCTGGCCGTGATCATCGTCGCGTTGGGCGCCCTGCTCGCGGGCGCCCACGAGTGGGGCACCGCGGGTCTGGCCCCCAAGCTCGGCCTCGACCTCGAGGGCGGCACGCAGATGATCCTCACCCCGCGGGTCACCAGCGGGAAGACCGCCTCGCCCGAGCAGATCAGCCAGGCGCGCGACATCATCGTCCAGCGCGTCGACGCCAACGGTGTCGCGGGCGCCGAGGTGACCACGCAGAACAACACCAACATCGTCGTGAGCATCCCCGGCGTGCCCGACAAGGCCACTCTCGACGCGATCCGGCGCTCCTCGCAGCTGCAGTTCCGCGCAGTCCTCGCCGAGGAGTCCGCGGCCCCGCTGCCCACACCCACCACCACCCCGAGCGGGACTGCGTCGCCCAGCGGCTCGGGCACCGGCACGAGTACGAGTACGACCACCCAGACACCGGCAGCCAGCGCCCGGCCCTCCCAGAGCGGCACCGCGAGCCGCAGCCGGGTCCGCACCGCCGCCACCCCGACGCCGTCGGGCAGCGCGACCGCGACGAGCTCGCCGTCGCCCAGCGCAGCCGCGAGCCCCGGAGCCACCCCGACCGACCCGACCAGCCCCAGCTGGGTGACCCCGGCGATCCTCGCCCAGTTCCAGGACCTCAAGTGCTCCGACCCCAACGCGGTCGGGAACATCGCCGACAACCCCGACCAACCGCTCGTCACCTGTGACCAGACCGGCTCGGAGAAGTACATCCTCGGCCCGGTCATCGTCAGCGGCCAGCGGATCACGGACGCCACCGCCGGCTACCAGAGCAACTCCACCGGCCAGGTCACGAGCACGGTCGAGATCCAGCTGAGCCTCGACAGCCAGGGGGCCAAGGAGTACGGCGACATCAGCACCAAGATGGTCGGCCTGCCCGACCCGAGTACGATCACCGACCCGGCCACCCCCAGCGCCCGGAACCAGCTGGCCGCCACCCTCGACTCGCGGGTCATCATCGCACCGCGGTTCGTCTCGGCCATCCTCGACGGCCGGGCGAGCATCACCGGCGGGTTCACCCTCACCGAGGCGAAGGCCCTGGCCCAGCAGCTGAAGTTCGGGGCGCTGCCCCTCTCGTTCGACCTGCAGACCCAGCAGCAGATCAGCCCGACCCTGGGCTCCGAGCAGCTGCGCTACGGCCTGCTGGCCGGTCTCGTCGGCCTGCTCCTCGTCGTCATCTACTCGCTGTTCCAGTACCGCGCCCTGGGGTCGGTCACCGTCGCCTCGATCCTTGTGTCGGGGCTGATGACCTACCTGTCGATCACCATCCTCGGCTGGTCGCACAACTACCGCCTCGACATGGCCGGTGTCACGGGTCTGATCGTGGCCATCGGCTTCACCGCCGACTCGTTCATCGTGTACTTCGAACGCGTCCGTGACGAGCTGCGCGAGGGGCGCTCCCTGGCCAGTGCCGTCGAGACCGGGTGGGCCCGCGCCAAGCGGACCATCCTGGCGGCCGACGGGGTGAACTTCCTGGCGGCCTTCGTCCTCTACCTGCTGGCGTCCGCCAACGTGCGCGGGTTCGCCTTCACCCTGGGGCTGACGACCGTGCTCGACCTCGTCATCGTCTTCCTGTTCACCCACCCGATGGTCGCGACCCTCGCCCGGCGCCCGTTCTTCCGCGACGGGCACCCGTGGTCCGGTCTCGACCCGCGCCGCCTCGGGGCCAAGCCCACGCGGTATGCCGGTCGGGGCCGGTTCGTGCCCGCCACACCCCGCGTCGCCTCGAGCGAGGGGAGCCAGGCATGAGCTTCGCCGACTTCGGCAACGACCTCTACACCGGCAAGCGCTCGGTGCCGGTGGTCGCCAAGCGCCGGATCTTCTACCTGGGCTCGCTGACCCTCATCGTCATCGCCATGCTGGGCCTCGGCGTGCGCCACCTCAACCTCGGCCTGGAGTTCAAGGGCGGCTCGGAGTTCCGGGTGTCCGGGACGGCCGACATCGGCAACTATGAGATCCGGGCGCGTGGCGCGGTCACCTCGGTCCGCGCGGGATCCAACGTCAACGTGACGAAGATCGGCGCAGACACCGTCCGGGCCCAGACCGAGCGGCTGACCCAGACCCAGAGCGACGCCGTGCGCACGGCGCTGGCCAAGGAGTTCAAGGTCGACGAGAAGGCCGTGAGCGCGACCTTCATCGGCCCGTCGTGGGGCGCCTCGGTGAGCCAGGCCGCGCTCAAGGCCCTGATCATCTTCCTGCTCCTCGTGGCGCTGGCGATGGCGGCGTACTTCCGGACCTGGAAGATGTCGCTCGCAGCGCTCATCGCCCTCGCCCACGACCTCGCCATCACCATCGGGGTGTACGCCCTCGTCGGCTTCGAGGTCTCACCGGCCACGATGATCGGCTTCCTCACCGTGCTGGGCTACTCGCTGTACGACACGGTCGTCGTGTTCGACAAGGTGCGCGAGAACACGACGGAGGCGTTCGCCAACGGGCGCCGGTCGTTCGCCGACGCAGCCAACCTCGCCGTCAACCAGACGATGGTCCGCTCGATCAACACCACGGTCGTGGCCCTGTTGCCGATCGTGTCGATCCTCGTCGTCGGCGTGCTCCTGCTCGGGCCGGGCACGCTGCTCGACCTCTCGCTGGTGCTCTTCATCGGCATCCTCGTCGGGGCCTACTCCTCGATCTTCATCGCGACGCCGCTACTGGTCTCGCTCCGCTCCTCCGAGCCGGTCGTCCTCGACCTGGCCAAGCGCGCGGAGCGCGCCCAGGCCAAGCGGGCGCGCGACCTCAAGGCCGCGCAGGCCATGGCCGACGGCGGCGAGGGGCGCGCGGGAAGCGGCCAGGGCGAGGCGACGGCCGACGAGGACGCCGCCCGCGATGGGGTGGACCCGGAGGAGTCGACGCTCACCGGCCGCCAGGTGCACCGCTACGCCGCGTCCGGACCTCGCAACCAGCCCAAGCGGGTCCCCAAGGCCAAGCGGTAGGTGGCGGGCCTGCCCGTCCCGGCCGGGCAGGTCGTCGCTGCCCTGGTGCGCGACATCGCGGACTTCCCACAGCCCGGGGTCGCCTTCAAGGACATCACGCCGCTGCTGGCCGACCCCGCCGCCATCGGGACGGTCGTCGCCGATCTCGCGGCGCGGCATCCGGGCCAGGTCGACCTCGTCGCGGGTGTCGAGGCGCGCGGCTTCATCATCGGGGCGCTGCTCGCGCACGAGCTCGGGGTCGGGTTCATCCCGATCCGCAAGGAGGGGAGGCTGCCGGCGGAGACGGTGTCGATCTCCTATGAGCTCGAGTACGGCTCGGCCACCATCGAGGTGCACGCCGACTCCTTCGCCGGCGGCGAGCGGGTGCTCCTCGTCGACGACGTCCTCGCGACGGGTGGGACGGCGCTCGCCGCGTGGGACCTCCTGACGAGTGTCGGGGCGCACGTCGTGGCCCTCGACGTCGTCATCGAGCTGGTCGCCCTCGGCGGCCGGGCTCGCCTGGGCGACCGGCCGGTCGAGGCGGTTCTCACCGTCTGACACCCCTCCCCGAGGGCGCGCAGGACGCTTCGTCCGCGAGGGCGGCCCGGCCCCCCCGACTACACTCGGTGCATGAGCGAGGACACGACCACGACCCCCACCCCGGGGGCCGTCGACGTGCCCGCGCACTCCTCGGGCCGGTCTCGAGCCCGGGCCCGGCTGGCGCGCTTCGGCGGCCACAAGGCGTCAGGCAACCCGGTCATCGAGTCGCTGCTCCAGACGGTCCGCGAGACCCATCCCAAGGCCGACCTGTCCGTCATCGAGCGCGCCTACGACGTCGCCGAACGAGCCCACGCCGGCCAGGTACGCAAGAGCGGCGACGCCTACATCACGCATCCGCTCGCGGTGACGACCATCCTCGCCGAGCTCGGCATGACACCTGCCACGCTGGCCGCGGCGCTGCTCCATGACACGGTCGAGGACACTCCGTACAGTCTCAAGGCGCTGGAACGGGACTTCGGGCCCGAGATCGCCATGCTGGTCGACGGGGTCACCAAGCTGGAGAAGGTGACCTACGGGGACGCCGCCCAGTCCGAGACGGTCCGCAAGATGGTCATCGCGATGGCACGCGATATCCGCGTGCTCGTGATCAAGCTCGCCGACCGGCTGCACAACGCGCGCACCTGGCGGCACGTGTCCAAGGAGGCGGCCCAGCGCAAGGCGAAGGAGACCCTCGAGATCTACGCCCCGCTGGCGCATCGGCTCGGCATGAACACCATCAAGTGGGAGCTCGAGGACCTCTCCTTCCAGGCGCTCTACCCCAAGGTCTACGACGAGATCGTCCGACTGGTCGCCGAACGCGCGCCGGCCCGCGAGGAGTACCTCACGAGCGTGCGCGAGCAGGTGTCCGCCGACCTGAGGCTGGCCAAGATCAAGGCGACCGTGACCGGCCGTCCCAAGCACTACTACTCCGTCTACCAGAAGATGATCGTCGGCGGCCGCGACTTCGAGCAGATCTACGACCTGGTCGCGGTGCGCGTCCTCGTCGAGACCGTGCGCGACTGCTACGCCGCCCTCGGCGCGATGCACGCCCGTTGGAACCCGGTGCCCGGCCGGTTCAAGGACTACATCGCGATGCCGAAGTTCAACATGTACCAGTCGCTCCATACGACGGTCATCGGACCCGAGGGCAAGGCCGTCGAGATCCAGATCCGGACCCACACGATGCACCGCCGGGCCGAGTACGGCGTCGCGGCCCACTGGAAGTACAAGGAGGACGCCCTCGCCGGCAGCCCGACCCCGGCGAGCCCCGCCAAGGGCGAGACAGGACCCGTCAGCGACATGGCCTGGCTGCGTCAGCTCCTGGACTGGCAGAAGGAGACCGAGGACCCGGGGGAGTTCCTGGAGTCGCTGCGCTTCGAGATCAACGCCAGCGAGGTCTACGTCTTCACCCCGAAGGGGCAGGTCGTCGGCCTGCCGGCGGGGTCCACGCCGGTCGACTTCGCGTATGCCGTGCACACCGAGGTGGGCCACCACTGCATCGGCGCCCGCGTCAACGGGCGCCTCGTCCCGCTCGAGAGCCGCCTCGACAACGGTGACGTCGTCGAGGTGCTGACCTCCAAGGCCGACGGCGCCGGGCCGTCCCGGGACTGGCTCGGCTTCGTCAAGTCCGCGCGAGCCCGGAACAAGATCCGGCACTGGTTCACCAAGGAACGCCGCGAGGAGATGGTCGAGTCCGGTAAGGAGTCGCTGGCCAAGGCCATGCGCAAGCAGGGCCTGCCCCTGCAGCGCCTCACCTCGGTCGAGTCCCTCACCGGGGTCGCCGAGGACCTGCACCTGGGCGGGATCGAGGCGCTGTATGCCGCCATCGGCGAGGGCCACGTCTCGGCCCAGCACGTCATGGCCCGGCTCGTCGCCAACGTCGGCGGCGAGGAGGGTGCCAGCGAGGACTTCGCCGAGGCGACCATCCCGGTGGCCACGCGGTCGCGCCGTCGCAGCGGGGACCCGGGGGTCGTCGTCAAGGGCATGTCGGAGGTGTGGGTCAAGCTCGCCCGGTGCTGCACGCCGGTGCCGGGCGACGAGATCCTCGGGTTCGTCACGCGCGGGAGCGGGGTCTCGGTACACCGACGCGACTGCACGAACGCCGACTCCCTCCTGTCCCAGCTCGAGAAGATCATCGAGGTCGAGTGGGCGCCCTCGGCGGGAAGCGTGTTCCTCGTCCAGCTCCAGGTCGAGGCCCTCGACCGGGCCCGGCTGCTCTCCGACGTCACCCGGATCCTCAGCGACAACGGGGTGAACATCCTCTCGGCCAGCGTCCACACCTCGCGGGACCGGGTGGCCGGGCTGAAGTTCACCTTTGAGATGGGCGACCCGGGTCACCTCGACCACGTCATCAAGGCGGTCCGCCGGGTCGACGGCGTGTTCGACGTCTACCGGGTGACCGGCGGCCGGGTGGCGCACCCGTGACGAGCGGAGCCGGCGCCGGCTGACAGTCGGGGCCCCGTGCGGGACAGGTCGGTCAGCCCGAGAACTCGTCGAGGCTGGAGCGGACCTGGTCCAGCCACTGGCGCTGGGTCTGCAGCTGCGAGGCCGCGTCGGCGGCCCTGCGCGCGTTGCCCGAGGCCTGCGCCGAGGTGAGCTCATCCTCGAGGGCGGCGACCTTCGCCTCCAGCTGGGAGACCATCGAGCGGCCGCGGGCGGCGACCTCGGGGTTGCTGTGCCGCCACCGACTGTCGTCGGCGTCGCGCACCGCCCCCTCGACCCGGCGCATCACCTTCTCGGTGCGCTCGATGTCGGCGCGGGGGACCTTGCCGGCCCGGTCCCACTTGTCCTGGATGACCCGCAGGGCCGCCTTGGCCGCGTCGAGGTCGGTGACCGGCAGGATCGCCTCGGCCTCGACCATGAGCTGCTCCTTGACGGCCAGGTTGGCCCGGAACACCTCGTCCTCGGCGGCCGCCACCTGGTCCTTGGCGGAGAAGAACGCGTCCTGGGCTGCCTTGAACCGGGCCCACAGGGCGTCGTCGTCGGCCCGAGCGGCACGCCCGGCCCGGCGCCACTGGTCCATGAGGTTCTTGAAGGCGCGAGCCGTCGGGCCCCAGTCCCGGCTCGAGGAGAGCGCCTCGGCCTCCTTGACCAGGGCCTCCTTGGTGGACTTGGCGTCGGATCGGGTCGACTCGAGCTGGGCGAACCAGGTGCGCCGCGCCTTGTCGAACGTGTTGCGGGCGTGGCTGAAGCGGCGCCACAGGTCGTTCTCGACGGTCTTGTCGATCTTCGGGCCGCGGCGCTGGTGCGACTTCCACTCCTCGAGCAGGGCGCGCATCTGCTCACCGCTGGTCTTCCACTGGGTCGACCCGGCCGGCTGGCCGGCGACGTGCTCGGCATCGAGCACGATCCGCTCACGCTCCGCAGCCGCCTGCTCCTTCGCCTTGGCGCGCTCGGCGGACTCGGTCTCGCGCTTGGCCGCGAGGCCCTGCTCGATGGCCGTCACCGTGGCGTCGAGCGCGGGCAGGTCGCCGACGACGTTGGCACCCTCGAGGTGCTCCTTGAGGGTGCCCAGCCCGTCGGCGACCTCCTTGGACGTGACGTCGGGCAGGTGCATCCGCTGCTGCAGCAGGTCGGCTGAGGCGAAGAGCTCGTCGTACTTGCGGGCGAAGTACTGCAGGGCCTCGTCGGGAGTGACCCCCGGGTAGGAGCCGACCTCGCGTTCCCCGTCGCCCGCCCGCACGAAGACCCGGCCCTGCTCGTCGGCGCGGCCGAACCGCGCGGACTCGGACAGCGGAGGCGGCGCCGGAACGGTCGGGACCTGCGATCGGGGGTGGACCATCGAGGCGACCACCGCGGGTGACGGGACGGTGGGCTTGGGCACCACCGGCGCGGCTGCCCGGCGGCTCGGACGGCATTTCGTCGGGGTCGAA
>CAYPYK010000093.1:0-11130 GCA_964414665.1 uncultured Intrasporangiaceae bacterium | reverse complement strand
TGGACTTCCAGGAGTTCATGATCTGCCCGCTCGGTGCGCCGTCGATGGCCGAGGCGGTCCGAGCCGGTGCCGAGGTGTACGCCGCGTTGAAGAAGCGCCTCGCCGCCGGTGGTCACGCGACCGGGCTGGGCGATGAAGGCGGCTTCGCCCCGGACCTCGCCGAGCCCGAGGAAGTCCTCGAGATGATCGTCGCGGCGATCGGCGACGCGGGTTACGACCGGGGTCCGGCCGGGATCGGGATCGCGCTCGACCCGGCCGCCTCCGAGTTCCGCCAGGACGACGGGACCTACCGGGTCAATGGACAGTCGCTGAGCAGCGGCGACATGGTCGAGCGGTATGCCTCGATGGTCGACGCGTACCCGATCTGGAGCATCGAGGACGGGCTCGGGGAGAACGACCACGACGGCTGGCAGCAGCTCACGGCTCGTCTCGGCGAGCGCATCCAACTCGTCGGCGACGACAACTTCTGCACCAACCCCGCCATCATCGCCGCGGCCATCGACGACGGGATCGCCAACGCCGCCCTGATCAAGCTCAACCAGATCGGCTCGGTCAGCGAGACCCTCGAGGCGATGGCGGTCTGCCACCGCGCCGGCTACGGGCAGATGGTCTCCCACCGGTCCGGGGAGACCCCGGACACGTTCATCGCCGACCTCGCGGTCGCGACCGGATGCGGGCAGATCAAGACCGGGGCGCCGGCGCGCGGCGAGCGGGTGGCCAAGTACAACCGGCTCGTCGAGATCGCGGTCACCCGTCCCGACCTGCCGTTCGGACGCAACTGACGGATATCCTGGTCGATCAGGACGGCGGAGGGGCTCGCCGACAACCGCGACCACGCCAACGGTCCCTGCCCGAAGGGTAGGAGCCGGGTATGCCGTCATCACTCGACGAGGCTTTGGTTGAGTTGCGGGCGCTGTGTGACGCCGAGCGCTCCCCGGTGGTCGACGACCTGCGCCAACGGTTGGCGCAGGGTCAGTTGCGGGTGCTCCTGGTGGGCGAGGCCAAGCGCGGCAAGTCGACGCTCGGCAACGCCCTGCTCGGTCGCGAGATCCTGCCCACCGGGGTCATCCCGGTGACCGCGGTCGCGACGGTGCTGACCGCCGGCACCCCGGAGCGGGTCGACGTCACCTTCCGGGACGGCCGGACCGAGCAGGTCGGGCTGGCCGCGCTGCCCGACTACGTCACCGAGGACGGCAACCCCGCCAACGCCAGGGGAGTGGGCCAGGTGAGCGTGGTGGTGTCCGAGGGTCTGCCCGCCCCGGATCTCCGCCTCGTCGACACCCCTGGCGTCGGGTCGGTGCTCAGCCACAACACCGCCGAGGCCCGCTCCGCCTTGGACCGCATGGATCTGGCGGTGTTCGTCCTCACCGCAGACCCGCCGATGTCGGCGTCGGAGGCCGCCCTGCTTGCCGAGGTTCAGGGTCGTGCGGTCGCGACCTTCGTGGTGCTCAACAAGGCCGACCGGCTCACCCCGGCCGAGCTGGTCGAGGCCCTCGGCTTCCTCGACTCGGTCCTGCCGGGGACGCAGATCCTGGCCTGCTCTGCCCGGGCCGGGTTGGCCGGCCGGCTGCGCGCCGACGACGACGCGTACCAGGCAAGCGGGGTCGGCGCCGTCGCGGACGCGATCACCGGACGGCTCGCCACCCGCGGCCGAGAGGATCTTCGGACGAGCGTCGCGGTCGCGGCCCGCCGGGTCGCGACCGCGCTCGGCGACGAGACCGCGGTGACACTCGCGGCGCTGGCCGCCCTGGCCACCTCACGACACGACCAGGCGGTGGCGTTCCGAGACCGGCTGTCCCGCCTGCCGGCCGAGGCCTCCGACGGCCAGTCCCGGATCCGCTGGCGTACAAGCGCGCTGCAGCACTCACTGACCGAGGACGCGGCCGCTCGGGCGAGCTTCCTGGCCCGGCAGGCCCGGGCCGAGGTCGACCGGTTGGCGGCCCAGCCCGGTCACGACGGCGCCCAAGGCCTGCGCGCCCGTGCCGGCGACGCCGTGCGGGCCCTGGTCCGGGCCGGTGTGACGGGCTGGCAGGAGGAGTGGGCCGGGCGGCTGCGTGACCATCTCGACCACCTTGTCGCACAGGAGGAGAGCCACCTGCAGGAGGCGGCGAGCGCTGTACGGGACGCGGCAGAGCGCGACCTCGGCGTCCGGTTGAGCACCGACCCCATCGTCCTCCCACGTCCGGCGGCGTCCCGGTTCCAGTTCGACTTCGCCGATCCGGTCGGCTGGGACGCGCCTTTGGCCGAGCAGTTTCGCCGCCATGCACCGGGAGCGCTCGCCCGGCGCCGGATCGTGACGGCGCTGCGCCGTCGAGCCGTCGACCTGCCCGACAAGCACCTCGGTCGGGCCCGGTTCGACGTCCAGGAGCGGCTTGCCCAGGCCGAACGTGCGCTGTCCGCGGCCGTGGCGCAGGCGTACGCCGACCTCGGCGACGGCCTGACCCGGGCACTGGACGCCGCCACGGCGGCGGGCGCCCTCACCGCCGCCGCGCTCACCACCACCCGACGGCAGCTCGAGGAACGCCAGTCGGCCCTCGCGGCCCTCACGGACGTCTTCGACAACGTCGCGGTGCCCGCCTGAGCGGCATCGACCCCGACGACGCCGCGCGGCCCGCCCGACAGGTTCGTGGCCTGCGTCAGTCGGCTTCCGGCGACTGCCCCTGTCCGGAGGAGAAGACGTCGTCGATCCGCCGCATCGCGGTGGTCAGGTGGGTCCGCATGGCATCTGCCGCGGCGTCCGGGTCGTGCTGGGCGATCGCCTTGGCGATCGCGAGGTGCTCGGGCTTGGTTGCGGCGGCCTGCTGAGCGTGATGGTACAGCCGGTACATGTGCAGGTGGCTGCGCAGGTGCCCGAGCGACTCGCGCAGCCAGGGGTTGCCGGACAGCTCGGCGATGCGGTCGTGGAACGCCGCGTCGTAGACCATGTCCAGCCGGTTGGCCGTCGCGTCGTGGTCACCGGCCCCGCCGCTGCGGGCGAAGGTGCGCAGCGCCGTCGTCTGCTCCGTCGTCGCGTTGCGTGCCGCTGCGGCGGCAGCGACCGGCTCGACGATGAGCCTGAAGTCGATGAGTGCCCGCAACTCGTCCAGCCCGATCAGAGGGGCGACCGTGTAGCTGCGCCGGGGCTCCTTGACGACGAGCCCCTGCGCCTCCATCCGTGCCAGAGCCTCACGGATCGGTGTCGGCGAGACGCCGAGGGCACGGGCGAGAGCCTCGATGTTCAGCCGTGCCCCGGGGCCGAACGTGTGGTTCATGACCATGTCCACCAGGACGTCGTGGACGTCGTTCACGAGCGGCTGTCGCCTGCTGAGGCGCCCCACCGACGTCGCGGGGTCCGTGCGCTGCGCGAGCTCTAGGGGTTCCACGGGTCTCCAGGCTGTCGTCGCTGATCGCATCATAGGGGAACCCCTTGGCAAAATCCTATAGGAAATTGTCTGTTGACTATCGAAAATTGTTCCCATAGTGTTCCGACACGTCCGACATGGGAGGAGTCCCGGTGACAGCTCAGGGCCCGCAGGCGGTGCTGCCGGCGGTCGTCGGGACGGCCGGTGGCGAGCCGCCCCGTGCCAGGGCCGGGAGAGGCGGGCTGACGCTGGCACTGGCCCTGCTCCGCGCCGGCCCGGCGGCGATCCTCGTCCTGCTGGTGCTGGTGCTGGCGGTGGTATCCGACGTCTTCGTGTCCCTGGAGAACATCGGGAACGTCCTCAACCAGTCGGCGGTGATCTGCGTCCTGGCGCTCGGTCAGCTGCTCGTCGTCGTGACCCGGGGCATCGACCTCTCCGTGGGTTCCAACCTCTCGCTCAGTGCAGTGGTCGGGGCGCTCACGTGGCAGCACCAGGGGTCCACACTGCTGGCGGTCGCCGCCGCGCTGGTGACCGGCACGGCCGTCGGCCTGGTGAACGGCCTGCTGTTCGTCAAGGGTCGGCTACCGCACCCGTTCATCCCCACGCTCGCGATGC
Organism: uncultured Intrasporangiaceae bacterium; assembly: GCA_964414665.1. GTDB lineage: Bacteria > Actinomycetota > Actinomycetes > Actinomycetales > Dermatophilaceae > CAVSJJ01. The sequence continues at coordinate 7,174 of CAYPYK010000093.1, read as the reverse complement.
TCACGGCGGCGAGCGGACTGGCCCTCTACCTGTCCCACAGCGAGACCATCCAGGGCGCACCACCGCTGGTGGACGAGATCGGTGCGGGCCGCATCGCGGCGGTGCCGGGCGGGGGCGACATCGGCTGGTTCCCGATCGCGACGATCGTCGTCGTGGTCGTCGCCGGCCTGCTCGTCCTCGCGACCCGCGGGCTCGTGTGGGGCCGCTGGGTCTACGCGGTCGGCGGCAACCCCGAGGCCGCGGTCCGCAACGGCATCCCGGTACCCTCGGTGCTGGTCTCCGTCTACGCGGTGTGCGGGCTGCTCGCGGGGGTCGCGGCCCTGCTCACGACGGGCCGGGCCGATGCCGGGTCGCCGACGTCCGGGGCCCTCGCCGAGCTCGACGCGATCGCCGCGGTGATCATCGGCGGGGCAAGCTTCCTGGGCGGGCGTGGAACCGTGCTCAACGCCCTGACCGGGGCGCTCGTCATCGCCGTGATGCGCAACGGGCTCAACCTGCTGGGCATCGACCCGAACTGGCAGTACATGGCGACCGGGGTGGTCATCGTCGTCGCCGTCGAGCTGGACGTCGTCCGCGGTCACCTGGAGAGCCGGTTCCGCAGCCTGCAGGCGGTGAGCGCGTCATGAGCGCGACCGCAGGGACGGCGACGCCCGTGCTGCAGGTCCGGAACGCGATGAAGCGGTTCGGTGCGGTCCGTGCGCTGGACGGCGTCTCCTTCGAGGTCGGTCGCGGCGAGGTGGTCGCCCTGCTCGGCGACAACGGCGCCGGCAAGTCCACGCTCATCAAGGCCATCAGCGGGGTCCACCGGCTCGACTCCGGGACCGTCGCCCTCGACGGCGTCGACATCACCACGACGGGCGCGATGGCCGTGCGGGCCCACGGGGTCGAGACCGTCTACCAGGACCTCGCACTGTTCGACAACCTCGACCCGGCGGCGAACTTCTTCGCCGGCCGTGAGCTGGCCGGCCCGTCCTGGCTGCCCCGCGCCCTGCGGCTCATGCGGCACCGACGGATGGCCGACCGCACCCGAGAGCTGCTGGACCGGCTCCAGGTGGCGCTGCCCGACCTCGACGCCCAGGTCGCACTGATGTCCGGTGGGCAGCGGCAGGCCGTCGCCGTGGCGCGCGCCGTTGCGTTCTCCTCCAAGCTCGTCATCCTCGACGAGCCGACGGCAGCCCTCGGACTACGGGAATCGGCGCGCGTCCTGGACCTCGTGCGTCGCCTCAAGAACGACGGCGTGGCCGTGATCCTCATCTCGCACAGCATGGACCAGGTGATGGCCGTGGCGGACCGCGCCATCGTCCTGCGCCGCGGCCGGTCCGTCGGCGAGACCGTCCCCACGGCCGAGAACCACGAACGCCTGGTGGCGTGGATCGTCGGCGCTGCCGGTCACCAGAGCATCTGAGCCGCAACGGTTCCAACCACACCTGTCCGCGATCGACCGCCCGCCCGTCACCCAGCAGGGAGTCAACTATGAGAAGCCGGAAGATCCTCGTATCGGTCGGGGGCGCGCTCGCGCTGGCCACGGCCGGTTGCGGAGGCGGCAGCAGCGGCGCAACGTCTGCCGCCCCGTCGTCCGCGTCACCCTCGGCCGCCGAGAGTTCCACGGCCGAGGCGGCCGGCCCGGTCAAGGTCGCCTTCATCACCAAGTTCCCGGTGGCGTTCTTCACCGCCATGGAGGACTCGGCGAAGGCCTGGTCCGACCAGAACCCGGGCGCCGCCGACATCTCCTACTTCTCGTGCAAGTCCCCCTCGGACGTCCCGTGCCAGACCGCGCAGATCCAGGACGCCGTGGCCAAGGGCTTCCAGGCCATGGTCATCACCCCGATGGGCCCGGAGGTCATCCCGGCGATGAACGCCGCGGCCGACAAGGGTCTCAAGGTGATCCTCGTCGACAACGACCTCGAGGCCTTCACCCAGCGGACCGCCGTCGCCGCCACGGACAACGTCAAGGGCGGCCAGGCAGCCGGCGCCTACCTCAAGTCGGTGCTCAAGTCCGGTGACACTCTCGCTCTCATGGAAGGGGTGCGTGGCGTGCCCGCCCTGGACGCCCGGATCCAGGGGGTCAAGGACGCCCTGGCGGGCACCGGGGTCAAGGTGATCATCGGCGGCGCGGAGACGAAGTGCGACGCAGCCAAGGGCGCCACGGTCGCGCAGGACCTCTTCACCCGGTCCCCCAACCTCACCGCCATCTACTCGGCCTGCGACGATCCGGCCATCGCCGCGGCGAAGGTGGCCAAACAGAAGGGCAAGAAGGTCCTCGTCATGGGCTACGACGGCCTGCCGGACGCGGCCAAGGCCATCCAGGCCGGCGACATGAGGGCCACGATCGCCCAGTTCCCGGGGAAGATGGCGTCCCTCGGGGTCGAGGCGGCGGTCAACGCCGTCCAGGGCAAGCCCGTCGAGCCGTTCATCGACACCGGCACGGCGCTGGTGACCGCGGACAACGCCGCGGACTTCCTGAACTTCCAGTGAACAGGTGCGGGCTCGCGGGGGCGCGCGGTCAGGCGACCGCGGGCCCGCACCGTGGACGCCCCCGGACGACACCCGACGGGAGGTGCGGCTCGTGCTGGCGGCACTGCTGAGCGGGCCGGGACGGCTGGAGTTGGTGGAGCACCCGGAGGATCCGGATCCGGGCGCGGGCGAGGTGCTGGTCGCGGTCCGGCGGGTCGGGATCTGCGGCACCGACTACCACGCCTACGACGGCACCCAGAACTTCATCCAGTACCCCTGCGTGCTCGGGCACGAGCTCGCGGTCGAGGTGCTCGCCGTCGGCCGCGACGTCACCACGGTCGCCCCCGGTGACCGGTGCGCGGTCATGCCGTACCTGTCGTGCGGCCGGTGCGACACCTGCCGGCGCGGTCGCAGCAACTGCTGCGAGCGGATCGAGGTGCTCGGTGTGACCCGCCCGGGCGGCCTGCGGGAGCGGATGCTGCTGCCGGCGGCGCAGCTCTTCCGGGGGGACGGGCTCAGCCTGGACCAACTCGTCCTCGTCGAGACGCTCGGGATCGGCTGGCACGCCGTGCGCCGGGCCGGGCTGGCGCCCGAGGACTCGGTGCTCGTGCTCGGCGCGGGACCGGTCGGACTCGCGGTGGCGCAGGTGGCCCGGCGGACGACGCCGCGGGTCCGCGTGGCCGACACCCTGCCCGGCCGGGTCGGCTTCGCGGCAGCCAGCGGTCTCGACGCCTTCGCCGTCGACGACGACCTCGCCGCGCAGGCGCGTGAGCGCGGCGACGGCGACCTGCCGTCCCTGGTGGTCGACGCCAGCGGCGACCGCGGCTCGATGGAGGCGGCGTTCGACCTCGTCGGGCCGGCCGGCCGGCTCGTCTTCGTCGGCCACACCAGGGGTGTCGTCAGCTTCGGCAACCCCGGCTTCCACCGGCGGGAGGTGACGCTGCACGCGTCGCGCAACGCGACGGCCGAGGACTGGGCGGAGGTCCTCGCCGCGGTCCGCGCCGGCTCGTTGGAGGCCACCACCTGGGTCAACCACCGCAGCACCCTGACGTCCGTCGTCGACGACCTGCCCCGACTCGCCTCGACCCCCGAGGTCGTCAAGGCCGTCGTCGACGTCGGCATCGGGGACGGAACCCCATGAGCGGCACCGCAGAGCCGGCCACCGCCCCGGCGCCGGGCCCCTACGACCTGCTCCTGCTCGCCCCGGGGGACGACGTCGCGATCGCGGTGCGAGACCTCGCGGCGGGGCAGTGGCGGACGTCGGACGGCCGGGTCCTGCGCACGACCGGGCCCGTCGCCCTGGGGCACAAGGTCGCGGTGCGCGACATCGCCCCCGCCGAGCACGTCGTCCGGTCGGGGATGTCCATCGGCTCGGCGACCGCCCCGGTCTCCGCCGGGGACTGGGTTCACATCCACAACCTCGGGAGCGACTACATCATGACCTTCGCGAACCGTGGCGGCCAGGCATGACCACGTCCCCGCAGCCGCTGCTGGGCTACCCCCGCGCCGACGGCCGGGTGGGCATCCGGGACGTCGTCGCCGTGGTGTACCTCGTCGAGTGCGCGCGCACCGTCGCGGACGCCGTCGCCGCCGGCCGCGAGGACGTGCACGTCATCGGCTTCACCGGCTGCTACCCCAGCGCCTACGCGCACCGGATGCTCGAGCTGCTCTGCACCCACCCGAACGTCGGCGCCGTCGCGCTGGTGTCCCTGGGCTGCGAGGGGTTCGACCGCGAGGCGCTCGCGCACGCCGTGGCCGCCTCGGGGCGGCCGGTCACGACGCTCGTCATCCAGCAGGAGGGCGGCACCCGCTCCACCGTCGCTCGCGGGCGGGCCTGGGTCGACCAGACCCGCGCCCGGTCCGCGACCGCGCGGACGGTGCCGTTCGCGCTCGCGGATCTGGTGATCGGGACCATCTGCGGGGGTTCGGACGGCACGAGCGGGATCACCGCCAACCCGGTCGTCGGCCGCGTCTTCGACCGGCACGTCGCGGCCGGGGGGACGGCGGTCTTCGAGGAGACGGGTGAGCTCATCGGCTGCGAGCACCACATGGCCCGCCGCGCCGTGACCCCGGAGCTCGGCGCGCAGATCGTCGGCCGCGTCGAGAAGGCGGCCGCGTACTACACCGCGATGGGACACGGCAGCTTCTCGCCCGGCAACGCCGAGGGCGGCCTCACGACGCTGGAGGAGAAGTCCCTCGGGGCGTACTCGAAGTCCGGCAGCGGCCCCATCCACGGAGTCGTCACGCCCGGTCAGCAGCTCCCGGCGCCGGGGCTGTACCTGCTCGACGTCGTCCCCGAGGGCACGCCGCGCTGGGGGTTCCCGAACATCAACGACAACGCCGAGATCGCCGAGCTCATCGCGGCCGGGTCGCACGTCGTCCTGTTCACGACCGGGCGTGGCTCGGTCGTCGGCTCCGCGGTCTCACCCGTGGTCAAGATCTGCGCCAACCCCGAGACCTACCGGCGGATGGGCGAGGACATGGACGTCGACGCAGGCCGGATCCTCGAGGGCCGCGAGGGGATCGACGACGTCGCGGATGAGGTCCTGGGTCTGCTGCACGCCGTCGCGGCGGGGCGGCCCACCGCGAGCGAGGCGCTCGGCCACCGCGAGTTCGTCCTGACCTACAAGTCGAGCGAGCCGACCGGGCCCTCGTGCCTGCCGATGGTCCGATGACTCCCGCGCGGGTGTGGACCGGCTACGACCGGGCCCGGCTCCGGCCGACCGTCGCCCACATCGGACCGGGGGTCTTCCACCGCGCCCACCAGGCGGTCTACTGCGACGACGTGCTGCGCACCGGTGAGCGGGTCGGGGCCGTGCGCGGGATCTCGCTGCGCTCTCCCGGCGTGCGGGATGCCCTGGCGCCCAACGACTTCGTCTACCACGTCGTGGAACGCCGCACTGCGGCCGACGGCTCCGGGGCCCCCCGCGCGACGGAGGAGATCCGTGCCGTGGGGGCGATCCTCGGCATCGACGTCGCCTCCCAGGATGTCCGGGGCGCCCTGTCCGCGCTCACCGACCCCGCCGTGACGGTGGTGACCGTCACGGTCACCGAGCACGGGTACTGCGCCGTGGAGCCGGGTGGACCGCTCGACGTCGGCCGGCCCGAGGTGCGGCACGACCTCGGTGCCCCCTCGGCGCCCCGCTCGTTGCCGGGGCTGCTCGTCGAGGCGCTGCGCCTGCGGCGGGCAGCCGGGACACCGCCGTTGACCGTGGCCTCCTGCGACAACCTGCCGGGCAACGGCCGGGCCGTCGCCCGGGTCGTCGAGGATTTCGCGGAGCGCCTCGACACCCGGCTGGCGGACTGGGTCCGGGGCACCGTGGCCTTCCCGTCGTCGATGGTCGACCGGATCGTGCCGGCGACGACCGACGCCGATCGCGCCCGGCTCGCCGCCGCGGGCCTCGACGACGCCTGGCCCGTCGTGACCGAGCCGTTCTCCCAGTGGGTGCTCGAGGACGTGTTCCCGACGGGCCGGCCGCGCTGGGAGCTCGCGGGCGTCGAGCTCGTTCCCGACGTCACCCCCTACGAGCACGCCAAGCTGCGCACGCTCAACGCCGCGCACTCGGCGTTCGCCTACTGGGGCCTGCTCGCCGGGCACCGGTTCGTGTCGCAGGCCGCGGCGGACCCGGCCCTCCTGGCCGCCGTCCGGGACCTGCTCGCCGGCGAGGTCCTCCCCATGCTGGAGAGCCCGCCGGGGTGGGACCTCGCGGGCTACGTCGAGGACGTGTTGCGCCGCTTCCGCGACGCCGCGCTGCCCTACCCGACGGCGAAGGTGGCCGGGGACGGCTCGCAGAAGCTCGCCGTCCGGGTGTTGCCGACCGTGCGGGCCCGCCTCGCCGCCGGGCTGCCGGCACCCGGCTGTGCCCGGCTGCTCGCCGCCTGGGTCGTCTGCACGGCAGGTCCTCGGGCCGCCGGGCTCGGGGTCACGGACGCCGCCCTGACGGCCGCGGGGAACCCGCCGCCCGGGCGGTCCGGCCCGGACGCCGCGGCGGACCGGCTCCTCGCGCTGCCCGGACTTCTCGACCCCCGCGTGCCGCACGAGCGCGCCTACCTCGCGCAGGTGCGCGACGCCGTCCGCCGGCTCTGGGACACCGGCCCGGCGCGGACCCCGACGGGAGCAGAACCCTCGACCGTGGAAGGAAGGTAGCGGCATGACCGGTCGCATCAGATCCGCCGTCACGTCATCCGACGCGCCGCCCGTCGCGCCGGAGGGGTCCATGACCGCTCTGCTCGCCGGCATCCCCGTGGTGCCCGTCGTCGTCCTCGACTCGGCCCGGGAGGTGCCCGCGCTGGCCGCTGCGCTGCGCGCCGGCGGGTTGCTCTGCGCGGAGGTGACCCTGCGCACCCCGGGGGCGCTGGACGCCCTGCACTCCTTCGCCCGTCAGCCCGGCATGGTCGTCGGTGCCGGCAGCGTCACCACCCCCGCCCAGGTGGACGACGTGGTCGACGCGGGCGCCCGGTTCGTCGTCAGCCCCGGGACCAGCGACAAGGTCCTCGACCGCTGCCGTGCGCGCGGTGTACCGGCCCTGCCGGGGGTGGCCACGGCCACGGAGATCATGCGGGCGCTCGAGGCCGGCGTCGACGTCGTCAAGGTGTTCCCGGCGGGTCGGCTCGGAGGGCCGGCCGGTGTCCGTGACCTGGCGGCGCCGTTCCCGGGCCTGCGCCTCGTGCCGACCGGCGGCGTCCGCGCGGCCGACCTCGCGGACTACCTCGCGCTCGA
>CAYPYK010000092.1:9409-11250 GCA_964414665.1 uncultured Intrasporangiaceae bacterium | reverse complement strand
GTCTCGAAGGCCGAGTCGATCCGGAAGTTCGCCGTCCTCGACACCGACTTCACCGAGGAGTCCGGCCATCTCACGCCGTCGCTCAAGCTCAAGCGCACCATCGTCATGCGGGACTTCGCCGACGAGGTCGACGCCCTCTACGGCGGCTGAGCCGAGCCGGCGCGGCACCCTCGGCGCCGCCGCTCTCGGTCTGACCTGGCTGGCCTACACCGGGGTGCTCCAGTGGAGCGTCGTCCGCTTCCGAGTGCCCATCGTCCTGGTCCTCACCGCAGCAGCCGCCGGCCTGGGAGCCTGGCTCGTGCGAGGCTGGCGGCTCCCCCGGGTGAGGTGGCTGGCCCCGGCCCTGCTCCTGGGTTCGGTCGTGGTCACCTGGGCGGTCCCCCTGTTCACCTACCTCAGCGGCGGCTGGCTGCTCAGCGCCCGCCTCGTGCTCACCGTGGGGGCCCTCGGCAGCGCCGCCCTCCTGGTGCGCCCGACCCGGTATGCCGCACGGGCGGCATACGCCCTCGCCGTGGCGACCTCGGTGACGGCGGCCGCGGTCACGGTCGTCGGGGACCGGGCCCCCCGGATCGACGTGTGGGTCGTCCTCCAGCAGGCCTGCGACGGGCTGTTGCACGGGTCCGACATGTATGCCGCGACCTGGACGGGCTCGCCCGGCGTGCACGACCTGTTCCCCTACCTGCCGTGGACGGCCGTGCTCCTCGCGCCGGGGCGCTGGCTCGTGGGCGACGTCCGGTGGGCGCTCGCTGCGTGGTCGGCGGTGCTGCTCGCCGGGCTGTGGTGGCTCGCCCGCGGACAGCCCGGCGAGCTCGATGCCGCCGGCCGGGACGACGCCGTCGTCCGCGCCGCCTCGGTGGCCGCCGTGCTCGTCGTCGTCCCGGGGGCGCTGACCCAGGTCGACCAGGCGTGGACGGAGCCGTTGCTCGCCGCGGGCATCCTCTGGTGGGCGGTCCTGGTGCGCCGCGGTCAGGCCTGGTGGGCCGTGCTGCCGCTCGCCCAGGCCTGCGCGAGCAAGCAGCACCTCGCGGCCTTCCTGCCCCTGGTGCTGCTGTGGCGTGACTTCGGCGTGCGCCGGACGCTCGCGACCGGTGGCCTGGCGGCCGCGCTGATCGCCCCCTGGGTTCTGGCCGGCCCCGGTGACTTCCTCCACGACACGGTGACGACCCTCGTCTCGTTCCACCCGATCCGCTTCGCGAACACGTGGTACCTGCTGGCGCTGAACGAGTACGGGGTGACCCTGCCGTTCTGGGCGAGCGGCCTGCCGGTGCTCGCGGCGCTGGCCCTGGCCTGTTGGACGGTGTACCGGCGCCAGCCGGGGGTGGCCGAGCTGCTGCGCTGGCTGGCGCTCGTCCTGCTGGTCGCCAACCTCGTCAACAAGCAGGCGTTCTACAACCAGTTCTGGCTCTCGGCCGCCCTGGTCGCCGCCTCACTCGTCGTGCCGGCGACCGGCAGAGCGGAGGTCCGCGCGGGCTGACGAGCCGGGTGGACCTCGGTGGACGGCCCGGGCCGGACCTGGCCCGTGCCTCGGGGGCGCGCGCGGGGGGCGCGGGGGGGCGCGGGGGCGCGCTCAGCCGGCCGCCGAGCGGCGCAGCGCCTCACCTCGCGCCCGGGCCCCGGAGGCCGCGTCGGCACCGAGCAGCCCGGCCCGCACGAGCGCGGTCACCGCGGCGCGCTCGTCGCGGTCGAGGGGCAGCCCCGGCTCGGGCAGCTGTTGCAGCGCCGTGACCATGCAGTCGGAGCAGTGCACCTCGCGAACCGGGCAGCTCGCGCAGTCGATGACCAGGGACCCCTGGTCGTGGGAAGGCGAGGAGGCCTGAGAAGCCCGGGAAGCCCGGGAAGCC
>CAYPYK010000092.1:0-9309 GCA_964414665.1 uncultured Intrasporangiaceae bacterium | reverse complement strand
GGGAAGCCTGGGAAGCCATCGGATCACCCCTTTCGGTTCTGCCCTCACCGTAGGCGGCACCGCCGACAACGCCTCCGCTGGGCGCGCCTGCGCGAGGTTGTCGGACCCGCCACCTAGCGTCGTCGGCATGCAGATGGTCCAGGGCACCCTCGATGACCTGGGCACCTCGCTGGCCGGCGTGACCTTCGTCGTCGTCGACCTCGAGACGACCGGCGGCAGCCCCTCCGACGCGGCGATCACCGAGGTGGGTGCGGTCAAGGTGCGCGGCGGCGAGGTGCTCGGCGAGTTCCAGACCCTGGTCAACCCGGGCGTGCCCATCCCCGCGTTCATCTCGGTGCTCACCGGCATCACCGACTCGATGGTGGCCGGCGCCCCCCGGATCGAGACCGTCCTGCCGGCCTTCCTCGAGTTCGCGTCCGGGGCGGTGCTCGTCGCCCACAACGCCGGGTTCGACATCTCCTTCCTCAAGTCGGCCGCCGCCCGCCTCGCCATCGCGTGGCCCGGCCCGACCGTCGTCGACACCGTCCACCTCGCCCGCCAGCTGGTCACCCGCGACGAGGCTCCCAACCACCGGCTCGCCTCCCTGGCGGTCCTGTTCGGGGCCGCCACGACGCCCGACCACCGCGCGCTGCACGACGCCCGCGCCACCGTCGACGTGCTCCACGCGCTGATCGGGCGGGTCGGCTCGCTCGGGGTCCACACCCTCGAGGAGCTCTGCGACTACTCGGCCCGGGTGCCGGCCGCCACCCGGCGCAAGCGGCACCTCGCCGAGGGCCTGCCCGACGAGCCGGGCGTCTACCTCTTCAAGGACTCCGCCGGCCATGTCCTCTACGTCGGCACCTCGGTCTCGATCCGCACCCGCGTGCGCCAGTACTTCACCGCCTCCGAGCAGCGGCGTCGGATGGCCGAGATGGTCCGCATCGCCGCTTCGGTCACTCCGGTCGTCTGCGCGACGCCGCTGGAGGCCGAGGTCCGCGAGCTGCGCCTCATCGCCGAGCACAAGCCCCGCTACAACCGCCGCTCCACCCGTCCTGAGCGCGCCCTGTGGGTCAAGCTCACCGTCGAGCCCTTCCCCCGCCTCTCGATCGTCCGCGCCGTCCTCGGCGACGGCGCCCGCTACGTCGGCCCGTTCGGCTCCCGGTCCGCCGCCCAGGACGCGGTGGCGGCCGTCCACGACGTCCTCCCGCTGCGCCAGTGCGTCGAGCGGCTGAGCCCCACCCGGCACCGGTCGGCCTGCGCGCTGGCCGAGATGGGCCGGTGCGGGGCACCGTGCACCGGCGCCCAGAGCCAGGACGACTATGCCGCCGTCGCCGAGCGTGCGGCCCGGCTCCTCGCCGGCGACCCATCCGAGGCGGTGACCGCCCTGCGCGAGCGGATGACGGTCCTGGCGGCCCAGGAGCGCTTCGAGGACGCCGCCGCGGTGCGCGACCGCCTGACCGCACTCGTGCGCGGCGCCGCCGCCGCCCAGCGTATGGAGCCCCTGTCCCGCATCGCCGAGCTGGTCGCCGCCCGCCCGGCGCCACTGGGCGGCTGGGAGCTCGTCTGCGTGCGGCACGGCCGGCTCGCCGGGTCGAGCCGCTCCCCGCGCGGCGCAGACCCGATGCCCTACGTCCAGGCCCTGCGGGCCAGCGCCGAGCAGGTCCTCGCACCGCACCCGCCGGCGACCGCCGCCACGCCGGAGGAGACCGACAAGGTCCTGCGCTGGCTCGAGACCCCCGCAGTGCGCATCGTCGACGTCGATGGTTCCTGGACCTGCCCGGTCCGCGGCGCGGCCGGTGCCCTGACGGCCTAGGCTGACCGGGTGATCACCGCCATCGTCCTCATCTCCGCCGACGTCGACCGGATCCCCGAGGTCGCCCAGGAGATCGCCGAGCTCGACGGAGTGAGCGAGGTCTACTCCGTCGCCGGCGACGCCGACCTCATCGCCATGGTCCGGGTCCACGAGCACGAGCAGCTCCACGACGTGATCGCGGACCGGCTCAACAAGGTCGTCGGCGTCACCGCCACCGCGACGCACATCGCCTTCCGGACCTACTCCCGGCACGACCTCGAGGCGGCGTTCAGCCTCGGCATGGAGGGCTGACTCAGCCGGCGACCGACCGGGTCGCCGCGATCCATCGGGCGAGAGCCTGCCGCGCAGCGCCGGAGTCGATCGCCCCGGCCGCGGCGGCCATGCCGCGGCGCACCGCGTCGGACACGCCGTCCGTGCCGGGTCCCTCGTCACCCGCCGCGACGGCCAGCGCCACGCCGGCGTTGAGCAGGACCGCGTCCCGGACGGCCGAGACCTCCCCGTCGAGCAGCCGGGTGGCGACCGCTGCGTTGAACGCCGCGTCCGCCCCACGGATCTGGTCCAGCGACCGGCGCGACACGCCGAGGTCCTCCGGGACCAGGGTCACCTCGGTCACCTCGCCGCCGCGGACCCACCACAGTGTGGTGCTCGACGCGATGGTGACCTCGTCGAGCCCGTCGTCGCCGCGGAACACCGCCGCGTCCTTGCCCCGGTCGGCGAAGACCCCCGCGATGAGCGGCGCCATCCGCGGGTCGGCGACCCCGACCGCGGCATACGTCGGCTGAGCGGGGTTGGTCATCGGGCCGAGCACGTTGAACACGGTCGGCACTCCGAGGCCGCTGCGAGCCGCGGCGGCATGCCGCATCGCCGGGTGGAAGGTCTGGGCGAAGCAGAAGGTGATGCCGGCTCGCTCGGCGACCTCGGCGACCTGCTCCGGGCTCAGGGTCAGGCTGACCCCGAGCGACTCGAGGACGTCCGCCGAGCCGGAGGACGAGGAGGCCGCGCGGTTGCCGTGCTTGACGACCCGCAGCCCGGTTCCGGCGACGACGACCGCGGACATCGTCGAGATGTTGACGGTGTGGAGGCGGTCGCCACCGGTGCCGACGACGTCGATGCTCGGTCCGGTGACCTCGATGCGGTGCGCGTGCTCGAGCATGACGTCGGCCAGCGCGCGGAGCTCTGTCACGCTCTCGCCCTTGGCGCGCAGCGCGGTGAGGAACCCCGCCACCTGCACCGGCGAGGCCTCACCGCCCATGATCTCGGTCATCGCCCACCTGGCCCGATCGGCGTCGAGGTCGGTGCCGCGCAGCAGGGTGGTCAACAGGTCCGGCCACGTGGTCGTGGCCGGCACGCCCCCGGACACCGGATCAGCCCACCGTTGTGGCGACCCGCGCCAGGCGGGCCACGGCGTCCGCCAGGGCGGCCGGGTCCAGCGGGTGCGGGACGACCTCGTCGGCCAGGGACCATCCGGCCAGCCACCCGTCCTGGGGGCGCCCGGTGAGCACGAGGACCGGCGGGCAGTGGAAGATCTCGTTCTTGAGCTGGCGGCACAGGCCGAGCCCGCCGGTGGGGGCCGCCTCCCCATCGAGCACGAGCACGTCCCAGCCGCCCGCGTCGGCGGCCTCGACGACCGCGGGGCCGGTGGCGCACTCGTGCCAGCGGGCCACCTCGACGTCGCGGGCCGGGCGCCGGCCGACGGCCGCGCGGACCGCGTCGCGCGTCGTGATGTCATCGCTGTAGAGCAGGACCGAGATCCGGCGGACGCCCTCGGGAGCCGAGGAGGGCGGGGCGTCGGAGTCGTGCGCGGGGGTCATGGCGGCATCGTACCGGGGAGGGGCGGGGCCGGCGCTGCGGCGCCGCGCGGCCCGGCCGGAGCGCCGCCAGGGCGAGGCGCACCCACCCTCAGATGGCCCCCATACCAGATCTCATACTGGAAAAACCCTCGGGTCAGCGCAGCGAGATCGTGTGATTCCCGACATAATGGCGCCCGTGACGACTGCATCGGATGTCCAGCACAAGCCCCGGGGGCCCGTCCCGAGCATCCCCGGGCAGGGCCCGGCGACCCGACCCAACATGGTGGCCGTCGGCACCATGGTGTGGCTGTCGAGCGAGCTGATGTTCTTCGCGGCGCTGTTCGCCTTCTACTTCACGATCCGCGGGCACGAGAAGCCGCTGTGGGCCGAGAGCACGGGCCACCTCAACGTGCCGTTCGCCAGCGTGAACACCGCACTCCTGGTCATCTCCTCGGTGTGGTGCCAGCTCGGCGTCCGCCAGGCCGAGAACGGCACCGTCGCCCGCAGCGGCTCGCTGCTCAAGCCCAGCGGATGGGGCATGCGCGAGTGGTACGTCCTTGCCTATGTCTTCGGCGCCCTCTTCGTCTCCGGGCAGATCTTCGAGTACGCCAACCTCGTCTCCGAGGGCATCACGCTGTCGTCCGACTCCTACGGCTCGATCTTCTACCTCGCCACCGGCTTCCACGCCCTGCACGTCACCGGCGGCCTCATCGCCTTCCTGCTCATCATCGGCCGCACGTTCACGACCCGCCGCTACACCCACGCCCAGGCCACCGGAGCCGTCGTCACGTCGTACTACTGGCACTTCGTCGACGTCGTCTGGCTCGTCCTGTTCTCCATGATCTACCTGCTCAAGTGAGCGCCTGACCCCCGACCACCGGTCTTGCCGACCACCGACCGCACGAAGAGGACAGGAACCGCACCGTGAACGCACTGGCACAGCGCCGCCGCCACCCGGCGGCCATCGCCCTCCTCCTCATGCTCGGGCTGGTCGCCATGGGCATGATCTACTCCGCGCTCGCCCCCCAGGCGGCCACGGCCGCCACCGTGAGCGCCGAACAGGTGAGCCAGGGCAAGCAGCTGTTCCAGGCCAACTGCGCCACCTGCCACGGCCTCAACGCCGAGGGCCATGCCACCGGCAACGGCGACGAGGTCGCCGGACCGGCCCTGGCCGGTGTCGGCTCGGCCGCCGTCGACTTCCAGATGGGCACCGGGCGGATGCCGATGGCCATCCCCGGCGTGCAGGCCCAAGCCAGGAAGGACGTCGGGTTCTCCCCGGACCAGATCGCGGCGGTCGGCGCCTACATCGACTCCCTCGCCCCCGGCCCGGGCGTCCCGAACGCCGAGGCGGTCGACCCGACCAAGGGCGACGCCGCGCACGGCGGCGAGATCTTCCGGGTCAACTGCGCGATGTGTCACAACGCCTCCGGCGCGGGTGGCGCGCTGAGCCGAGGCAAGTACGCCCCGTCCCTGTTCGGCACGGATCCCAGGTACATCTACGAGGCCATGGACACCGGCCCGCAGAGCATGCCGGTCTTCAACGACTCCAACATCTCCCCGACCGACAAGCGCGACATCATCGCCTACCTCAAGGCGGTGCAGGACACCCCCAGCCCGGGTGGGATGAAGCTGGGCTCCCTCGGACCGGTCTCCGAGGGTCTGTTCGCCTGGGTCTTCGGCCTCGGCATCCTCGTCGCCGCGGCCGTCTGGCTCGGCAACAAGGCCGCCTGACCCCCCGCCACTCCACGGACGAGACAGGATTCGCACCCGATGAACGAGCAGGACAGGACGCACACCGACATCGAGGTGGCGGCGGGGGACGGGGCCCACGGGACCCTCGAGCGCTCCGACCGGTTCGAGAACCCCGGGCTGCCCGCGCACCAGCCCCGGCTCTCCGACCTCAGCGAAGCGGGGGCACGCCGGGCCGAGCGTCAGGTGGCCGCTCTGTTCTCGATCTCGATCATCGGGACCATCGCCTTCATCGTCGCCTACTTCGCCATCGACCCCAGCGCCTACGTCCTCATCCCGGGCATCGGGGACATGAACGCCCTCCACGCCGCCCTCGGGGTGAGCATGGCGCTGGCCCTGCTGGGCATCGGGTTCGGCGCGGTCCACTGGGCCAAGACCCTCATGCCCGACGTCGAGGTGGTCGAGCTGCGCCACCGGATGCGCTCCCCCGACGCCTCCCGTGACGACGTCGTCCTGGCCATGACCGAGGGCGGCACGGCGAGCCAGCTGGCCCGCCGCCCGCTCATCAAGTACACCCTCGGTGGGGCGCTCGGCCTGTTCTCACTCCCCCTCCTGGTCCAGGTGGCCGGCAGCCTCGGCCCGGCTCCGCAGAACAGCCTGTCCATCACCTTCTGGAACGGCGGCCCGAGCCTGCCCGGCGACCACCCCACGTTCAAGCCGCTGCGCCTCATGCGCGACCCGGAGAACACCCCGATCAAGGCGTCCGACGTCGTCATCGGCTCGGTCTTCCACGTGCTCCCCGAGGGCCTGCTCGACCTCGACACCAACGTCCTGGAGGAGAAGGCCAAGGCCGCGGTGCTGCTCATGCGCCTCGACCCGACCATCATCGCGTCGAAGAAGGAGCGAGACTGGTCCCACGACGGGATCGTCGCCTACTCCAAGATCTGCACCCACGCCGGCTGCCCGGTGGGCCTGTACGAACAGACGACGCACCACCTGCTCTGCCCGTGCCACCAGTCGACCTTCGACGTGACCGACGACTGCCGGGTCGTCTTCGGTCCCGCCGACCGGCCGCTGCCGCAGCTGAAGATCACCGTCGACGACCAGGGCTACCTGGTCTCCGCACAGCCGTTCGGTGAAGCGATCGGCCCGAGCTTCTGGGAGCGCGGACAATGAGCACCGAGTCGAGCCGGCCGGCCGACCGCCTGCGTGACGGCGACGAGCCCGTCCAGGCTCCGCCGAGCAAGGCGGCGCAGAAGATCGGCGGGGTCGCCGGCTGGGTCGACGACCGGACCGGGGCCGGCAAGGGCATGCCCTCGCTGCTGCGCAAGGTCTTCCCCGACCACTGGTCGTTCATGCTGGGCGAGATCGCGATGTACTCGATGATCATCTGCCTGGTGACCGGGGTGTTCCTCACCTTCTGGTTCATCCCGAGCGGCGGGGAGACGATCTACAACGGGTCCTACGTCCCGCTCAAGGGCGTGACGATGTCGCAGGCGTTCGCCTCGACCCTCGACATCTCCTTCGACATCCGGGGCGGGCTCATCGTCCGCCAGATCCACCACTGGGCCGCGCTGATCTTCATCGTCGGCCTCAGCGTGCACATGTTCCGGGTGTTCTTCACCGGCGCCTTCCGCAAGCCGCGCGAGCTCAACTGGGTCATCGGCACGACGCTGTCGATGCTGGCCATCACCGAGGGCT
The DNA here is from genome assembly GCA_964414665.1 of uncultured Intrasporangiaceae bacterium. Lineage (GTDB taxonomy): Bacteria > Actinomycetota > Actinomycetes > Actinomycetales > Dermatophilaceae > CAVSJJ01. Next base: position 2,337 of record CAYPYK010000092.1, on the reverse strand, counting down.
TCGCCGGCTACTCCCTCCCCGACGACCTGCTCTCCGGCACCGGCCTGCGGGTCATGGAGGCCTTCGTCCAGTCGACCCCGGTCGTCGGCTCCTACCTCGCGTTCTGGGTCTTCGGGGGTGCCTTCCCGGGCAGCGAGATCATCCCCCGGCTCTACTCGGTCCACATCCTGCTGCTGCCCGCTGCCCTCATCGGGCTGTTCACAGCGCACATCGGGCTGGTGTTCTTCCAGAAGCACACCCAGTTCCCAGGTCCGGGACGCACCAACGACAACGTCGTCGGCTACCCGATGATGCCGGTGTATGCCGCCAAGGCCGGCGGGTTCTTCTTCATCGTCTTCGGCGTCATCGCCCTGGTCTCCGCGCTCATCCAGATCAACCCGATCTGGGCCTACGGCCCCTACGACCCCTCGCCGGTGACCGCCGGGTCGCAGCCGGACTGGTACATGGGCTTCGCCGACGGCGGGCTGCGCATCACCCCCCGATGGCTGGAGTTCAAGGCCCTCGGATACACCCTCAGCCTCAACGTCGCACTACCGGCCCTCGGGCTCATCCCGTTCATGTACACCCTGCTCGGGGTCTACCCGTTCCTCGAACGGTGGGTGACCGGGGACCAGCGGGAGCACCACCTGCTCGACCGGCCCCGCAACGCGCCGGTGCGCACCGCCATCGGCATGGCAGCCATCACGGCATACAGCGTCTGCATGTTCGCCGCCGCCAACGACATCATGGCCATCAAGCTGGGCCTGTCGATCAACGACATCACCCACTTCTTCCAGTTCGGGCTGTTCCTCCTGCCGCCGATCGCCTTCTGGGTCACCAAGCGGATCTGCCTGAGCCTGCAGCGCCGCGACCGCGACCTGGTCCTGCACGCCCGCGAGAGCGGCTCCATCATCCGGACCCCCGACGGTCGGTTCTTCGAGCGCCACGAGCCCATCGACGAGCACGAGCGGTGGGCGCTGGTCCAGCATGAGATGGTGGCCCCGCTCCAGCTCACCGAGGACGTCGACCTCAACGGCGTGGCCAGCCCGACGGCCCGCAAGGACAAGCTGCGGGCCCGGCTCTCCCGGTTCTACTTCCACGACGCCGTCAACCCGGTCACGCCGGCCGAGCTGGCCGCGGCGCACCACGACGGTCACGTCACCGAGGCGTTGGCGGCCGCGGCGGACGGCGAGCACACCGCCATCGAGACGGGAGCGAGCGAGCACTGAGGTCCCTGCCGGCGGCCGGCGCAGGGCCGGCCGGCCAGTGCGAGCCCTGACCCCGCCGGTCGCCCCCGGTGGGCGGGCTCAGGTGTCGAGCAGGGCGGCGAGCCGGGCCTCGCCGCTGCCCTGGTCGAGGTCGACGTCGAGGATCTTGGTCCGCGACCGGGCGCCGGAGACCAGGGCGACCCGGTAGGGGGCCACCGCGAAGGCCTTCGCGACGGCCGTCAGCGCCGCCGCCGTGGCCGCCCCGTCTACCGCACGGGCGGTCACCGAGACCACGAGCGCGGCATCGGACCCGGTGCCATAGCGCCCGCCCACCCGGGCGCGGGAGGCACCGGGACGGACCCGCACGGTGATGCGCACCCGGTCATTCTGGCAGGCTGGGCCCGTGGTGGAGGTGGGGCGGGAGGAGTTCGAGGACCTCGTGGGCGACGCCCTCGACGCGGTCCCGCAGGAGCTGCTCGACATGCTTGACAACGTCGTCTTCCTCGTCGAGGACGAGCCCCCGGAGAGCGACCCCGACCTGCTGGGCGTCTATGAGGGGACGCCGCTGACCGAGCGCGGACCCGGCTGGGAGATGGGCGCCCTCCCCGACCGGATCATCGTGTTCCGCGGCCCGCTGCGGCGGATGTGCCAGGACCGGGCCGAGCTGGTGGACGAGATCGCCGTGACGGTGGTCCATGAGATCGCCCACCATTTCGGCATCGACGATGGACTGCTGCACGAGCTCGGCTGGGGCTAGGGCGCCGCCGTCACCGAGACGATCGACGCCGCGAGCCCGGCTGGGCGAGGGCCCGCGCTCAGGCGAGGGCGCTCTGCGCCTGCCACTTCGCCCAGGAGTACTGCCAGACCCCGATGCCCTCGGTGGGCTGGAAGACCCTGCTGGAGCCGACGAACTTCACGATGTCGCCGACCTTGGACTCGTTGTACATCCACAGGGCGTTCGACGGTGACAGGTTGGTGCACCCGTGCGAGACGTTGGTGTTGCCCTGGGCGCCCACCGACCACGGAGCCGAGTGGAGGAACTCGCCCGTCCAGGTCACCCGCAGGTCCCAGTCGGTCTTGACGTTGTAGTAGCCCGGCGACCCCTTGGGGATGCCGATCGTCGCCGAGTCCATGGTGATGTGCGGCTGCT
>CAYPYK010000091.1:0-11265 GCA_964414665.1 uncultured Intrasporangiaceae bacterium | reverse complement strand
CGGCCGGGCTGAGCGTCGCGTCGATCACCACCGGCCGTGCACCGGCCCCTGATCTGCCACGATGGGGCCGTGGCCGACCGACTGAGCTCGCTGGACACGTCCTTCCTGCACCTCGAGGACGCGACGACGCCGATGCATGTCGGGTCGGTCATGGTCTTCGACCCGCCGCGCAGCGGGTTCGACTACGACCGGCTGGTCACCCTCATCGCCGAACGCATCGCCCTGGTGCCGCGGTACCGCCAGCGGGTCCGCGAGGTCCCAGGTCGCCTGGCCAACCCCGTCTGGGTCGACGACGAGGACTTCGATGTCACCTACCACGTCCGGCGCTCGGCCCTGCCCAGGCCCGGCAGCGACGAGCAGCTCGAGGAGCTCGTGGCGCGCATCCTGCCCAGGCCGCTCGACCGGTCCCGCCCGCTGTGGGAGGTCTACCTCGTCGAGGGCCTCGCCGAGGACCGCTTCGCCGTCATCTCCAAGACCCACCACGCCCTGGTCGACGGGGTCAACGCCGACGACATCGCCAACGTCATCCTCGACAAGACCGCCTCGCCGCCCGACCCCGACGACGACATCGCCGTCGAGTGGCGCCCCCGTCGCGAGCCCTCCGACCTCGACCTCGTGCTCGGCGCCCTGACCGACAACCTGCGGGCCCCCAGCCAGGTGATCGACACGGTCCAGTCGGGCATCAGCGACCTCAAGGCCACCGCCGGGCGGGTCGCTCACGTCGCCGGGGAGGTCACGACCACGCTGCTGCGCGTGTCCCGGCCCGCCCCCGTCTCGCCGCTCAACGCCACGGTCGGCCGGGCCCGGCGCTACGTCATGATCGGCACCGACCTCGAGGACTACCGGACCATCCGGAGCCGGCTGGCGAAGGGGGCGCTCGCCGACGAGGCGACGATCAACGACGTCGTCCTGGCGACGGTCACCGGCGCCTTCCGCACGTGGCTGCTCACCCGTGGGGAGGCCGTCCACGGGGGGACCACGATCCGCGCCATGGTCCCGATCAGCATGCACGAGGGTCCGGGCGCCGCGACGGGGCGCGACCTCACCGCCTGCTTCGTCGACCTCCCGGTGGGCGAGCCGGGGGCGTCGATGCGGCTGCACCAGATCGCCTTCGCGATGCGCCAGGAGATCGAGGGAGGGCGCCCGGTCCCCGCCGAGGCCCTCGCCGGGCTGGCCGGCTTCGCCCCGCCGACGATGCACGCCCTGGGCGCCCGGCTCGGCAGCGCCGTGTCGCGCCGCCTCTACAACGTCGTCATCACCAACGTGCCCGGGCCACAGCAGCCGCTGTACGCCGGGGGCGCCCGGATGGTGTCGACCTACCCTGTCATGCCGCTCAGCGCCGGACAGGCTCTGTCCATCGGGCTCACCTCCTACGACGGCGGGGTCTACTACGGCCTCTACACCGACCGCGACGCCATCCCGGACGCCGACGTCCTCGGGCAGGCCGTCGCCGACGCCCTCGGCGAGCTGCTCGACGCGCCCCGAACCGCCGTGGACTAACGCTCTCACCGCACCGGAGAAGATCATGCCCCTCATCCGCGTCTACCTCCCCCTCGACGACGTCGGGCTGGCGATGCTCCGCAACCGGCGGGAGATCGGCCCGGCACCATTGCGGGCCCACGCGGTCGCGACGGCGCTGGAGCATGGCGGGCTGGGCGCCGACGAGGAGGCGATGGAGTATGCGGCGCTGCTCGCCGCCGCCGCCCAGGCCGACGCGGTGCGCCCCGGCGGCGGGCGGCGGGTGGTCGTGGCCGCCGACGTCGAACCCGCTCTGGTCGAGGAGGTCGCCGACGGCGACGCGACCCAGATCGAGGTCGACGCCCCGGTGCCGATGCGCCGGATCGTCTCGTTCCACGTCGACGAGGTCCCCGGCGGCGTCGATGACGCCGACCTGCTGTGGTACGACGTGACCGAGGTCGAGGAGGTCATCGCCCTCGCCATGGGTCAGGGCTGAGCCGGCTCGCCGGCACACCACTGCGACGCACCGGCACCGGCGCCGCTCAGGCCCCCCGTGCGTGGCACGATACGAACACCCCGCCGTCGCCGTCGAAGGAGTCCCACCATGGATGCCGTCACGAACGTCCCCGCCCCGGTCAACGAGCCCGTCCTCGGCTACGCGCCGGACAGTCCCGAGCGGACCACGCTCGAGCAGGCGCTGGCGGACGTCGGGGGCACGGTTCAGGACCTGCCGCACACCATCGGCGGGCACCGCGTCCTGGGCGGCGGGCGGCGGATGGAGGTCCGCCAGCCACACGCCCACCGCAAGGTGCTCGGCCGGATGCGCAACGCGACCAAGGCCGATGCGGCCGCCGCCGTCGACGCCGCGATGGCCGCCGCCCCCGCCTGGCGCGACCTCGACTTCGACGACCGGGCCGCCGTCCTGCTCAAGGCCGCCGACCTGCTCGCGGGGCCGTGGCGCTCGCGGATCAACGCGGCGACGATGCTCGGTCAGTCCAAGACGGCGTACCAGTCCGAGATCGACGCGGCCTGCGAGATGGTCGACTTCTGGCGCTTCAACGTCCACTTCGCCCGGCAGCTGCTCACCGAGCAGCCGATCGCGCACAGCGCGGGCCTGTGGAACCGAGTCGAGTACCGCTCGCTCGAGGGGTTCGTCTACGCCGTGACTCCGTTCAACTTCACCTCCATCGCGGGCAACCTCCCCACCGCGCCGGCCCTCATGGGCAACCCCGTCGTGTGGAAGCCGTCGCACACCCAGCAGCTCGCGGCCCAGGTGCTCATGGAGGTCCTCGAGGAGGCGGGGATGCCGCCGGGCGTCATCAACCTCGTGACCGGCCACGGTGTCGACGTCTCGCAGGTCGCGCTGAGCCACCCGGAGTTCGCCGGCCTGCACTTCACCGGCTCGACCCGGGTCTTCCACGGGCTGTGGCAGCACATCGCGGGCAACCTCCCGACCTATCGGCACTACCCACGGATCGTCGGCGAGACCGGTGGCAAGGACTTCGTGCTGGCTCACCCCAGCGCCGACCCCGAGGTGCTGCGGACCGCCCTGGTCCGGGGCGCGTTCGAGTACCAGGGGCAGAAGTGCTCGGCCGCCTCGCGCGCCTACGTGCCGCGCAGCGTGTGGCGCAGGATCAAGGACGACCTGGTCACCATCACCGACGGGCTGCCGGTGGGCGACCCGAGCGACTTCCGCAACTTCATGGGCGCCGTCATCGACGAGCGGGCGTTCGTCAAGCACACGGCGGTGATCGACCGCGCCCACCAACAGGCCGACATCGACGTCGTCGCCGGCGGGACCTACGACGCCTCCGAGGGGTGGTTCGTCCGGCCGACCGTGCTCGTGGGGTCCGACCCGACCGACGAGATCTTCCGCGACGAGTACTTCGGCCCGATCCTCTCGGTCCACGTGTTCCCCGACCGCCAGTACGCCAAGGTCCTGGAGCAGATGGAGTCCTTCGCGCCCTACGCCCTGACCGGGGCGATCATCGCCCAGGACCGGCAGGCCATCGCCGACGCCACCCGGGCGCTGCAGTTCGCCGCGGGGAACTTCTACATCAACGACAAGCCCACCGGCGCCGTCGTCGGACAGCAGCCCTTCGGCGGCGGACGGGCCTCCGGCACCAACGACAAGGCCGGCTCGGCCCAGAACCTGCTGCGGTGGACCTCGACCCGCTCGATCAAGGAGAACTTCGTCCCACCGACCGACCACGTCTACCCGCACATGGGCTGAGCACCTAGCGGGCGAGGAACTCCCGCAGCGTGTCGGCCTCGATGCCGATGGCGGCGAGGATGGGCTGAGCAGCCGCCTCCTCGATCCGCCCGTTGATGAAGGGCACGTTGGCCCTGAGGTGGCCGTCCATCGTCTCGAGGCTGCCGCGCCCGCCCGGGGCCAGCATCATCTCGCCCTTGAGGGTGAGCGGTGCACCCTTGACGTGCAGGCCAACCCGGCCCCGGCGGGTGCCGTCGGCGTCGGCCGGCCCCCAGTCCTGCAGCTCGACCACGGTGAGCTCGGGGCCGACGAAGGAGCGGGCGACGTGGGGAAGCCCGTCACTGGGCAGGTGCCGCTCGGAGCGGACGAGGGTGCGGTCGCCGCTCATGCTGACCGTCACGGAGAACCTCCCCGTGGACGTGGCCGCGCACTTGGCCCGCTGGAACTCCTGGTCGCTGACCACGGCGAACACCGCCTCGGGGGCGGACCCGAACTCCTCGCGGGTGGTGAGTCTCACGGCCTGCTCCTGCGCTCGTGGGGTGTCGTCGAAGGGTACCCAAACCCGGCCGCCCTCGTCGGGTCGTGTCGGGGCGTCCTAGAGCACGGAGAGGGCCCGGGCGGCCTCGGCGAGGGGCGGCCCGGCCGCCGCCAGGACGTCGACGAGCCGCCCTCGCCGGCGGGCGAGCTGGGTGCGGACCAGGTCGAGTTCGCCCTGCAGCGCCACCTGCCGCTCGTCCCGGTGCGCGGCGGAGGCGGCCCGCGCCTCGCCGGTGACACCGTAGGCGAGCTCGACCCGTCCGTCGCGGATCTCCAGGCCGTCGAGCGCGGCCCGGTCGGCGACGGCGCGCGCCCGGCCGGCCAGCTCGGCGAGGTCGGTCGCGTGCTCCTGCAGGGCCGCCCCCACCCGCTCGAACGTCGACGCGAGGTCCTCCGCCGCGCCGAGCAGGACGTCGCCGCGCCGACGCAGCGCGAGCGAGCGGTGCCCGCCCCACTCCCGGCCGAGGTCGGCGAAGGCCGCGCGCAGCCCGCTGCCCTCGGAGCGCACGGCCGAGGCCGTGCGGAGCAGCAGCGCGCCCGCGGTGGACAGCGACCCCGGGTCGCCCGGGACGACGGCCGTCACCGGGCCCACCGGCCGTCGCGCGGTCGGTCGGCGGGGAGGTCGTCCAGCGAGCCGGTGGCAGGGTCGGCCTGCCGATCCGCTCGACGACCGGCCGGCACGGCGGCACCGATCAGGTGGGCCGCCGTGCCGGACTCGACGGCGATCGCCCGCAGCGCGTCGGCCGCCAGGTCGAGCCAGTCGTCGAGCACGCGCTGCGCGTGCGGCTCGCCCAGGCTGGCCAGACCGGCGAGGAGGTCGTCCTCGGCGCCGGCGCTGCGGGCACCGAGCCGGCCCAGCGCCTGGAGGACGGGCGCGGCCTGGCCGGGCGTCTCGGGCACGCTGCCACTGTAGTGGCGCGTCATGGACGCGCCGTGGGGTTACCCACAGCGCCGCCCGCGGGCGGCCCGGGTGGGCCCGGGCCTACAGTGGCGGGCATGACGGGCGGCCGGACGCGCGGGGGCGGGTGTGCCCACTGACCCGCGCGGCCTGCGTGGCGACGCACCGTTGCTCGACGCCTGGCTGCGCTTCCAGGAGCGCAACGTCACACCGTTCACCATCCCGGGCCACAAGCAGCGCACCGACCTCGTCGGTGACGTCGTCGCCGGCGACGTGCCGCTTCACGCCGGGCTCGACACGATGTCGCTGGCGGGCGGGGTCCTCGCCGAGGCCGAGACCCGGGCGGCACGGCTGTGGGGCGCGGACCGGTGCCGGTTCTCGGTCGGCGGGTCGACCCACGGCAACCAGGCTCTCGCGCTGGCGGTCGGTCGGCCCGGTGCGCGGGTCGTGGTGGGCCGGACCCTGCACCGCTCGATGCTGCTCGGGCTCGTCCTCGCGGGGCTCGAGCCGGTCTGGGTGCGTCCCGAGGTCGATCCTGGGCTGGGGCTCCCCCGCGGGGTGACGCCGAGCGCGCTCGAGCGGGCCCTGGATGACGCGCCCGACGCCGCGGCCGCCTTCGTCGGCGACCCGTCCTACGTCGGGACCGTGGGAGACGTCGCGGGGCTGGCCGAGGTGGCGCACCGGCACGGCATACCGCTGGTCGTCGACGCGGCGTGGGCCGCCCACTTCGGCTTCCACCCGGCCCTCCCACCGCACCCGCTCGCCGCCGGGGCCGACGCCATGGTGCTCAGCGCTCACAAGACACTGCCCGCCTGGTCGCAGGCGGCCCTCGTCCTCGCCTGTACCGAGCGGGTCGACCCGGCGCGGCTCGACGCCGCGGTCGACGCCACCCACACGACGAGCCCGAGCGGGGCCATCCTTGCGAGCATCGACGCCAGCCGTGCCCTGCTCGAGCGCGACGGTCCGGCCCTGCTCGGTGACCTCGTCGGCCGCGTCCGCAGGCTGCGCGACCGGCTCGCGACGGTGTCCGGCCTGGCCGTTCTCGACGGCCCCGGGGTCGATCCGGTCAAGGTCACCCTCGTCCTGTCGGGGACGGGGGCCGACGGTCTCGCCGTCGAGGCGGGGCTGCTCGAGCGGGGGATGCCGGTCGAGATGGCCGACCGGGACACCCTCGTCGCGATGGTGACCGTGGCCGACGACGCGGCATCGGTCGCAGCCCTCGGGGATGCGCTCGGGCAGCTCGTCGAGCAGCACCGGGGGGTGCCCCGGCCGGTCCTGCCGGCGAGCGCCTGGGCGGTCGAGCCGGTCGTCGACGTCTCGCCGCGCGAGGCCTTCTTCGGGGCCCGCGAGCGAGTGCCGGCCGGCGATGCCGTCGGCCGGACGAGCGCCGAGCTGGTCGCCCCCTACCCGCCTGGCGTGCCCGTGCTGGCCCCAGGGGAGCGGGTGACGACCGAGGTGCTCGACGCCCTGCTCCGGGCCCGGGACAGCGGAGTCCGGGTTGCCTACGCGCACGACCCGACGCTGGCCACACTCGACGTCCTGCGCTCCTGACCACGGCCCTCGATGTCGTGCGTGCCCGGCGACGGCCCTGCGCGTCGCCCTGCGCGTCGCCCTGCGCGTCGCCGCAGGAGGTCCCCTGACCAGTGAGTGTGAGGCCGCTGGCAATACCCCGACCCGGCTCCGCGGGAGCTCCGGACAGGCATAGGCTCATGGGTGGAGCACAGCGACGTGCGCCCCACCGCAACCCGGTGTGTGTCGTACACGAAGGATCGCCACCGCATCATGTCCGAGACCCTCGTCCCCCCACGGAACCAGATCCTCGAGCAGGTCGCCGAGCTGCTGAGCACGGCCCCGGAGGGGGGCGCGCCGCTCGACCTGGCCGAGCGCTACTTCCGGCATGTGGCGACCGAGGAGCTCGCGGGGCGGCCCGTCGAGGTGCTCGCGGAGGCGGTCGCGGGCCATCTCGAGCTCGCCCGCTACCGGGTCCCGGGGACGGCCAACATCGCCGTCACGAACCCGACGACAGAGCACGAGCCCTGGGCCAACCCCCGCACCCTCATCCAGATCGTCACCGACGACATGCCGTTCCTCGTCGACTCCGTGACGAGCGCGCTGAGCGCCGAAGGGAGCGACGTCCACCTCATCGTCCACCCGCAGTTCGTCGTCCGCCGCGACGTGCTCGGCAACCTCGAGGCCGTGCTCGAGGTGGACTCCACAGTGGCCAACCGCGCGGTGAGCTCGGTCGGGGAGCTGCGCGAGTCGTGGATGCTCGTCACCGTCGACCGGGAGGGCGACGAGGAGCGGCGTGAGGCCATCGCCGCCCACCTGCGCGACGTCCTGAGCAACGTGCGCGAGGCGGTCGAGGACTGGCCCAAGATGCGCTCCCGGTGCCTCGTCATCGCTGCGGAGACCGAGGGCGCCCCGCCCCAGGGGGTGTCGGCCGATGAGGTGGCGCGCACCGTCGCCTTCTTGCGCTGGATGGCGGACAACCACTTCACCTTCCTCGGCTTCCGCGAGTACACCCTCGAACCGGCAGACGCCGGTGGCGAGGCGATCGTCCCGGTCACCGGCACCGGGCTCGGGCTGCTCCGCGCCGACCCCGACCTCGGCGAGACCCACCAGCCGCTCTCGGCAGAGGCGCAGCGCAAGGCGCACGAGCCCACCCTGCTGATCGTCACCAAGGCCAACTCGCGCTCGACCGTCCACCGCCGGGCCTACCTCGACTACGTCGGGATCAAGCAGTACGACGCGTCCGGTCGGGTCGTGGGGGAGCACCGGTTCCTGGGTCTGTACGCCGCGACCGCCTACACCGACTCGGTCACCCGCCTCCCACTCGTTGCCGAGAAGATCCGCTCGATCGTCGAGATGTCGGGCGTGGCGCCCAACTCGCACACGGCCAAGGACCTGCTCGGCGTCCTCGAGACCTACCCCCGGGACGAGCTGTTCCAGGCCTCGGTCGAGCAGCTCTTCGACGTCACCCTGGCGGTGACCCGCATCCAGGAGCGCCGGCATACCCGGCTGTTCCTGCGTGAGGACGACTACGGGCGCTACGTCTCGGCCATCGTCTACATCCCGCGTGACCGCTACAACACGACGGTCCGGCTGCGGATGGCCGACCTCCTCAAGGAGGCCTTCGACGGGGAGTCCATCGAGTTCAGCTCGCGGGTGTCCGAGAGCGCCCTGTCCCGGATCCACTACGTCGTCCGGATGCCCAAGGGCGTCCAGGTGCGCACCCTGTCCACCGAGGAGCGCGACGCCCTGGAGCAGCGGCTCGTCGAGGTGAGCCGGACGTGGAGCGACCGGCTCGGCACCGCCCTGTTCGACAAGCTCGGCGAGGCCGAGAGCGACCGTCTCATGGCGCGCTTCGGCCGGGGCTTCAGCACGGCGTACGAGGAGACCTTCACGACGAGCCAGGGGGTGGCGGACCTCGCGCACCTGAACCGGCTCGGCGACGACCAGCGGACCAGCGTGGCGCTCTACCGGCCGACGGACGCCCCGGCGACCGTGCGCCGCTTCAAGCTGTTCCGCATCGACGCGCTGTCGCTCACCGACATCCTGCCGATCTTCACCCATATGGGCGTCGAGGTCATCGACGAACAGCCCTACACGGTCGAGCGCTCCGACGGCGCCGGCCTCCACGTGTATGACTTCGGGCTGCGGGTCGGCGACGCCGCTGTCTGGGAGGCCATGAGCCACGAGCGACTGCGACAGCTGTTCGAGGGCGCCGTGGCGGCCGTGTGGGACGGGATCGCCGAGTCCGACGGGTTCAACAAGCTCGTGCTCGGCGCCCAGCTGACCTGGCGCCAGGTCGTCATCCTGCGCACCGTAGCGCGCTATCTGCGCCAGACCCGGTCGACGTTCAGCCAGCAGTACCTCGAGGACGCCCTCGTCTCCAACCCCTCGATCGCCGCCGACCTCGTCGCCCTCTTCGAGACCCGCTTCGACCCCGACCGGTATGCCGGCCAGGTTGACGGTGCGCGCTCGGCCGCTGCCGAACGGCTCGCCGACGGGGTGCTCGAGGCGCTGGACGACGTGAGCTCGCTCGACCACGACCGGATCATCCGGGCCTTCCTCGGCGTCATCCGCGCCGGGCTGCGCACCAACTTCTTCCAGGAGAGCGACGCCCCCGGCCCCGGCGGCCATGCCGTCAAGGCCTACGTCTCGGTCAAGCTCGACCCCTCGATGGTCCCGGACCTGCCGGCGCCGCGGCCGGCGTTCGAGATCTGGGTCTACAGCCCCCGCGTCGAGGGCGTGCACCTGCGCTTCGGCCCGGTCGCCCGGGGCGGGCTGCGCTGGTCGGACCGTCGCGAGGACTTCCGCACCGAGATCCTCGGCCTGGTCAAGGCGCAGCTGGTCAAGAACGCCGTCATCGTGCCGACCGGTTCCAAGGGCGGGTTCTTCCCCAAGCAGCTTCCCGACCCCACCGTCGACCGCGACGGCTGGCTCGAGGAGGGCAAGGCGGCCTACACGATGTTCATCTCCGGGCTGCTCGACGTCACCGACAACCGGGTCAAGGGCACCGTGGTCCCGCCGCCACGGACCGTCCGCCACGACGACGACGACCCCTACCTTGTGGTCGCCGCGGACAAGGGCACGGCGACGTTCTCCGACCTGGCCAACGGCGTGGCCCAGTCCTACGGCTTCTGGCTCGACGACGCCTTCGCCTCGGGCGGCTCCGCCGGCTTCGACCACAAGGCGATGGGCATCACGGCGAAGGGCGCCTGGGAGTCCGTCAAGCGGCACTTCCGTGAGATGGACGTCGACGTCCAGAGCGAGGACTTCACCGTCGTCGGGGTCGGCGACATGAGCGGCGACGTCTTCGGCAACGGGATGCTGCTCTCCGAGCACATCCGCCTCCTCGCCGCGTTCGACCACCGTCACGTCTTCGTCGACCCCGACCCCGACCCGGCGGTCTCGTTCGCGCAGCGGCAACGGATGTCCGCCCTGCCGCGCTCGTCGTGGGACGACTACGACAAGAGCCTCATCAGTGAGGGCGGCGGCGTGTTCCCGCGCTCGCTGAAGTCGATCCGGGTCACGCCGCAGATGGCGCGGGCCCTGGGGCTGCCCGACGACCTCGGCCCCAAGGTCACCCCGGCCGAGCTCATCCACGCCATCCTCCTGGCGCCGGTCGACCTGCTGTGGAACGGCGGGATCGGCACCTATGTCAAGGCGTCCACCGAGAGCCACCTCGAGGTGGGCGACCGTGCCAACGACGCGATCCGGGTCGACGGCAACGAGCTGCGGGCCAAGGTCGTCGGCGAGGGCGGCAACCTCGGGCTGTCCCAGCTGGGGCGGATCGAGGCCGCGATGAACGGGGTCCGCATCAACACCGATGCCATCGACAACTCCGCCGGCGTCGACACCTCCGACCACGAGGTCAACATCAAGATCCTCCTCGGCGACGTCGTGCGCCGCGGCGAGATGACCCTCGAGGAGCGCAACGCGCTGCTCGAGTCGATGACCGACGAGGTCGCCGAGCAGGTGCTCCGCGACAACTACGGGCAGAACGTCCTCCTCGGCAACGCCCGGGCCCAGCGCGAGTCGATGGCGCCCGTGCACATCCGGATGATGCGGTGGCTCGAGGACCGCGGTGAGCTCGACCGCGGCCTGGAGTTCCTCCCGTCCGACGCCGAGCTGGAGAAGCGCCACCACGAGGGCCGTGGGCTGAGCTCACCCGAGCTGTCGGTCCTGCTCGCGTACGCGAAGCTCGCCGTCAAGAAGGGCCTGCTCGCGAGCGACCTCCCGGACGACCCCTACCTCGCGTCCACCCTCGCGGCCTACTTCCCCGCCGGGATCCGGGACGCGTATGCCGACGAGCTGGCCGAGCACCCGCTGCGCCGCGAGATCGTCGCGAACGCCGTGGCGAACTCGATGGTCAACCGGGGTGGGATCACCTTCGTCTTCCGGGCCATGGAGGAGACCGCGGCGACGCCGGAGCAGGTGGCCCGGGCGTTCGTCATCTGCCGTGAGGTGTTCGGCCTGGCTGGCTACGTCGCCGCCGTCGAGGCGCTCGACAACGTCGTCGATACCGAGGTGCAGACCCGCCTCTACCTCGAGTTCCGCCGGCTGCTCGACCGCTCGGTCCGGTGGTTCCTCGCGTCGCGGGCCAACGCCGTCGACATCCGCTCCGAGATAGACCGGTTCGCCGAGGTCGTCGCCG
>CAYPYK010000090.1:0-11275 GCA_964414665.1 uncultured Intrasporangiaceae bacterium | reverse complement strand
CAGTTCGGGGTCGGCGACCCGGCTCACGACGACGTATGCCGGTCCCCTGGCCGGCGACACGGCATACGTCGTGGAGCGGAGCCGTGCGTCAGGTGACGCCCAGCACGCTCTTGATGGGGTCGACCGCGAAGTAGACGACGAACAGGGCCGCAACGATCCACATCAGCGGGTGCACGACGGCGGCCCTGCCCTTGACGAGCTTGATGAGCACGAAGGAGAGGAACCCCGCCCCGATGCCGACGGTGACCGAGTAGGTGAACGGCATGAGGACGATGGTGAGGAAGGCTGGGATGGCGATCTCGAGGTCGTCCCAGGAGATGCCCTTGACCTGCTGCATCATGAGGAACCCGACGAGGACGAGGGCCGGCACGGCCGCCTCGCTCGGGATGATCGTCACCAGTGGAGCGAACACCATCGAGATCAGGAACAGGACGCCGGTCACGATGCTCGCAAGGCCGGTGCGAGCGCCCTCGCCGACGCCGGACGCCGACTCGATGTAGGACGTGTTCGACGAGACGCCCGCGGCACCGCCAGCGGCCGCCGCGACCGAGTCGACGACGAGGATCATCTTGGTGTTCGGCGGGGTGCCCTCCGCGTCGAGGAGGCCGGCCTCCGCGCCGATGGCGGTCATCGTGCCCATCGTGTCGAAGAAGTCGGCGAGCATGAGGGTGAAGACCGTGAGGACGACCGCGACGACGCCGACCCGCGACCACGAGTCGAAGAGGTTGAAACCGAACGTGTCGAAGTGGGGCACCTCGAAGACCTGGTCAGGCCACGCGGGGGTGGTGAGGCTCCACCCGTTGGCGCTGGTCGGGCCGAGGTTGACCACGGCCTGGATGAGAACGGCCACGACCGTCGAGGCGACGATCGCGATGAGAATGGCGCCCTTGACCTTGCGGACCCACAAGGCGATGACGAGGACGAGGCCGATGGCGAAGACGAGCACGGGCCAGCCGGCGAGCGAGCCGTTGCTGCCGAACTGGACCGGGACGGTCGTGTGTGCGGCGTCCGGGATCCGCGTGACGAAGCCCGCGTCGACGAAGCCGATGAGGGCGATGAACAGCCCGATGCCGACGCTGATGGCCGTCTTGAGCTGGGTGGGTACGGCATGGAAGACGGCCTGCCGGAAGCCGGTGAGGACGAGGACGAGGATGAGCAGACCCTCGAGGACGATGAGGCCCATCGCGTCGGCCCAGGTCATCTGGCTGGCGATCGACACCGCAACGAAGGCGTTGAGGCCGAGGCCGGTCGCCAGCGCGAGGGGGTAGTTGGCGGCGACGCCCATGAGGATCGTCATGATGCCCGCCACCAGGGCGGTGCCGGCCGCGATGGCAGGCAGGTTGGAGCCATCCCCCGGGCCGCCGCCGAGGTAGGCGCCGGTCCCATCCTGGGCGAAGCCGAGGATGAGCGGGTTGAGGACGACGATGTAGGCCATCGTGAAGAACGTGACGAGACCGCCGCGGACCTCACGGCCGATGGTCGAGCCGCGCTCGGTGATCTTGAAGTAGCGGTCGAGTGCGCTGCCCGTCGAGGTGGGGGCGGGCGATGTCGTGGCAGGGGACATGGCAGAGAGGCTAGCGATCACCCGGTGGGCGTCCAGGCAGGCTGTCCACACCTCGGTTGCCCGGGCGGGGGCGTGGGCTCCGGACCCACGAGCCGGCCCGGCTAGGCTGTCGGGCGTGACCGAACCTTCAGGCCACAGCGGCGAGCCGGACCGGCTGCAGCCTCTCGACGTCCCGACCGGCCGGATCGTGCTGGTCGGGCTCGGCTGCTGGGTCCTGGCGCTCGTCGTCGTCCTGGCCGTGCCGGGCCTCCACGACGGCGACCGCTCGTGGTGGCCGTGGGCCTGCGTCAGCGGGCTCGGGATCGGGTCGCTCGGGTACGGCTACCTGCGGCGCGGACGGGGCAACGCGGCCGGCGTGCTCTGACGGCGGGCCGAGACAGGTCGGCCCTGACCGTCCCCGGACGGGGCGGACGGACTCCCGGGCGCTCGGCTAGACCGGGTCGAGGGCGTAGTCGTCGAGGATCCGCGGCGGCACGGCCTCGGGCTCGACCGGCGCAACGTCGACCTCCGAGTGGGCGCCGCAGCCGTGGTCGAGGCTGACGACCTGGCCGTCGCTCGGCGACCACTCGCTCGCACACACCCCGAAGACCTGGCGCAGCACCCCTGCCATCGGCAGGTAGTAGCCGCAGGTGGCGCAGCTCGCGGTCGCCTTCTCGGCCACCGGCGTGTGCGGCCCCGCGCTGCCGTCGTACCACCGCTGTGCGGCGGCCTCCCGGCCCTCGGCTGACAGCACCCGGGGCCGGCCGAGGCCGAGCTCCCACTGCGCCACCGTGTCGACCTCCTCCTCCCCGGTCGCCTCGAACCCGCCCTCGAGGCGCGGGTCGTCGGCCACCAGCGGGGTGGCGTCCCCGGCGCGCAGGTCACCGGGAGCCAGCCGCGCGGCATACGGCAACCACGCGGGCGAGAGCAGCGCGCCGTCACCGGGCAGGAGGTTGGTCTCGCACACCGTCACCGTCTTGGAACGTGGAGCCCGGGCGACGGTGACCGCCCACCGCCAGCCGCGGTAGGCCGGCCGGGTGCAGGCGAAGTAGTGGGTCGCCAGCCGCTCCTCGACCATGTCCATGCCGAGGTGCTCGCCGACGACGACCGGGTCGGAGATGGACTCGGCGGCCTCGCGGGCCAGGTCGGCGGCCGCGGCCAGGGTGGGGTCGGTCTTGACCGTCGCCATCAGCTCAGACCTCCAGGTCGGAGGCGACGGCCCGCAGCACCTGGGCCACCTTCGCGCCCAGGTCCTTGTCGGGGTAGTGGCCGCGACGGAGGCTGTTCTCGACGCTGTCGAGCAGCTGGATGAGGTCCTCGACGATGGCCACCATCTCGTCGGTCGGCTTGCGGTCGCGGGCCTTGCGGTTCGCCGTGACACTGAGCGCCGGCTCGAGCAGCCGCACCGACAGGGCCTGGGCACCCCGGCGGCCCTCGACGATGCCGAACTCGATCCGGGTCCCACCCTTGAGGCTCGTCACCCCTTCGGGGAGCGCGCTCGAGGGGACGTAGACGTCGCTGCCGGGCGGACCGTCGTCGACGGAGACGAAGCCGAAGCCCTTCTCGACGTCGTAGAACTTCACCTTCCCAGTGGGCACGGTCCACCTCTTCTCTCGGCTCGGGGTGCTGGCATGGGGTTGGTACAGGTGTGGCGGGGGCGCGGGTGATGCCGGGGACAAGGCTAACGCCATCGTGGTATGCCGGGGACAAGGCTAGCGCGATCGGGGTACGCCGCGCGCCAGCCCACCGCTCCGGGGTCGTGCGAGCGCCGACCTCCCCGTCGACGGCGGATAACCGGTCGAGTGCTGTCGGCACGTCGTGCGACGGTAGACCTCGTGAGCGAACCCAGCGCCCTTGAGCCGGGACGCGTGTCGCTGCGGGCCTTCTGGGACCAGCTGCCGACCCCGGGTCGGTGGCTGCTCTCGACGGTCGCGGTGCAGACCCTGGGCCGTGGCCTGACCCTGCCGTTCACGATCATCTACGTCAACGAGGTGCGGGGCATCCCGCTGGGCCAGGCAGGGAGCCTGATGGCGGTGATCGCCGTCGTGGCCCTGCTGGTCACCGGCCCGGGCGGCTCGCTCACCGACAGCCTGGGAGCCCGGTCGATCCTGCTGGCGGCATCGGCGGCCCAGCTCGTCGGCTGTGTTGTCGTGGCCTTCGCGACGTCGGTCCCCTCGTTCGTCGTGGGGTTCGCGCTGCTCGGGCTCAACTTCGGTCTGTCCTGGCCGGCGTTCAACGCCCTCATCGCCGCCGTCGTGAGCGGCCCGGCCCGCCAGCAGTACTTCGGCGTCAACTTCGCGCTGGTCAACCTCGGCATCGGCGTGGGCGGGATCATCGGCGGCGTGTTCGTCGACGTGCACCACCCCGTCTCGTTCACCATCATCTTCCTCGTGGACGCCACGAGCATGCTCGTCCCGATCGGTCTGCTGCTCGGCCCGTTGCGCCACCTCTCCGCGCGGGTCGAGGCGCCCGTCGGAGCCGACGGCGGGGCGCTTCCCGGCGGGTCCTACCTCGCCATCCTGCGGCGCCCGGCCGTCGTGTGGATGACGGTCCTCACGTTCACGACGACGTTCGTCGGCTACGGCCAGATGGAGGCCGGGTTCCCGGCGTTCGCCCGGCAGGTCGGCGAGGTGTCGACCCGGGTCATCGGGTTCGCCTTCGCCGTCAACACCGCGACGATCGTCGGTCTTCAGTTCGTCGTGCTGCGGCTCATCGACGGCCGCCGCCGCAGCCGGGCCCTCGTCGGCATGAGCGCCCTCTGGGTACTGGCCTGGCTCGTGCTCGGGGCGACGGGCCTGGCGCCCGGGACGGGCCTGGCCATCGCCGGGGTGCTGGCGTTCCATGCGATCTTCGCCCTCGGCGAGACCCTCATGCAGCCGTCGATCCCGGCCATCGTGAACGACCTCGCCGACGACCACCTGCGGGGGCGCTACAACGCCGTCAACGCCGGCGCCTTCCAGGGCGGCACGATCATCGCCCCGGCCGTCGCTGGCGTCATGCTCGAGCGCGGCTGGTCCACCGCGTTGGTGGCGATGATCGTGGCGGGTTGCGTCGCCGTCGCGGCGATGGCGCTCGTGGTCGAGCGCCTGGTGTCGCCGTCGGTCAACGGCGTCCCGGAGCCCGCCGGCGCACGACCCGACGCCTTCGGCTGAGCCGGGCCCCGCGGCATACCGGTCAGGCGCCGGTGGCGTTCGACGTACCGGTGGAGGTCCCCTGGCGTCCCACGATCTGGACCATGCTGACCGTCGGTCCGTCCTTGGTCGCGATGACCCGGACGGTGTCCCCGACCGTGATGCCGGTCGGGCTGTTGCCCACGAGGTGGCTGTTGGAGTCGATCTTGTAGCTCGCGGCGAAGCCGTCGCTGCTCTTGACGGCGAGCGAGGAGCCCTTGGTGTAGGCCGTGACCGTGCCGACCTGGTACAGGATCGTCGTCCCGGAGCTGTCACCGGTGACGAGCTCACCGTGGAGCACGTTGCCGAGGGTGCCCAGGCCGGGCATGATGCCGAGCCCGCCGTCCTGGCGCGGCTGCCCGGTGCCGCCGCCCTGTCCGCCTCCGTAGCCCTGGCGGCCCTGGCCCAGGCCCTGGCCCGGGCGACCACCCTGGCCCGGGCGACCACCCTGGCCGTGGTCGGCCTGTACGGGCCCGACCGCCCGCCGGTCGTCGCCACCCATCCGCCCGATCGCGCTCGCCCCGAGACCGATGGCCCCGACGAGGACCACCGCGGCGAAGACCGCCGCGATGATCGTGGCGACCCGCCCACCCGTGGTCGACGTGGCCTCGCGCCACAGCCCTCGGATCCCACGTCTGGGCGGCACGGGCGGGCCGAAGCCCGCCCCCGGAACCCCGGGAGGCGCCCCCAGGGGCGCCGCGGCACCGGTCGGTGCCCCCGCCGGGGGGACTGGCACGTGCTGAGCCTGGGCCGCGTCGGTCTGTGCCACGGCCTCGGCGGCCCCAGGCGGGACCTGGGGCGCAATCGGCTCGGTCGGCTGCTGCGGCTCGATCGCAGCGGTGGCGTCCGACTGGTCCTGGGGAGGCTCGGCGCCCGGCGTCTGCGGGGGCGGGGCAGAGGAGTCACTCATCCCCCCATGATCGGGCCCGCCCGCCTTCCGGCACCGCGGAACGGCGCGAGTCATATGGAATTCATAGCCGCCACAGGTTCGTCATAGGTGGGGCGACCCTGGTGCGGCCCACCCAGGATGCGCCTGCTCGGCCGTCGGCGGGCTAGCGTGGGCGGGGTGCCGGACTCCCCCGCCTCCGTGGTGCGCTCGCTCGCCGACGACGTCCGGGCCCGTACCGACGACGAGCTGGCCGTCCTGCTGCTCACCCGTCCCGACCTGGCCCGGCCTGCGCCGAGCGACCTCACCGCACTGGCGGCCCGCGCCACGACGCGGGCCAGCACGGCCCGGGCCGTCGACGGGCTGGACGTCGGCCACCTCCAGGTCCTCGAGGCCGCCCTTGTCACGCAGTCGCCGCTCGACCCGGGCCGGCTCGCGGCGGTGCTGGGGGGCCAGGACCTGGCCCGCGTCGAGGAGATCCTCAGCGACCTGTGGGCAGCGGCCCTGCTGTGGCGCGGCCGCGACGGGCTGGTCCCGGTGCGGACGGTGGCCGACGTCCTCGGGCCACATCCCGCTGGGCTCGGCCCTCCGATCTGCGATCTCCTCCCAGTCGGAAGCCCGCCCGAGGGGGAGCTCGGCTCTCTTGTCGCCGAGGCCCCGCCGCGAGCGCGGGCCATCCTCGACCGCCTCGCCTGGGGCCCTCCGGTCGGGGTGCTGCCCGACCCGGCGACCGACGGGCCGACGGGCCGCGGCGGGTTGGTCAGCGACGGCCCACGCTGGCTGCTCGCCCGGGGCCTGGTCGTCGCAACGGCGGCTGACCAGATCGTCCTGCCGCGCGAGGTGGCCCTCGCACTGCGAGGGGGGCAGCTGCACCGCGCGCCCCGTCTCTCGGCGCCGGAGCCGGACGCCCCGCTGCTGGACGCCGAGGCCGTCGACGCCGCGGCAGGCGCCGCCGCCAGCGAGCTGCTGGCCCACGTCGACGACCTCCTCGCCACCTGGTCGACCTCGCCCCCGCGGGTGCTGCGCGGCGGCGGGCTGGCCGCCCGCACCCTCGTCGCCACCGCCCGGGATCTCGACGTCGACGAGCCCAGGGCCGCGCTGGTCGTCGAGGTCGCGTATGCCGCGGGGCTGGTCGAGGACGACGCCGAGGCGGACCCCGTGTGGGCGCCGACGGCGGCATACGACCGCTGGCGGGACGAGCCGGGCGGAGAACGCTGGGCGGCCCTGGCCGCCGGCTGGCTCGGATCGACCCGCGCCGCGCACCTGGTGGGGGAACGCGGCCGAGAGGGCCGCGCGGTCAACGCCCTCGGACCGGACGCCCACTGGCCTCCGGTCACCGGGCTGCGGCGCTCTGTGCTGGCCGTCCTTGACGGCCTCCCCGTGGCTGCTGCCCCGGACCCGTCCGCGGTGGTGGACGTCCTCGCCTGGCGCCGGCCCCGCCGCCTGCCGCGCGACGCCGAACGCCTGGTGGTGGCTCTGCTGTCCGAGGCCGCGGCCCTCGGCGTCACCGGCCGGGGCGCGCTCTCGACGGCCGGGCGCGCGCTGCTCCGGACCGTCCGGGGCCCTCAGGCCGACGATGCCCCGTCCGCGGCCACGGCCATGCACCCGCACCTTCCCGCCCCGGTCGAGCGGATCCTCCTCCAGGCCGACCTCACCGCCGTGGCGCCGGGTCCGGTGGCCGGAGCCCTCGCCGACCTCCTCCGGCTGGTCGCCGACCTCGAGTCCCGGGGTGGGGCGACGGTGCACCGGTTCAGCGAGACGAGCATCCGGCGCGCCCTGGATGCCGGGTGGAGCGCCGACCAGGTGCTCGGGTCGCTGGCCGACGCCAGCACCACCCCGGTCCCGCAGCCCCTGGACTACCTGGTGCGGGACGTCGCGCGACGGCACGGGAAGGTGCGGGTGGGCAGCGTGCGCTCCTACATCAGGGCTGATGCACCCTCCACATTGGACGAGATGCTGGCGAGCCGCGAGCTGGCACCGCTCCAGCTGCGGCGGATCGCCCCGAGCGTCCTGGTGTCCCCGGTCGCGCCCGACATCGCCCTGGACCTGTTGCGCGACGGTGGTTTCGCCCCCGCCGCCGAGTCGCCGTCGGGTGTCGTGGCCGTCGCCCGAACCCCGGTGCGACGCACCGCTGCGCGCCACGGCCCCGCCGCGCTCGACGTCCGGGCCGTCGAGCCCGGCCACGCCGACGACCTCGTCCGGTCGCTGCGGGCGGGGGAGGCGGCCGCCGGGGAGTTCGCGGCGCGGCGGGCCGACCGGGCGGGCCCGTCGATCCCCGCCAACGACCCGACGACCTCGGTCGCCGTGCTGCGCGAGGCGATCGCCGACGGCCACGCGACGTGGGTCGGATACTCCGACGGGACCGGGCACATCCAGCGGATGCTGTTCTATCCCGAGCGGATCGACGGCGGCCGGGTGACCGGCACGGCCGACGGGGCCACCCGCACCCTGTCAGTGCACCGGATCACCGGCGTCGTCGCCGAGTAGCCTCCTCCCAGCGTCCGAGTGACTGGTCGCCATGACCGCCCGTTACTCGGACACAACGCGACGCGGAGGCGGTAGGTCCGAGTGACTGGTCGCCATGACCGCCCGTTACTCGGACACAACGCGACGCGGAGGCGGTAGGTCCGAGTGACTGGTCGCCATGACCGCCCGTTACTCGGACACAACGCGACACTCGGACACAACGCGACACTCGGACACAACGAGATCCGCCGCCCAGGGGGTATGCCGGCCGCCGGCCGGGGACGGGTCAGGACGCCGCGAGAGCCTGGACGACCCGTGAGGGGGACGGTCGGCCGAGCCGCCCTGCCATCCAGGCGCTGGTCTCCACCAGGGCCGCGAGGTCCACCCCGGTCTCGACACCCGCACCGTGCAAGGCCCAGACGAGGTCCTCGGTCGCGAGATTGCCGGTGGCGCTCTCGGCGTAAGGGCAGCCCCCCAGCCCCCCGGCCGAGGCGTCGACGACGCTCACGCCGTCGCGCAGGGCGGCCATGGTGTTGGCGAGAGCCTGGCCGAAGGTGTCGTGGAAGTGGACCCCGATCCGGTCGGGGGGAAGACCCGCGGCGTCGAGCGCGGCCAGCAGCCGGTGGACGTGCCCCGTCGTGCCGACCCCGATGGTGTCGCCGAGGGACAGCTCGTCGCACCCGAGGTCCATAAGCCGGGTGGCGGCGGAGACCACCTGCGGCACCGGTACCGGCCCCTCCCATGGGTCGCCGAAGCACATGGAGACGTAGGCGCGGACCCGCAGCCCCGCCCCCCGCGCCCGGGCCACCACCGGCCGGAACATCTCGACCGACTCCTCGAGGGACCGGCCGAGGTTCTTCTGGGCGAAGGTCTCGGTGGCGCTCCCGAAGATGGCGATCGCCCCGACCCCGGCCGCGAGTGCCCGGTCCAGGCCCCGCTCGTTCGGGACGAGCACGGGACGAGACGGCCCCCGGCCCTGCTCGCCGAGGAGCCCGAGCACCTCTTCCGCGTCCGCGAGCTGTGGCACCCAGGACGGGTTGACGAACGACGTCGTCTCGATGGTCGTGAGCCCGCAGGCGGCCAGCCGGGTGACGAACTCGGCCTTGACCTCAGACGGCACGACGACCGCCTCGTTCTGCAGGCCGTCACGCGGGCCGACCTCGTGGATCCGCACGGCTGGGGGCAACGTGATGTCGGGCTCTACCTGGGGCGTCGTCATGCTCACACCACGATCCTGACATGCTCGGTCCGGCCACGGCCTCGGCGCCGACGCACTAGGGTGGCAGCGGCAGCGCACGGGCTCGGCAGTGCCCGCAGGGAAAGGGAAACAACCACCATGAGCGAGACCCCCACGACGCCTCCCGCGGGTGTCCCCGGGGCGGAGCCGCAGCCCGCCCCCTACAGCGACCCGACGGCACCCTCGTGGACCGAGCCCGCCAGCCCTCCCCCGCCCCCCGCTGCGCCCGCACCCGGCTACGAGACGCCCCAGGCGCCGGGCCCCCAGGCGCCCCCGGCATACCCCTATGGCGCACAGCCCGAGGCGCCGACGCCCTACGGCCCTCCGGCGAGCGGCCAGGCATACGGCGCCGGGTACCCGGCGCCGGCCCCGCAGTACCCCAGCCAGGACCAGTACCAGCAGCAGTACCAGCAGGGCCAGCCCGGCTACGGCCAGCCCGCGTACGGCCAGACACCGGCGGGCTACGGCTACCCGCCCCCCGGTGTGTCGGCCTATGCCCCCTCGCAGACCAACGGCTCCGCCCTGGCCCTGACCATCGTCTCCGGCCTGGCGATCGTCAGCTGCTTTGGGATTCTCCATGGCATCGTCGGCATCATCTTCGGAATCATCGCGCTCACCAAGCAGAGTTCCGACCCCGAGGGCTCGCGGAGAGTCGCCAAGACCGGCTGGATCGTCCTCGGAGTCCTCGTCGTCCTGTCGTTGATCATCACCGGAGTGTGGATCGCCATCGCGGCGAGCCAGGGTGACTTCAGCTCGACGTACGGCTCGGGCGTCTGAGTCAGGAGCCGCGTGAGCGACGGGCCCCTGATCGTCCAGAGCGACAAGACCCTCCTCCTGGAGGTCGACCACCCTGGCGCGGAGCAGGCCCGGCGGGACATCGCCCCCTTCGCCGAGCTCGAACGCGCGCCGGAGCACGTCCACACCTACCGGGTGACGCCACTCGGGCTGTGGAACGCCCGGGCCGCGGGACACGACGCCGAGCAGGTCGTCGACGCCCTCATCCGGCACAGCCGGTATGCCGTGCCGCACGCCCTGCTCGTCGACATCGCGGAGACGATGGGCCGCTACGGCCGGCTCACCCTCGCCAAGGACGACGACGGCCGGCTGGTCCTGCGCACGACGGACCGGGCTGTCCTGACAGAGGTGTTGCGGCACAGGAAGATCCAACCGCTGCTCGGCGACGCGCTGAACGATGGCAGCGTGCTGGTCCACCCCAGCGAGCGAGGCCACCTCAAGCAGGAGCTGGTCAAGGTCGGCTGGCCGTGCGAGGACGAGGCCGGCTACGTCGACGGCGAGGCGCACCCCATCACCCTCGACGAGTCCAGGTGGTCGCTGCGCCCCTACCAGTCCCAGGCCGTCGACGGGTTCTGGCACGGCGGATCCGGTGTCGTCGTGCTGCCGTGCGGCGCCGGCAAGACCCTGGTGGGCGCCGCAGCGATGGCCCGGGCCTCGTCGACCACCCTGATCCTGGTCACCAACACGGTGGCGGCCCGACAGTGGAAGGACGAGCTGCTCCGGCGCACCCACCTCACCGAGGACGAGATCGGCGAGTACTCCGGGGCCCGCAAGGAGATCCGTCCGGTGACGATCGCGACCTACCAGGTCCTCACGACCCGCCGGAAGGGCGTCTACACCCACCTCGACCTCCTCGACGCTCGCGACTGGGGGCTGGTCATCTACGACGAGGTGCACCTGCTGCCGGCGCCGGTCTTCCGGATGACGGCCGACCTACAGGCCCGCCGCCGCCTCGGCCTCACCGCCACCCTCGTCCGCGAGGACGGCCGGGAGGCCGACGTCTTCTCGCTCATCGGCCCCAAGCGCTACGACGCTCCCTGGAAGGACATCGAGAACCAGGGCTATATCGCCCCCGCCGACTGCGTAGAGGTCCGGGTCACCCTTCCCGAGGGCCAGCGGATGACGTATGCCGTGGCCGAGCCCGAGGACCGGTACCGCCTCGCCTCGTGCTCCGACGC
>CAYPYK010000089.1:0-11351 GCA_964414665.1 uncultured Intrasporangiaceae bacterium | reverse complement strand
CCCAGCGGTCGTCCCCGACCCTCTGCGAGCAGAAGTTAGGGGACCAAGCAGAGGGTGCAACCTGTGCTTGGTCCCCTAACCTCTGCTGAGTGGACGGCCGTCGGTCGTGGCAGCCGGCACACCCGACCGCGTCGTCGGGACGTCGCCGCCTTGTTATCCACAGGGCCTCAGCGCGAACCGGCCCGGTCGGCGCACCCTAGGGCGATGCACCTCTTCGACCTGGCACAGCACGGCACGGCGAGCTACGCCGACGCACGCAGCCTCGGCCTCGACCCGTCCGACCTGCGCCGGATGACCGCTCGGGGCGAGGTCCTTCGCCTGGTCCGCGGGTGGTATGCCGTCCGGCCGCCGACCGCCGACCCGCCCCCGTGGGAGGGCGCCGACCGATTCGACACCGCGCGGCGGCGCCATCTCCTGCGGACCGTCGCCCTGGTGAGATCGTTCGAGGGGCGGGTGGTGGCGAGCCACCAGAGCGCGCTGGTCCTGCACGGGGTGGACCTGTGGCGCGCCGACCTCGACGTCGTCCATCTGACCCGGACGACCGACGACCACTCGCGCCATCGGCGTGGTGCCGTCATCCACCCCGCCACCCAGCTCGGCGTGCGCGAGACCCCAGCCGGCCTGCCGACCGTCCCGGTGGCCGTCGCTGTCGTGCAAGTGGGTCTCCAGCCGGGCCGGAACGGAGTGCCCGCCTTCGCGTTCGAGAGTCTCGTGGCGGCCGACAGCGCCCTGAGGGCCGGGCTCACGGACCCGCGCACCATCGCAGCCGCCGTCGCCGCGCATCGCGGGCACCCCGGCATCCGAGCCGTCAGCCTCTTGATCAAGGACGCCGACGGACGGCACGAGTCCGTGGGCGAGACACGGGTCGCTCACGCCCTGCGGACGCTGGGGTACCGATTCACGCCTCAGGTCGAGTACGTCGTCGACGGCATGGTCTTCCGGTCGGACTTCGAGCTCGACGATGCTCCGGTGATCATCGAGTTCGACGGGCTCGCCAAGTATGGAGCCGGCGTCGCCACGGCCGGGCCAGCCACGTTCCGGGCGGCCCTCGCGGCTGAGAAGCGGCGGGAGGACGCCCTGCGGTCGCGGGGAAAGCTGTTCGTGCGCCTCACCTGGCCCGACCTCGACTCCCTGCCCCTCATCCAGCGCCGGATCGAGGCGGCCATCGCCCTCAGCCGCATCGGCCGGTCCGCCTGAGCCATCCGAGGGCCTCTTTGGGCACGTGAGGCCGGAACCGAGCCGACGCCGCCGCCGCTTGCATTGGGCCACCCAGACCGTCTCACGCTGCCCGCTGCGCGGCCCCACCTCGCCCGCCGAGTCGGCCCCCCTTGCCCGCCGAGTCGGCCCCCCTTGCCCGCCGAGTCGGCCCCCCTTGCCCGCCGAGTCGGCCCCCCTTAGCAGAGGTTGGGAGACCAAGCAGAGGTTGCACCCTCTGCTTGGTCCCCTAACTTCTGCTAGCAGAGGTTAGGAATACGTCGGGGGGTATGTGGCGGCCGGGGAGACAACGGAAGACAAGGGGCGGGGAGGGGCGGCCGAACGGGTCCAGGTGGTGAACCTCACCGAGAGGGTGCCCGGGGTGGGTGGGACAATCGGGCCCGTGACCGAGAACGGAACCCTCGCCCTGCCCGCCGACCTCCTCCCCGCCGACGGCCGCTTCGGATCCGGCCCCTCCAAGGTCCGCCCCGAACAGATCGACTACCTCGCCTCCATCGGGCGCACCGTGCTCGGGACCTCCCACCGGCAGGCCCCGGTCAAGAACCTCGTCAAGGCCGCCCGTGAGGGCTTGGCCGAGCTGTTCGGCCTTCCCGACGGCTACGAGGTCATCCTCGGCAACGGTGGCGCGACGGCGTTCTGGGACATCGCCGCCTTCGGGCTGGTGCGCGAGCGCGCGCAGCACCTCAGCTTCGGCGAGTTCTCGAGCAAGTTCGCCTCGGTGACCGACAAGGCCCCGTTCCTCGGCGCCTCGACGATCCTCAAGAGCGAGCCCGGAACGCGTCCGGACCCGCAGGCCGAGGCAGGTGTCGACGTCTACGCGTGGGCCCACAACGAGACCTCGACCGGCGTCATGGCCCCCGTCGAGCGCGTGGCCGGTGCCGACGACGGCGCTCTCCTGCTGGTCGACGCCACCTCCGGCGCGGGCGGCCTCCCGGTCGACGTGAGCCAGGCCGACGTCTACTACTTCAGCCCGCAGAAGTGCTTCGCCGCCGACGGCGGCCTCTGGCTGGCCCTGTTCTCCCCCGCCGCCCTGGCCAGGGTCGATGAGATCACCGCGTCGGGCCGCTGGGTCCCCGACTTCTACAGCCTGCCCACCGCGATCGACAACTCCCGCAAGGACCAGACGTACAACACCCCATCCGTCGCGACGCTCGCCCTCCTCGCCAACCAGGTCCAGTGGCTCAACGACCACGGCGGCCTCACCTGGTCGACCGGCCGCACGGCCGACTCCTCCGGCCGACTCTACGGCTGGGCCGAGAAGGTCGACTACGCCTCCCCGTATGTGGCCGACCCGGCCCACCGCTCGCAGGTGGTCACGACGATCGACTTCAGCGACGAGATCGACGCCTCGGCCATCGCGAAGACGTTGCGCGCCAACGGCATCGTCGACGTCGAGCCCTATCGCAAGCTCGGTCGCAACCAGCTGCGGGCTGCGGTGTTCCCGGCCGTCGACCCAGACGACGTCAGCAAGCTCATCGCGAGCATCGAGTACGTCGTCGACAGGCTCTGACACATAGCGTCCGACTCCGCCTCCGCTACTTCAGCCAGTAACCGCTGACATCGACGACGAGATGCGTCGCGGCGTCGACGTACAACGTCACCGAGCCGTTCGCGCCGACCTTCGCCACGACCGAGTTGGCGATCGTGGCACCGGGCCCGTAGTTGAGGTTGGAGGCCGTGGGCCGTGAGGTCCCGGCTGGGTAGACGGTGACGTACCCCGCCTTCGTCATCCCGGTCGCCGTGACGTTCAGCATGACGGCCTGCGCCGCGGGGTCCACTCCGTAGCCGGTGACCTTGAGGGTCACCGCCTGCCGACCGACCACCTGGCCGTGGTGCCCGCCGGTGATCTCCCGAGTGTCGAGGAACCGGACCGGGGAGCCGAGGGGGTGGTAGTCCCCGTCGGTGGCGACCCATCCCTGCACGTCGACGACGACGTGCGTGGCGCGGTTGGCGAAGATGTCGACCTGGCCCGACGTACCCACCTTGGCGACGACCATGCCGGCGATCGTCTGGCCCTTGGCATAGTTGATGTTGGAGGCGGTGGGGCGGGAGACACCATGGGGGTAGACGGTGAGGTAGCCCGCCGTGCTCGACCCGGTGGCGGTGACGTTGAGGACGACCGCCGAGGCGGCGGCGGGGACGCTGCCACCGGTCACCGTGACCCCGAGGGTCGAGCCGTCGCCGACCCGCTGCCTCGGCGCGCCGACGCCGCTGCGGGTGTCGACGATCCGGGTCGGCGCATCCAGTGCCGTGTAGGTGGCGCCGGCCGGGTAGTAGCCCGCCAGGTCGACGACCAGATGGGCGGCGGCATCCGTGTACAGCCGGACCATGCCACCCGAGCCGACCTTCGCCAGCACCTGGTTGGCGATCGTCTGGCCCTTGGCGTAGTTGAGGTTGCTCGCAGTCGGGAGGGAGGCACCGGTCGGGTACACGCTCACGTAGCCCGCAGCCAGGGGCTGGGTCGCGGTGACGTTGAGGACGACGGCCGAGGCGTCGGTGGGGATGCTGCCACCGGTCACGGTGACGTCGATGGCGTGCCGCGCCGCCACCTGGCCGTGGTGGCCACCGATGGCGGTGCGGGTGTCGAGTAGCCGGGTGGGCGCCAGCGGGACGTAGGCCAGCGGGACGTATGCCGGGGGCTTGATCGGGTCGCCCCCACCGGAGGGCCAGACCGCGGGGGTGTGCACCGCGTCGGCGGTGGCGGTGTAGAGCGCTCCGCCGGAGGTGCCCGATGCGGCGATCACATAGGTGCCCGAGGCGGCGACCCCGGGGGCGAGGGCCTGGGGCCAGATCAGGCCGGGCTGCAGGGTACCCGGCTGCGAGGGCCGGACCTCGGCACCTGCGTCGGACCGGACGTAGAGGCTCGTGGCAGAGGTGGCCAGGTCGACGACGGAGTATGCCGTGCCGCCGCTGCCGATCGCCGCGGCGGTCGCGATCCCGGCCGTGCGCAGGGTCGTCCTACCGTGCCCGACCTGCGTACGCATGGTGGTGCTCGAGATCAGCTGGGTGCCGGAGCCGAAGACGTCGATCCCGTAGACGGCGGAGTCGCCCGACACGGTGAGCGGGTACAGGTCGTGCGAGGACTCGGTCACCGAGTCGAGGATCGCCGGGGTGCCGCCCGCGAAGGACCCGAGCAGAAGGCTGGTCTGGCTGGCGCCGTAGGCGGTCACGGCATACCCAAAGGCGTCGCAGACGTAGGCCTGCTCGCTGAGGCTCGGGGCGCTCGTCTCATCCGAGGGGTCGGTCACCGACGCGATGAGGGTGTCGGCGCCCGTCGTCGCGACGATCTTGTGCACCTCGGTCGCCGCCGGGGTGCTCGTCTCGTTGAGCACGGTCTCGAGCCAGCCATCCGGCGTGGCACCGAGGAAGAACCGGCCGCTATGGACCGCGGTCTCGCCCGTCACCCCCGTCACGACGTTGGTCCAGGTCAGCGGGTCGGTCGTGAGCGGTGGCTCGGAGACGAACATGTCGGTGCAGGCCGAGGTGTGGTAGCCGCTGGCCAGGTTGAACGTCGTCGCCGTGCCGGTGTCGGAGACGAGCAGCGCCCCACCCGAGACGGTCTCGAAGACGGTCCCGCGCGAGGTGTGCGCGATGGGGATGTAGTCGAGGCTGACGGCGGACGGCCCGGCCGCGAGGGTGACGGCAGCGTCCGGCCCGGTGGGGTCCGCGGCATGGACGGCCGGCATCCCCGCCACCACGACCGCCCCGGTGGCGGCCGCGGCCAGTAGGCGGGCGTATCTGACCGTCATGGCACCCTCTTGGTCTGCTCCTCGTCGGTCCCGACAGGCGCCGAGACGCCGCCGAGCCGAACTCGCCGCCGGCGAGGGCCGACGGCCGACGCCGCAGTAAGGCGCCAGCCAGATACTGCCGCATGAGGGGTGCCTCAAGTGCCACATTGGGCGACATGAGACGCGGCCGACGATCTGCTGAGCACGCACACCGCGCTGCCGTCGGAGGATCATGCCCGTAGACCCACGGGAGTGAGGTGAGCCTTGCCGCCTCCCGTAATGTGGGGCAATGACGACGACCTCACCGGTCCCCGGCACCGCGACGCTCGGCGAGCTGCGCGCCACCGGGCACGAACAGAAGCATCTGCGGGCCGAGATCCGCGACAACCTCCTCGCCAAGCTCGCCGCGGGCGAGGACGCCTGGCCGGGGATCCACGGGTTCGACCGGACGGTGGTCCCCCAGCTCGAGCGGGCGCTGCTCGCCGGCCACGACGTCGTCCTGCTCGGCGAGCGCGGGCAGGGCAAGACCCGCCTGCTGCGCACTCTCGCCGGGCTGCTCGACGAGTGGACACCGGTCATCGAGGGCAGCGAGCTCGGCGAGCACCCCTACGACCCCATCACCGTGGGGTCGCGCCGCCGGGCCGCCGAGCTCGGCGAGGACCTCCCGGTGACCTGGCGCCACCGCAGTGAGCGGTATGCCGAGAAGCTCGCCACCCCGGACACCTCGGTCGCCGACCTCATCGGGGACGTCGACCCCATCAAGGTCGCCGAGGGCCGCAGCCTGGGCGACCCCGAGACGATCCATTTCGGGCTCATCCCTCGCAGCCACCGCGGCATCGTCGCCATCAACGAGCTGCCCGACCTGGCCGAGCGCATCCAGGTCGCGATGCTCAACGTCATGGAGGAACGGGACATCCAGATCCGTGGCTACGTCCTGCGCCTGCCGCTCGACGTCCTCGTCGTGGCCAGCGCCAACCCCGAGGACTACACCAACCGCGGCCGGATCATCACCCCGCTCAAGGACCGCTTCGGCGCCGAGATCCGCACCCACTACCCCGTCGAGCTCGACGACGAGGTCGCGGTCATCCGCCAGGAGGCCCACCTGGTGGCGGAGGTCCCCGACCACCTCGTCGAGATCCTCGCCCGGTTCACCCGGGCGCTGCGGGAGTCCAATGCGGTCGACCAGCGCTCCGGGGTGAGTGCCCGGTTCGCCATCACCGGGGCCGAGACGATCGCCGCGTCGGCCCTGCACCGGGCCACCGCGATGGGCGAGGACGAGGCCGTCGCCCGGGTGGTCGACCTCGAGACGGCGGTCGACGTGCTGGGCGGCAAGGTCGAGTTCGAGAGCGGCGAGGAGGGCCGCGAGCGGGAGGTGCTCACCCACCTGCTGCGCTCGGCCACGGCCGAGACGGTCCGCGAGCGCTTCCGCGGCATCGACTTCCGGCTCCTCGTCGAGGCCCTCCAGGCGGGCTCGCTGGTCACGACGGGCGAGCGGGTGACCGCCCGCGACGTCCTCACGGGGCTGCCGGTGCTCGGGGAGTCCGAGCTCTACGACGAGGTCACCGACCGGCTCGGGGCCACCAACGACGGGGAGCGGGCCTGTGCCATCGAGCTCGCCCTCGAGGGCCTCTACCTCGCCCGCAAGATCGGCAAGGAGTCCGGCGACGGGGAGACGGTCTACGGATGAGAGGAGCCCGGCGATGACGGCTCGACCCGATGCCCACCGGGCGCGCTACGGGCGGTATGCCGGTGGCGACCCGCTCGCGCCCCCCGTCGACCTGTCCGAGGCGCTCGACGCCATCGGCCAGGAGGTCATGGCCGGCTACAGCCCCGAGCGCGCGATGCGGGAGCTCCTGCGGCGCGGGGGGGCCGGCCGGACCGGGCTCGACGACCTCGCGGCGCAGGTGGCCGCGCGACGCCGCGAGCTGCTCCAGCAGCACCGGCTCGACGGGACGATGGAGCAGGTCCGCGAGCTGCTGGACCGCGCGGTGCTACAGGAGCGCAAGCAGCTCGCCCGCGACCTCGACGACGATGCCCGGTTCGCCGAGCTGCGCCTCGAGGGCCTTCCGACCTCGACGCCCGCGGCCGTGACCGAGCTGGCCGA
Organism: uncultured Intrasporangiaceae bacterium; assembly: GCA_964414665.1. Lineage (GTDB taxonomy): Bacteria > Actinomycetota > Actinomycetes > Actinomycetales > Dermatophilaceae > CAVSJJ01. The sequence goes on along the minus strand of CAYPYK010000089.1, from coordinate 4,304 downwards.
CTACCCGTGGCGCTCCTCGGAGGCGCAGGCGGCATACGAGCAGATCAAGGACCTGCTCGGCCGCGAGCTGCTCGACCAGCGCTTCGCGGGGATGAAGCAGGCCCTCGAGAACGCCACCGACGAGGACCGTCGGGCCGTCAGCGCGATGCTCCGCGACCTCAACGACCTGCTGGACAAGCACCGCCGCGGTGAGGACACCCCCGAGGACTTCGAGAGGTTCATGGACGAGCACGGCGACTTCTTCCCCGAGCGGCCCGGCTCGGTCGAGGAGCTCATCGACTCCCTCGCCGCCCGGGCGTCGGCCGCTCAGCGGATGTTCAACTCGATGACGCCCGAGCAGCGCCAGGAGCTCCTGGAGCTCTCGGCGCAGGCGTTCGGCTCCCCCCAGCTCATGGAGTCCCTGACGCAGCTCGACGCCAACCTCCAGGCGCTGCGCCCCGGCGAGGACTGGACCGGCGGCGACCGCTTCCAGGGGGAGCAGGGGCTCGGGCTCGGCGACGGGACGGGCGTGCTGCAGGACCTCGCCGAGCTCGACGGCCTCGCCGAGCAGCTCTCCCAGTCCTACAACGGCGCCCGGATGGACGACATCGACCTCGACGCGCTGGCCCGCCAGATCGGCGACGAGGCCGCCGTCGACGCCCGGACGCTCGCGGCACTCGAGAAGGCCCTGCGCGAGTCGGGCTACCTCAAGCGCGGGACCGACGGGCAGCTGCGCCTGTCGCCCAAGGCGATGCGACGGCTCGGCAAGGCGCTGCTGCGCGACGTCGCCGAGCGGATGTCCGGCCGGCAGGGCCAGCGAGACCTGCGCCAGGCCGGCGCCGCCGGCGAGCGCTCGGGAGCCACCCGCGAGTGGGCGTTCGGCGACACCGAGCCCTGGGACGTCACGGGCACCATCACCAACGCCGTGCGCCGCACCGTCGCCGAGGGCGGCGATCCGTCCGCCGGGGTGCGGATCGACGTGCGCGACGTCGAGGTGCACGAGACCGAGGCGCGCACCCAGGCGGCGGTCGCGCTGCTCGTCGACACGTCCTTCTCGATGGCCATGGACGGCCGGTGGGTGCCCATGAAGCGCACGGCCCTGGCGCTGCATACCCTCATCCGCACCCGGTTCCGCGGCGACCGGCTGCAGCTCATCGGCTTCGGGCGGCACGCCGAGGTGATGGACATCGACGAGCTCACCGCGCTGGATGCCATGTGGGACAAGGGAACCAACCTCCACCACGCCTTGCTGCTCGCCAACCGGCACTTCCGACGGCACCCGTCCGCCCAGCCGGTGCTGCTCATCGTCACCGACGGCGAGCCGACGTCGCACCTGGAGCCCGATGGTGAGGTCTTCTTCTCCTACCCGCCCCACCCCCTCACCGTCGCGTATGCCGTGCGCGAGCTCGACAACGCCCGGCGGCTCGGCGCGCAGACGACGATCTTCCGGCTGGGCGAGGACCCCGGTCTGGCGCGCTTCGTCGACTCGATGGCCAAGCGGGTCGACGGCCGGGTCGTCGCGCCCGAGCTCGACGACCTCGGCGCCGCGGTCGTCGGGTCCTACCTGGGGGCGCGCGGCCCCGTGGGGTACGGGCACTACGGCGACTGGTTCGGCGGGCGGGGCTTCTGGGTCGAGGACTAACCCGGCGGGGTGGGCACAGTGGGGTCTGTCGCCGCGGCGCCCTCGCTCCGCATCCGGGCCAGCTCTGCCGCCATGTGCTCGATGACGGCGGTGAGGGCGGACTGCGGCCTGATCATGACGGTGAAGTCGATGATGAGCCCGTCGTCGGCGAACTCGATGATGTCGACCCCGTGGATGTCGCGGTCCCCGAGGCGGCTGACGAACTCCAGCACGGCTCCGGTCTCGCCGCGCCACTGCCGTTCGTAGCGGAAGTGCGGCCCGAGGACCCGCAGGGCGGCCGTGAGGTAGGCGACGACGAGGCCCCGTCCCTCCTGCGGGGCATGCACCGCCGGGGAGCGGAAGGCCGCGTCCTCGGCGACGAGGGCCGGGAGGGCGCTCGGGTCGGCCGTCTCGACGACCGCGTGCCAGCGCGCCAGTCCCGTGTTCGTCCCGCTCATCGCGACAGCGTCCCACAATGCGCCCGCGAGCCGGGGGCCGGACAGCCGCAGTCAGCGCAGGAGGGCGACGACGACCGAGGCGGCGATGAGGATGGCGAGCACCGCCAGGGTCATCCGACGCCTGAAGGTCGGGGTCATCGGGCCACCTCGGGAGTCGGAAACGTGACCTCGTCCTCGGGGCCGCTCGTGAGGGCCCACCGCGGGCGTCGGGTGGTTTCGTAGCTCACTCTGAGATTCTCCTCGTGCATGAGCCACATCGACGCGGCGGCGAGCGAAAGGCCGACCGCGACCGTGCCCACGGCGATGGTCCAGCGCGGACCCCAGACCTGGCCGATCCAGCCGATGATGGGGGCGCCGACGGGGGTGCCACCGACGAAGATCGCCATGTAGAGGGCCATGACGCGACCACGCATCACCGGCTCGACCCTGGTCTGGACCATGGCGTTGGCGGTCGTCAGGGCGGTGAGCGCCGACAGCCCGACCGGGATGAGGGCGAGGGCGAAGAGGGGAAAGCTCGGAGCCAGCGACGCCACCGCCGTCGACGCGGTGAACCCACCGAGCGAGACGAGCAGGACCCGCAGCCGCGGCGCCCGGCGACGTGCGGCGAGCAGGGCCCCGCCGAGCGAGCCGATGGCCATGATCGAGCCGAGCAGGCCGTACTCGCCCGGCCCCTTCCCGAAGTCGACGGTCGCCATGAGCGCGTTCGTGATCTGGAAGTTCATCCCGAAGGTGCCGAGGACGAAGACGAGGAACAGCACGAGCTGGATGTCACGCCGCCCCTTGATATAGCGCAGCCCCTCGACCACGCCCCCCCGCCCCCGGGCTCGCGGCGCCGGTCGCAGCTCGGCCGGTCGCATGGCGAGCAGGGCCGCGAGGACGAACAGGAAGCTCGCGGTGTTGAGGAGCAGCGCGGGCCCGGTCCCCCACCATGCGATGACCAGGCCGGCGACCCCGGGGCCGATGAGCCGTCCCCCGTTGAACGACGCGCTGTTGAGCGCCACCGCGTTGGCGATCTTGTCGTGGGGGACCATCTCGGACACGAAGGCCTGGCGCGCCGGGTTGTCCACCGCCGCAATGACACCCATGAGGAACGCGAGGACGTAGACGTGCCACAGCTGGGCGGCACCGGTCACGACGAGCACGCCGAGCACGAGGCTGTCGACCGCGAGCAGAGCCTGGGTGAGGAGCAGGATGCGCCGCTTGGGGAACCGGTCGGCGATCGTCCCGGTCCAGGGGGCGAGCAGGACGAAGGGCAGGAACTGCAGCCCGGTCACGTAGCCGAGGTCCCGTGAGGAGTGTTGGGTGAGCACGGTGAGGACGAGCCAGTCCTGGGCGACCCGGCCCATCCACGTGCCGACGTTGGAGGCGAGCGCGCCGGAGGCGAAGATCCGGTAGTTGCGCACCGAGAGGGAGGAGAAGGTCGGGCTCATTCGGCGGCCACCCGGGCCAGGATGGCGGCGGCCCGGCGCAGGATGTCCCGCTCCACGTCGTCCAGCCCGGCCAGCCGGACGACCATCCACTGGTCGCGCTGGCGGCGGATGTCGCGCACGACGGTGCGGCCGTGGTCGCTGAGCGAGACGACCACCTGGCGGCCGTCGTCGGGGTGGCTGGTCCGGGCGACGAGCCCGAGGTCCTCGAGCGCGGAGACCGTGCGGGTCATGCTCGGCGCGCTCACCCGCTCACGGGCAGCGAGCTCGCCGAGGGTGCGCGCGGACTCCTCGAGCCGGGCGAGGACGCTGAACTGGTGCGGGGCGACGACATCCCCGCTCTCGAGCCGGATACGTCTCGAGATGCGCATGCACGCGAGGCGCAGGTCGGTGGCGAGCGTGCCGAGCGGTTGTCGGCGGGTCGTGGTGCGGTTGGCCAAGGGTGCTCCTGAGAGGGGGGTCCGTCGCCTTCAACTCGTTACCTTGGCTAAGTATTCCGCACCGTTCTTGACCGCGCCAGTTCGGGGTCGGCGACCCGGCTCACGTATCCCCTCTCCTCGAGGTATTTCACCAGGTAGCTCATCGACTGCTTGGTCATCTGCGCCCTGTCCGCCAGGTCTCCGGCCCTCGTCCCTTCCGCGCCGACGTGCTGGAAGACCACGAGATGCGCAGGCCGCAGATCCGTGTAACCTCCACGGATCAGCGCGGCGTGTATGTTCCGGACGATCGCCTGGAACGCGATCCGAAGAAGCGCTCCGAGCATTGTGTTCCGATCCGCCATCCCTGTCCCCTTGGCGACGATAGTCAGTCGATTGTACT
>CAYPYK010000088.1:0-11403 GCA_964414665.1 uncultured Intrasporangiaceae bacterium | reverse complement strand
TCGGGGATGTAGGACGACAGCACGTTGAGCAGCGTCGTCTTGCCCGAGCCGGTGCCACCGGAGATGATGATGTTGCGGCGGCCCAGGACGCAGGCCTGGAGGAAGTCCCGGACCCGCGGCGTGAAGGTCCCGAAGGCGATGAGGTCGCGATCGGTGTAGGGATCGGCGGAGAACTTACGGATCGTCAGCATCGCGCCGTCGAGGGCGATCGGCGGGATGACCGCGTTGACGCGGGAGCCGTCGAGGAGCCTCGCGTCCACCATCGGGCTGGCCTCGTCGACCCGCCGCCCAACCCGGCCGACGATCTTGTCGATGGTGCGGCGCAGGTGCGCCTCGGACGTGAACGCGGCGTCGACCGGGAAGATCCGGCCGGCCCGCTCGATGTAGATGTTGGCAGGCCCGTTGACCATGATCTCGGTGACCTCGCCGTCGCGCAGCAGCGGCTCCAGTGGTCCGTGGCCGAGGATCTCGTCGGCCACCTCCTGGCTGATCCGGGTGCGGTCGGCCAGCGATAGTGGGCGCTCCTCGGAGTCGAGAACCTCCTGGAGGGTGTGCCGTACCCTGGACTCGAGCTCGGCCTCGTCGAGGTGCGGGTCGTAGAGGGAGGGCCCGAGGGACTCCATGAGGGCCTGGTGCACCGCCGCCTTCACGGGGGCGAAGGGGTCATGGTGCCGCGGCCGCTCTGCCATGCCCGGCGCCGTGTTCGGCAAGGCGTCCTGGGCGGGGGTCTGGGTGCGTCGGACGCTGTCGAGACGGTCGGCGAGGCTCACCCCCGACCACCTCGGCTCAGGCTCCAGCGGTCGCGCTTGTGCTCCTTGAGTCCTCGCCTCGTCGGGCTGGGCCCGCCCTCCTCGGACGTCGGCGCGTCCTCCTCGCCGACCAAGTGCAGGTCGGTGAGCTGTCGCAAGGCGGTGCTGACGGCGTGACGGGGGTCGTCGAGGACGATCGGGACGCCACGGTTGACCGAGGCCGGAACGTCGATGCTCGACGGGACGGTGGCGGCGATGGGGGTCTTGATGGCCGCGACGACGTCGTCGGCGCTCAGCCCGACCTTCGTGTTGGAGCGGTTGAGCACCACGATGCGGGACTCCTTGGGGTTGCCCAGCAGGTCGAGGGTGTCGAGGGTGATCCGCAGGTTCTTGACGGCGGGGATGTCCAGGGTCGCGATGAGCAGCAGGTGGTCGCTGTTGTCGAACGCGGCCAGCACATGCTCGGTGAACGCCGGCGGGGTGTCGATGATCACGTAGTCGTAGCTCCGGCGGGCGACCTTGATCATCTCGGCGATGGTCTGTCCGGGCACCCGGTCGGCGTCGCTCGGCTCCGAGGGAGCGCACGCGACGTCGAGACCGCTGCCGTGGTGGGTGACGATCGAGGCCAGGCCCTGCTCGTCGAGCCCGCCGCCCATGGCGACCAGGTCACGGATGGAGTTGTGCGGGATGAGCTGGAGGCTGATCCCGACGTCGCCGAAGGCCAGGTCGAGGTCGGCGAGGAGGACCTTGTAGCCCGTCGACGCGAGGTAGGCGCCGATGTTCGTCGCGAAGGTGGTCTTCCCGACCCCGCCCTTGGCGGAGAAGACCGTGACGACCTTCCCCTCCCGGGCACCCTCGACCACCGGCCCCCCGACGCGGGCCGACAGGTCCCGGCTGCGCCGGACCGCCTCCGCGAGCCCGGTGAGGTCGTCTGTGGTGACGACCTCGCGGATCCCGGAGCGGAGGGCGCCGGCGAGCGCGGTGACATCGAGGCGGTGCCGCAGCAGGATGATCCCGAGCTGGGGCTTCTCGACCCGGCAGACCTCGGCCAGCTCGCAGGCGGCGCCCAGCTCGATGTCTGCTCCGATGACGGCCAGGTTCTCGCCCTTGTTGGCACCCACGGCCCGCATCAGCTCCTGGGCGCTCTCGACGCGGGTCACGCCCGCGCCGAGGGCGAGCGCGAAGCGCTCAGCGTTCTTGGGATCAGCGTCCCACAGTAGTGCCATGACGCCTCACTTCTTGGCGAAGAGGGTGGACTCGTTGGTGATGACCCGGCCGAGGTCGACGGTCACGTCCGCGCCGCGCAGGGCCGCGTACAGCTCGCCGGTCTTGAGCGCATGGACGACCTTGACGGCGTCGGACGAGGTGACCGCGATGGTGACCAGGGTGGAGGTCGCCGCCTGGGTGCCGTCACCACTGCTGGGCGTCAGGGACGCCCCGCCGACCGCGAGGACGTAGACGTCGTCGAGGAGGGCACGCGTGTGCTTCTTGTCGATGGCGGACGCCCCGGTGGCGCCGGCGTCCCAGGAGTCGATGAGCTCGATGCGGGACCCGGGGGTGAGGAAGGTCGCGACCCGAGCCGGGTCGTCGAGCTGGATCGAGATCGCGACCTGGCCCCTGGGAACGGTCAGTGCCGCGTTGCCCAGAGGGGTCTGTCCGAACCGGGAGCTCTGGAGGTACTCACCGGGCTGGATGTCGCTCAGCGCGAGGAGGTTGGCGTTGGTGTCGTCGACCGCCGACAGGGCACCGACCGGGGTGGCCTTGGCCGGCAGCGTCGTCTTGACGATGAGGTCGCTGTTCAGCGCGTCCTTGAGGGCCGTGCCGGCGGGGACCATCTGCTTGGCCACGAAGATCTGCTCGGGGGCGAGCCCGCTGACGGCCCGGGAGTCGGCGCTCTTCGCATAGAGCAGCACCGCCGCGACCCCGATGAGGGCCACGACCGCCGCAGCGAGGATGGCGACAAGTCTGCGTCCCATGACGTACGTCCCTGTTCAGTGGTGAGAGGTGTTCAGAAGGAGATCTGGTACCAGGTCGAGGCCGCGGTGCCCAGCAGGGCGATCGCCGTCGCGATGACGGCCGCGATCAGCGCCACCAGCAGTGCGTACTCGACGGCGGTCGCGCCCCGCTCGCGGGGCGCGACCGCACGCAGAGTCTTCATGGATCTGCGGGTCAGAGGGCGTTGTTGACGGTGCTGAACGCGTCGTTGATCTTGCCGCCCAGGGCGACGACGACGCCGACGATGACGGCGGCGATGAGAGCGACGAGGAGGCCGTACTCGACGGCGGTTGCTCCACGCTCGTTGTGCGCGTGGAAGAGAGCCACCTGGAACTTGGTGAGGTGCTTGAGCATGTCGTGAATCCCTTTCGAGGATGCTGTTCGGCGGAGTCCAAGGCGGTTCTGCGCCACCTCATATCCTTCCGGGGCCCCCAAGGCTCCACATCGGCCTTTGAGCCCTTCCTGGGCTGTGCACGGGTGAGGCGCGGGTCGTCCGTTCGGGTGATGGTCGACGCGCCGCCCCGCGGGACGCGTCTGGCTACCGCCCGGCGACGAGGACGTCGGTCCCGTCGGCGATCGCGACCCACCGTGAGCCGGAGCGGGCGAGTACCTCTGCCTTGAGGGTCACGACGAGGATCGCGCGCTCGCCGGCCGGGCTGGCGATCGAGATCCCGCCCGGCGTGGGCGTGAGCGGCCGGATGTCGCCGCCAAGGCCGACCACGTACGGGCGCAACGTACTCGGGTCCTTGCCGCCCAGAGTCGTCAGGGACTCGTTGTCGAGCCAGGCCAGGCCCTGGACACCGGTGACCGTGGCGCTGACCTCGAGGGGTGCAGCCAGCCTGCTCGGCCGCCCCCCGGCCCCACGCACGATGCCGGAGAGGTCGAGGCGGGCGTCGGCGCCCTCTGCGTCGGTCGACAGGACGACGAGCCGCTGGCCGTCCGGAGCGACCTTGGACTCGACCACCCGGCGGTGGGCGAGCCAGTCGGCGGCGATGGGGTAGGCCGTGCCGCGCGCCCCGCTGCGCCCCCCCAGGTCGAGCGCCCAGAGCCGCGTGGAGGGACTGCGTCTGGACCCGACCGCGCCGACCCACAGGTAGCCGAGCCGGTCGAAGGAGGGGTCTCCGAGGGCCCCGCCCAGGCCGGTGGCCTGGGAGTGCTGGTCGTCGCTCCACACCGAGAGGCCGGCGCGGCCGGGGTCGACGCCGGCGACCTGGCGCCCGTCGAGCGAGAGCGCCAGGTTGGTGACCGACGCGGGAATCCGGGGGTATGCCGAGGTCGTCGGGGACGGCTTCGGGGCCCGCCCGTCGAGGCCGGCGCCCGTCTCGAGCACGGCGATGGCGTCCCCTCGCCGGACCAGGGCCTTGGCGCCGGCCACGGGGGCCGGAGGCTCGAACCCGAGATCGGCCCCGCTGGTCACCGGCCCGACGACGCCGGGAAGGTCGAGCGAGGCGCCGGCGACCCGCAGCGACACCGCTGTCACGCCCGGCACCTGGGTCAGCGTGCTGACGAACTGGGCCCACAGACCCTCGCGCACGCTCCGGTCGGCGGGGATCGCGGCCGAGAGGTCGACGGTGGCCGTCCCGGCCACCACCGGGACACCGTCGGCCAGCAGCCGCGCCCCGTGCGGCACCTCGGTGCGGACGGCGTCGCGCAGGTAGTCGGGCACGACCTCCAGCTGGGCCCGGGCCAGCCGGGTGGTCAGGTGGTCGAGCGGGAACCATCGCACGTCCGCCACCAGGGCGCGGCGGTCGACGGCCACGAAGTGCACGGCATACGGTCGCAGGAGCCGGGCGACGTCGGCGTCGGCGATCCACCGGCCGAACCCCTTGGGCAGCTCGGCGATCCGCCATTCGCCGTCGACCCGGGCGAAGCCCACGGTGGCCGAACGCTGGGCGGTCGCCGGAATCGTCGTGTAGCGCCCGTCCGCGGCCACGGTGGCTTCGACGGCACCGGTGAGGACGGCCCTGGCGCGGCCGGTCGTGTGCACGGCGATCGAGGACTCGTCGGTGAAGATGACGATGCCGGCGTCCGGGTCCCACACCTTCTTCATGGCGTCGGTGAGGAACAGCCGGGCGTTGTCGTAGGCCCCGTCGCTCGCCGACCCGGCGCGGATGAACCCGCGCAGGATCTGCTCGGGGTCCGCGCCCGCGACCGGGGGCGGCGGCAGGACCCGCACCTGCGGCGGGTTCCCGCTGCCGACGTCTAGACCGTCCTCGACAGGGGTGTGGGTCGTCAGCCCGCCGCACCCCGCGACGAGGAGGAGCCCGGCCGCCGAGGCCGCGGCCCGGGCCAGGCGGGGGCGCCGCCGGGTCACGGATTCGGCTCCGGTGCGACGCGGTCGCGCTCCCGCGTCGCCGTCGCGGCCGGCCCGGCCGGCGCCGGGCGCCGCTCGGGGGTGAGCGAAAGGGGCGAGGAGGTGAGCCGGTCCCCTGCGTGCCGGGGCAGGGTGAGCCGGAAGCGCGAGCCCACGCCTGGTGACCCCCACGCCTGGAGCCACCCGTCGTGGAGGCGGGCGTCCTCGAGTGAGATCGCCAGGCCGAGACCCGTGCCGCCGCTGGTCCGGGCCCGGGCGGGGTCGGCCCGCCAGAACCGGTTGAAGACGATCGAGGACTCCCCTGGACGCAGCCCGACGCCCTGGTCCTCGACGAGCACGGCGACCGCGTCCTCGCTGGAGGCGATGCGGACGGTGACCGGGAGACCCTCGCCGTGCTCGATGGCGTTGACGACGAGGTTGCGCAGGATCCGCTCGACGCGCCGCTCGTCCACCTCGGCCTCCGCCGGCGAGTCCTCGCTCACCAGCTCCAGGGTGCTGCCGCGGCGCTCGGCCAGCGGCGCCGCGGCCGAGAGGACCTTGGATGCGGTCGCGCGCACGTCCACCGGCTCGAGGTCGAGGACCGCCGCCCCCGCGTCGAACCGGCTGATCTCGAGCAGGTCGGCGAGCAGCTCCTCGAACCGGTCGAGCTCCCCCTGCAGCAGCTCCGCGGACCGCCCGACCGCCGGGACGAAGGCGTCCCGCGAGCTGTGGATGAGGTCGACCGCCATCCGGATCGTCGTCAGCGGGGTGCGCAGCTCGTGGGACACGTCGGAGACGAATCGCTGCTGGACGAGCGAGAGCCCCTCGAGCTCGCCGATCTTGGACTGCAGGCTGTCGGCCATGGCGTTGAACGACGTGGCGAGCAGCGCGAGGTCGTCCTGGCCGCGGGCCGGCATCCGCTCGTTGAGCTGGCCGGACGCCAGCCGCTCCGCGACGCCGACGGCGCGCCGCACGGGGGTGACGACCTGGCGGGTGACGACCCAGGCGATACCGCCGAGCAGGAGGGTGAGGATGACGCCGGCCACAGCGAAAGAGTCGGCGATCAGCGCCATCGTCGCCTGCTCCTGCTGCATGGGGTAGACGAAGTAGAGGTCGTAGCGGCCGGCGCTCGGCACGTCGACCGAGCTGCCGACCATGACCGCCGGCACGACCTGGCCACCCTCGAGGGCGACCTCGCTGATCTGCGTCTGTTGCTTCCCGGGGTGGGCGGCCACCGCCCGGCGCAGGTCAGGTGAGACTGCCGACAGCCCGACGACGCCGGACTCGAGGTTGGCGAGGACTGTCGTGCTCGAGTTCGTCACCGACCGCGACATGATCACGTAGCGCGACGGGCTGGGCCCCGGCTGCTTGAGCCGCTCGACGATGTCCTTGGCGTCGATGTTGAGCTTCGCGACGTCCGTGGCGTTCTCTGCGTCCCACTGCTGCTGAGCCTGTGCGGTGAGGGTGAGCGCCTCGTTCTGAGCCACCCGGATCCGCTCCTGCTCCAGCCCGCCGGCGATCTCGGAATACAGGTAGCTGCCGAGGAGGCCGACGACGACGGCACCGAGGAGCATCGTCGTGACGGCGACCCGGAGCGTGAGGGACTGGCGCCATCTCGAGAGCAGCCAGCGCGGGACGCGCCCGAGGACTCCCATGATCAGGAGGTGCCGGCCTTGTACCCGACGCCGCGGACGGTGACGACGATCTCGGGATGCTCGGGGTCGTGCTCGATCTTGGAGCGCAGCCGCTGCACGTGGACGTTGACGAGGCGGGTGTCGCCTGCGTGCCGGTAGCCCCAGACGTGCTCGAGGAGCACCTCACGGGAGAACACCTGCCAGGGCTTGCGGGCGAGCGCGACGAGCAGGTCGAACTCGAGCGGGGTGAGGCTGATGGCCTCGACGCCGCGCCGGACCGAATGACCGGCGACGTCGATGACCAGGTCTCCGACGGTGAGCCGCTCGGGCTCCGGGTCGTCGGTGCGGCGCAGCCGGGCCCGCACCCTGGCGATCAGCTCCTGGCCCTTGAACGGCTTGACGACGTAGTCGTCGGCGCCGGACTCCAGGCCCACGACGACGTCGACGGTGTCGGTGCGCGCGGTGAGCATGACGATCGGGACCCCGGACTCGGCGCGGATGCGGCGGCACACCTCCATGCCGTCCAGGCCGGGAAGCATGACGTCGAGCAGGACCAGGTCCGGACGGGTGTCCCGGAAGGTCGCCACGGCGCTCGATCCGTCCGCCACGTGCGAGACCTCGAGCCCCTCGTTGCGCAGGACGATGCCCAGCATCTCGGCGAGCGCCAGATCGTCGTCGACGATGAGCACACGACCCTTCACGACCGTCCTTCCTTCGCGGACCAGGGGCCCCGGTGCATCATCACACACCGGCCCCGGACCATGGTGCCCGGTGCGGCGCGCCCACCGCTACCTCGTGTAGGCCGTCCAGCCGCCGACCGTCCGGGCCGACCGCCGGCGGGGGTCGGCGTGGGCCAGCCGCTCCGGGTCGCTCCCCTGCTCGACGACGACGCGGACGCGGTCCAGTGCCGCAAGTGCGCCGGCCTCCCCTCGGGTCACTACTCCACGAGCCGGATCGGGTCACCCTCGAGCTTGGCCGACCACTCGGTGACGTCGGTGGGCTGCGCACCCGAGCCGTAGGTGTACTGGAGCTTCACCCAGCACTGGGTGGGGTCGGCGTCGTTGCACGTGTATCCCAGCGGGATGGGGACCTTGATGACCTGATATCGGCCGTTGAACGACGAGGAGGACGACTGGCTGACGTAGGGCACTGAGAACGAGCAGGTCGAGGAGGAGACAGCGGTCGTGACGCCGTAGCCGGTGCAGCCCGAGTAGCTGCCGCCGCTCGGTGGGACGATCTTGATCGAGCCCGAGGCGTTGGAGTCACCCACGTCGTAGAGGATGACGTCGAGGAAGCCGCCGGCTGAGCCGCTCGTCACGCGGGCCAGGTAGAAGGTCGTGGTCGTCCCGAAGTTGTTGGCGAATATGCCCATCCGCTCGCGGCCGGAGACCGAGATGGCGCTGAGGTTGCTGCCGATGGCCCGGATGCCGAAGGAGTTGTTGCCGTTGGCGTTGTCACCGGCGGTGCCGGTGTTGGTCTGGACCTGGACGAGGTAGTCGCCGACCTGGGCGTTTGAGATGTTGCAGATCGTCACCCACTGGCGCCACCCCTCGGCGACGTCGGCGCGGTAGTCCGGAGAGCCGTCGTCGAGGACCGAGTAGAGCGTGTTGACGCCCGTGCTGTACCCGCTCCTCCAGTAGCCCTCCCAGCCGCCGAAGGTCCGCTGGCAGACGACCGGGAAGCTCAGCGGGTCCCACGAGGTGGCGCTCGGGCTGCGGACGGTGAAGCGGGTCGTCACCGGCTGTTGGTTGTTGGTGACGTCGAGCAGGGTGTCACCGGTGCAGTACGACGAGCTGACGCCCTTGGCGTAGCGGTCCGAGGACGAGGCGTTCCCCGAGGTGTGCCATGGGTTCTTGGCCTTGTACGTGTACTTCGCCTTCTTGTCGCCCCACACGGAGCTGGAGCCGAAGCTGAGGTCGCAGGTCTGGCCCGAGTCGACCGAGACCGGGTCGAAGATCTGGATGCTGAGCGACTGGCCGGCCATCCCGGCCTTCACGCTCACCGTGTAGAAGTAGCCGTTGGGGTCGGTCTCGTCGTTCGAGGAGCCGGAGCAGCCGTCCCGGCCGTAGACCGAGGTGGAGCACGGCTCGGCCGAGATCGGGTCGCCGTTCTGTTTGAGGGTCTTCGGCGCGTTGATGTTGGCCCAGAAGTTCGCCGTGCCGTTGCAGGCGGAGTCGCGGGTCGCCGACGTCGCGTCGGGGTCGTCGCCGAACTCGTTGCAGGGGCTGCCCATCGGGACCGGGCCCGTATAGTCGGCGACCGCGGTCTTGGTCACGGGTGTGCGAGCGACGCCGAGGAGCGGGCCGAAGATGTTGTCGACGGTGCGCTTGACCGTGACCCGCAGGCGGGTGGGGCTGCCGTCGAGGCTCGAGGTGACCGTGGTCGAGTCGGCGCCGTTCGTGAACCCGTTGGCGGTCGCGAATCTCTGGGCTGTGGAGTGGGCTCCCGGCTGGTTGCCGGGCAGGTTGGTCACCCCGGCGAGGGCGGCGGCGTCCGCAGCCCGCTGCGCCTGTTGGCCGACCAGGTACCAGTGCCCCACGTCGACCGAGAAGGCCGACAGCCCGACGAACGTGAGCAGGAGCAACGCGACGAGGACCGCCACGTAGCCGTGCTCGGCCCGGCTTCCCCTGATGCGGGCGGGGGTCAGCCGGTGGATGATGCGGGGCGCCCGGCGGGCCCTTCGGTGGGAGAGAGCAGTCATCAGCGGCACCCGTTGGTCGGTGGGATGGGCTCGAGCCGCATGACGGCGGACTCGGAGATGGTCAGGGTCGAGAAGACGAACCCGGTGATGGCGTCGTGCCTCACCTTCATGTAGACACCGATCCGGTCAGGTGGGCCGCCGGCGCCGACGCACGCCACCTGGGTGTCGGAGGCCCAGGTCGACCCGGCGATCGGGACGAACTTGGTGCCGTCCCACTGGAACTTCGTGCAGGTGGCACAGGTGCTGAAGTCGCTGTAGCCGATGGGGAAGTCGTTGGTGGGGTTGGCCTTGTACACCCACAGCTCCTGCACGGTGTCGTAGGACAGGGCAGAGCCGGAGAACTGGACGCGGTCTGCGGTGGCCTGCGCGTAGCCGGCATACCGTGGGTTCGCCGAGGCGACGCGCACCCCGGTACGCACGGCCGAGGAGGTGGACAGGTAGTCCTTGAAGAAGAACCCGAACTCGACGAGCCCGAAGATCAGCGCCATGACCAGAGGTGTCACGAGGGCCGCCTCCACGGCGACCGCCCCCCGCTCCGAACGCAACCGGAGCCGGATCATGCGGACACGCACGGTTGGCTCGACGGGATCGGCTCGAGCTGCATGATCGCGGTCTCCTGCATCTGCGTGTTGTCGAAGAAGAAGCCCAACGTGGACGGGTGGCGGTACTCGACGAACACCCCGACGGCGTCCAGGGAGCTACCCGAGCAGGCGTTGCGGTGGGTCCATGAGCCGGAGGGACTGCTCAAGGTGCCGGCCGCGCTCACCGTGAACTTCACGCAGTCGCTGCTGCAGGCCCACCCGGACGCGGGCGCGCCCGTGGCGAGGTCCGCCTTGAACACCCAGATCTTGGGGACCCTGCTCAGGTCGAGGTCGGACATGGCGTTGGCCGCCTGCTGGGCGGCGTCGGTGGCGAACGAGGGCGCCATCGGCTCGCTCGACCCGGTCCGGGCACCGGCCCGGGAGGAGGAGGCAACGGCGAGGCTGTCGCGAAAGAGCATGCTGGTGTCGACGACGCCCGCCATCAGGGTCAGCAGGAGCATGCTCATCAGCGCCGTCTCAACGGCCACGGCCCCGCGCTCTCGGCTGCGGCGACCGCGCCACCGCAATGGTGCGCGCATCCGAAAGTCCTCTCTGTCCTCCTCGCACGCTAGTCAGCCCATCGACGCGGGGACAGGAGAGCTGCGGACCTCGACCCGTTGGAGTGAGCAGGGCCTCAACCGTTCGGTGGATGGCGACGCACCGCTCACCGGACGCTGCGCGGCCCCCGGACCACGACAAGGGAGTCGGCGTCAGCGACCGGGAGGACCCGGGTCGCCGTTCGCCGGAGTGCGACACAACCAGGTCAGTAACGGTAGTGGTCGGGCTTGTAGGGGCCGGCGACGTCGATCCCGAGGTACTCCGCCTGCTCCTTGGTCAGCTCGGTGAGGTCGACGCCCAACGCCTCGAGGTGGAGCCTGGCGACCTTCTCGTCGAGGTGCTTCGGCAGCGTCGTCACCGTGGGCCTCCCGTCGTCGTCGACGTAGTCCTCGGCCTTCTCGAACAGCTCGATCTGGGCGATCGTCTGGTTCGAGAAGGAGTTGCTCATGACGAAGCTCGGGTGGCCGGTCGCGTTCCCGAGGTTCATCAGCCGGCCCTCGGACAGCACGATGATGCTGCTCTCGGCCTCGCCGTCCTGCGTCGCGAAGGTCCACTCGTGGACCTGCGGCTTGATCTCGGTCTTGGTGATACCGGGCACCTTCGCGAGGCCGGCCATGTCGATCTCGTTGTCGAAGTGACCGATGTTGGCGATGATCGCCTTGTTCTTCATCTTGCCCATCTGCTCGGCGGTGACGACGTTGAGGCAGCCGGTGGCAGTGATCACGATGTCGGCGTCACCGACGACGTCGTCCATCCGGGCCACCTGGTAGCCCTCCATGGCCGCCTGCAGCGCGCAGATCGGGTCGACCTCGGTGACGATGACCCGGGCGCCCTGACCGGCGAGGCTCTGGGCGCAGCCCTTGCCGACATCGCCGAAGCCCGCGACGACGGC
>CAYPYK010000087.1:0-11785 GCA_964414665.1 uncultured Intrasporangiaceae bacterium | reverse complement strand
CCACCTCACCGAGGGCACCGTCCGCAACCACCTGTCGGCCGCGATCGGCAAGACCGCCGGGCGGAACCGGGCCGACGCGGCCCGGATCGCCGACGAGAACGGCTGGCTCTGAGCCGCAGCCTCGCCGCCACCGGCACGAACCTCGGCCCCGACGCCAACCTCCACGGCCCCTCATCGCGTTGGAGGATGACAGGGACGGTGAGGAGGTGGCTGGGATGGCCCGTGGGTCTGCCGTGGACCCGGACTTCGCCGAGTACGTCCGGGCGCGCCAGCACGTCCTCCTGCGCGCGGCATACCTCGTGTGTGGGGACGCACACCTCGCCGAGGACCTCGTCCAGGGCGCCCTGGTCAAGCTCGCCGACCGGTGGCCGCGGCTGCGGGGCGAGTATCCCGACGCCTACGTCCGCCGCATCCTCTACCACGACGCCGTGTCGGCCTGGCGCAAGCGCCGTCACGAGCTGGTCGGGCTGTCGACGAGCGAGGGCGGGTCGAGCGCCTGGTCCCACCCCGCGCCTGCCGAGGCCGTCGCCGACCGCGTCGACCTGGCCCGGGCGCTGGACCAGCTGACGGCCAAGCAGAGGGCGGTCCTCGTCCTGCGGTTCTTCGAGGACCGCAGCGAGCACGACACTGCGGCTGCGCTCGGTGTGAGTGTCGGCACGGTCAAGAGCCAGACCCACACGGCGCTCGCCCGGCTGCGCGAGATCGTGCCCGGCCTCGATGCCGCCGAGACGCTGGGCCCGCCCCGCCCCGACCCGATGTGGCCCACCCGGACCGGAGGTGCCTCATGACCCGCGACCTCGGCAGCGCCCTGCGCGACCTCGGTGCCGACCTCCCCGAGCTCGACTTCACCGAGCGGGCCTGGGCGGAGGCGGGCCGCCGCCGGTCCCGGCGCCGCCGCCTGGCGTCCGGCGTCGTCATGGGCGCCCTGGCCGCGGCCCTCGCCGTGGGAGCAGGCCATGCGCTCGGGAGCCGGGATGCCGCGCTGCCCGCGCGGCCGGGGCCGGATGCCACCGAGTACTCGCCCGCCCACGTGCTCGTCGACGGTACGTACGTCGACCAGGCGCCCCTTCCGGACGCGGAGGCCGGCCTGCCGCGGCTCCCCGGGATCGGCGACGTCTCCCTGCCCGAGCGGCTGGGCTTCACCGCGACCGCGTCGCTGCCGCCGCTATCCCAGGTGGGCGGCATCGCCGAGCCGGTCCGGGCGGTGCTGCTGCGCGCGCTCGGGGACGGCACGTACCACGCGGTCCTCTACGTGCCGGGGCGGCCCGGTGGCACGTACGTCGAGGTCGACACCGTGGCCCTCGAACCCCTGACCCACGCCGACGGGTCCTCGGCCGGCCACCTCGGAGCCCGCACGATCACTGACGACCGGCACGGCATCGCGCTCGTCCAGCCCGGCAAGATCCTCACCCTCGACGCCCGCGACGGGTCGCTGCGGACCTGGCCGGTCGCCGACCATCTTCTCTCCGGCGGTTGGGCCCGCGACAACGTCACGGTCATCGCGTCCGGTGCCACGCAACTGTGGAGCATCGACACCGCGACCGGTGGGCCGGCCCGCCGTCTCACCGGGCTCGCGCTGCCCGGTCGGGCCGCCCTCGTCACCGACCCCTCGGGCACGCCCGTCCTGCGCTCGGCGCGCGCCGACGGGACACTGTGGGACGAGCGCACGGTGCCCGCCCTGGCAACGACGTGGGGGCAGGACACGGTCTCGAACCTCGAGGGCTGGTCGGCGTCTGCTGCGCTCTTCCCGACGTCGGTCCGGGCCGTGGCGAGCGGCTACCAGGGGCTGTATGCCGTGCAGTTCGACGTGGTGGCCCACGCGCGGCTGCTCGCGGCGTCGGACGTCGCGGGGGTTCCCCGAGGAAGCCTCGTCGCCCGTGGCTGGGCGCCCCAGGACGTGCTGCTCTACACCTCGACGTCGGGGGTGACGGCCGACGGCGCGGGTACCACCAGCCTGCTTGCGTGGAGCGTCATCGACGGCCGGATGTGGCGGGTGGGCGACGTCGGGCCCGTGAGCTCGGGACCCGGCGGGTTCACCGGGGTGTTCGCCCTCTCGCCCTGAGGCGGCATGTTCGGCGGGTCGGCCTAGGGGGCGTCTCCCAGGGCCACCGGGCGGGCCGGGTCCTCGATCCACTCGCTCCAGGACCCCACATAGGGGATGGACTCGATCCCGGCCTCGGCAAGGGCCAGCGACATGAGGGCGGCGGTCACGCCCGACCCGCACGAGGTGCCGACCGGGAGCCCCCGGTGAGCGCCCACCGACGCGGCGAGCTCACGGATCTCGGCGGGGGAGCGGAACGTGCCGTCCTCGCGCTGCGCCAGCGCCATCGGGAGGTTGACGCTCCCGGGGATGTGCCCGGCGACGTTGTCGATCGGCTCGCTGTCGCCGCGGTAGCGCTCCTCGGTACGGACGTCGAGGAGGACCCCGGTCCTGGTCATCGCCGCGGCGGCGCCGGCGTCGAGGACGGGTACCGAGCCCGGCCGCACGGTGATGTCGCCCCGGTCGACGACGGCCGTCTCCCTCGTGACGGGCAGCCCGGCCCGCCGCCATCCTGCGAGGCCGCCGTCGAGCACCCGGACGTCGGGGTGGCCCGCCCACTGCAGCACCCACCACGCACGCGCCGCCGAGAGCGACGTCGCCTGGTCGTAGACGACGACCGCGGTGTCGTCGTTGACACCGCACGCGCGAAGCGCCTCTTGAAGCACGCCGGGGTCGGGCAGCGGGTGCCGCCCCCAGCGGCCGGGCCGCCCGGCGAGGGCCGAGTCGAGGCCGAGGTGGGGGGCCCGCGGAAGGTGCCCGGCGGCATACAGCTCGGCGCCGGGCGTCCCGACGAGCGAGTACTGGACGTCGAGGGCCCTGACCTCGCCGCGGTCGAGCGCGCTCGCCAGTTCGGCGGGTCCGATGAGGGCAGTCACCCACCCATCCAACCAAACGTGCCGGCCCGGGCGGACGACGATTCGGTGGGCGCGCACGGCTCGGGGACAATGGGTGCCCGATGACGACGACTAGGCCGCCGGACACCACGCCGGCCCCGGCCCCGGTCCGCGAGCCCCTGCGGATCGGTCGGCACGTCATCGGCTCGCCCGTCGTGCTCGCCCCCATGGCCGGCATCACCAACCGGGCGTTCCGCCGGCTCTGCCGCGAGTTCGGGACCGCGGCCGGCAGCGGGGCGAGCAGCCTCTACGTCAGCGAGATGGTGACCTCGCGCGCCCTGGTCGAGCGCAAGCCCGAGTCGCTGCGGCTGGTCGGCCACGACCCGCAGGAGCACCCGCGCTCGGTGCAGCTCTACGGAGTCGACCCGGTCACGGTGGGCCTCGCCGTCTCGATGCTCGTCTCCGAGGACCGCGCCGACCACATCGACCTCAACTTCGGCTGCCCCGTCCCCAAGGTCACCCGCAAGGGCGGTGGCGCGGCTCTGCCGTGGAAGACCGGGCTGTTCCGTGCGATCGTGGCGGCTGCGGTGCGCGAGGCACAGGCGTATGCCGTCCCCGTCACCGTCAAGATGCGGGTGGGTATCGACGAGGACCACGTGACCTACCTCGATGCCGCCCGGATCGCGGAGGCCGAGGGCGTCGCGGCCGTGGCCCTGCACGCCAGGACCGCCGCCCAGTCCTACTCCGGCGTCGCCGACTGGTCCCGGATCGCCCGGCTGAAGGAGGTCGTGACGACCATCCCCGTGTTGGGTAACGGCGACATCTGGTCCGCCGAGGATGCCCTGGCCATGGTCGAGCAGACCGGCTGCGACGGGGTCGTCGTCGGGCGCGGCTGCCTCGGCCGGCCGTGGCTCTTCGCCGACCTGGCCGCGGCGTTCGCCGGGTCGGACCACCGGGTGCGTCCCGGTCTTCGCGAGGTGACGGCAACGTTGCGGCGCCACGCGGCATACCTCGTCGACTTCTACGACGGCGACGAGCGGCGCGGGTGCCGGGACATCCGCAAGCACATCGCGTGGTACCTCAAGGGGTTCCCCGCCGGGTCCGAGGTGCGCAGCCGGCTCGCCCTCGTCGAGTCCCTCCAGGCGCTCGACGACCTCATCGGGACCCTCGACCTGGACGCTGTCTGGCCGGGGGAGCCCGCAGAGGGGCCGCGTGGGCGGACCGGGTCGCCTCGGGTGGTGGCGCTCCCGGAGGGCTGGCTGGCCGGCCGCGACCTCGACCAGGCCCAGCGCGCCCAGGTCGCCCAGGCCGAGCTGTCGGTCTCCGGCGGCTGACCGCCTCGGATCAGAGGATCTCGGTGAACGCCTTGTCGAGGTCGGCGACGATGTCGGCGGGGTCCTCGAGTCCGACCGAGAGTCGCAGGATGTCGGCGTGCGGCCGGGCGTCCTCGGGGACGGGACGGTGGGTGAGCGCCGCCGGATGCTGGATCAGCGAGTCGACGGCACCGAGCGAGACGGCGTGGGTGATCAGCCGGCACGACGCCGCCACGGTGGCCGCCGAGGGGTAGCCCCCGCGCAGCGCGAACGCCACGATGGACCCCGGACCGCTCATCTGCCGCCCGACGAGCCCCGCCGGGTCCTCGAGGCCGGGGTAGTGGACCTCGGTGACGACCGGCTGCTCGCGCAGCCACCCGACGACCTCCTGCGCGTTCTCCTGCGCCGCCCGCACGCGCACGGGCAGGGTCTGGATCCCGCGATGGAGCTCGTATGCCGCGAGCGGGTGCAGCAGGGCGCCGGTCACCGACCGCACCCGGCGCAGCCGGGCGGCCCACTCGGAGCTGGTCGCGACGACCCCGCCGAGGATGTCGCCGTGGCCGCCGAGGAACTTCGTGGCGGAGTGGAGGACGAGGGCGGCGCCGTGGCGGGCCGGCTGCTGGAGCACCGGCGTCGCGAAGGTGTTGTCGACGAGCACTGGGACCTCCCCCGCCGCCTCGACGACGGCGGCGATGTCGATGAGGTCGAGGGTGGGGTTGCCCGGGGTCTCGAAGATCACCAGCCCGGTGTCGGCCTCGATGGACTGGGCCACGGTGGCGGGGGTGGCCCAGGTGACCCGGGTGCCGAGCAGGCCGGTGGTCAGCACATGGTCGGTGCCGCCGTAGAGCGGGCGGATGGCGACGATGTGTGGGGTCCCGGCGGAGACGCACGCCAGCAGGGTCGCGGTGAGCGCTGCCATCCCGGTCGCGAAGGCGACGGCCTCGTCGCAGTCCTCGAGGGCCGCGAGGGCGCGCTCGAAGCGGTCGACGCCGGGGTTCCACAGCCGCTGGTAGACGAGCGGGGAGCCCGGCTCGGGTCGCAGCCCGGCGCCCATGACGTCGTAGGCGTGCCCGCCGGCCTCGATGTCGTGCAGGGGGTAGGTCGTCGACAGGTCGATCGGCGGGACGTGCACTCCCAGGTCCCGCAGGTCCTCGCGGCCCGCGTGGACGGCGATCGTGTCGGCGCGGTTGTCGGCGGCGGTCATGGGGGTCTCCCTTCGACGACGGTGTCACCTCCAGGATGGGCTTCCCCCGGAGACTCGGGAAGAGATCCGTGGATTCCACGGGAAACATCACATACGACGGTGGTTCACCGGCAGGTAGGCGCCATATGGTGGGCCGGTGACGACCCACCATCCGCTCACCCCCGGGCCCGAGCCGAGGCCGCGCCCCCGCCTCGACGCCATCGATGTGGCGCTCGTGACCGCCCTCGCCGAGGACGGCCGGCTCTCCAACGCGGCCCTGGCCCGACAGGTCGGCATCGCCGAGTCGACGTGCGCCGACCGGGTCCGAGGGCTGCTCGAGCGAGCAGTGGTGCGGGGCATCCACGCCGAGATCGACCCGGCCATGGTCGGGCTCGGTGTCGAGGCGATGGTGGCGCTGCGGTTCGGGGGGCACCGGCGCGAGGAGGTCGAGGCGTTCCGCGACGCTGCGGTCCGGGTGCCGGGAGTGCTTGCGGTCTACAACACGAGCGGGGCGAACGACTACCTCGTCCACGTCGCCGCCACCGGGGCCGACGCCCTGCGCGACCTCGTCCTGGACCATCTCGCCAACCGCCCCGGCGTCGCTCACGTCGAGACCTCTCTCATCTTCGAGGCCACTCGCGGCACCGCTCCGCTCGTCCCGCCCCGCGCCTGACCCTTGTGTCCGAGTCTCTGGTCGTCATGACGACCAGAGACTCGGACACAAGGGTCAGGCGGGGCGAGGGTCGCCGGGTGTCGGTGCCGTCTGGAAGGCTTGAGGCATGGCCCGAAGCAGGATCGGCACGCCGGGCGGGTCGCCCGAGCGCCCGGCCCTGTTCTTCAGCGGGGCCGAGGAGTTCCGGGCCTGGCTGGAGGCCAACCACGAGAGCGCCACCGAGCTGTGGATGGGTCTGCACAAGAAGCACGTCAGAGATCCCGGGCTGAGCTATCCCGACGCCGTCATCGAGGCCCTGTGCTTCGGCTGGATCGACAGCACGGCCCAGCGCATCGACGAGGATGCCGTCCGCCAGCGCTGGACCCCCCGCAAGGCCACGGGCATCTGGTCGACGACGAACGTCGCGACGGTCGAGCGGCTCATCGCCGAGGGACGGATGCGCCCGGCCGGTCTGGCCGCCTACGCCCATCGGCAGGACAACCGGACCGGGGTCTACGCCTACGAGCAGGCCGAGAAGGGGATGCCGCCGGACGAGGACGCCCTGCTGCGGGCGGACCCGGCCGCGGCCGCGTTCTGGGACACCGCCACCGCGTCGTACCGGAAGATGTGCATCTACTGGGTCCTGTCCGCCAAGCGCGAGGAGACCCGCGCGAGGCGGCTCGCCCAGCTGGTCGATGACTGCGCGCACGGCCGGCTCATCCCGCCGCAGCGCTACGGTGACGTACCGACCTGGGTCGCCCGGGCCGCGTCCGCGGCGGAGGCGGCGGCGCGCCTAGGGTGAGTCCGTGACGTATGCCGAGCGCGACCGCGAGCGGTGGGTCGCCGAGGACCCCGCCGTCAAGCGGGCCGACCGCGACGACTTCGCCCGGGACCGGGCCCGGCTCATCCACAGCGCCAGCCTGCGACGGCTCTCGGCCAAGACCCAGGTCGTCCAGCCGGGCAGCGACGACTTCGTCCGCAACCGGCTCACCCACTCCCTCGAGGTCGCCCAGATCGGCCGCGAGTTCGGCGCCGCGCTCGGCTGCAACGCCGACGTCGTCGACACCGCCTGCCTGGCCCACGACCTCGGCCACCCGCCCTTCGGGCACAACGGCGAGGAGGCGCTCGACGAGGTGGCCGCCGGCATCGGGGGCTTCGAGGGCAACGCCCAGACCCTGCGGCTGCTCACCCGCCTCGAGGCCAAGCGCGCACACCCCGACGGTCGCTCGGCGGGCCTCAACCTCACCCGGGCCAGCCTCGACGCGGCGACGAAGTACCCCTGGGTGCGCGGCGCGGGCCCCGGCGGGACCCGCAAGTTCGGCGTGTATGCCGACGACCTGCCGGTCTTCGCCTGGTTCCGGGAGGGGGCGCCCGAGGGCGGGCGCGCCTTCGAGGCCGAGGTCATGGACTGGTCCGACGACGTCGCCTACTCCGTCCACGACGTCGAGGACGCCATTGCCTCCCGGCGCCTCGACCCCGTGCGGCTGCGCGACCGCGACGACGTGGCGGGGGTGCTCGCGGTCGGCGTCGGGCTCTACGCGCCGGACCTCACGACCGACGACCTCGGCGCCGCCCTGGACCGGCTCGTCGCGAGCGGCGGCGTGCCGACGGCCTATGGCGGCTCGCGCCGCGACCTCGCGGGGCTGAAGGACCTCACGTCCCGGCTCATCGGCCGGTTCGTGCTCGCCGTCGAGGTGGCGACCAGGCAGCGGCACGGTCCCGGCGACCTGACCCGGCACGCCGCCGACCTCGTCGTCCCCGACGCGACCCGCGCCGAGTGTGCGGTCCTCAAGGCCGTGGCCGCCCACTTCGTCATGTACGCCGACGAGCGGGTCGAGCTCATGGCCGGCCAGCGCGACATCGTCAAGGACCTCGTCACGGCCTACCTCACCGACCCCGGGCGGCTCGACCCCGACCTGCGGGCCGACCACGACGCCGCGGGCTCCGACGCGGCGGCCCTGCGGGTGGTGCTCGACCAGGTCGCCTCGCTCACCGACGTGCGGGCCCTGGAGCTGCACCGTCGCTGGTGCGCGCGCCGTGGCAGGGGCGGCACCGGGGTCGGCGGCAGCACCTAGACTCGCCGCTGACGAGGAGGGTACGTGGCGGGTCGGATCAAGGCCGAGGACATCGCGGCCGTCAAGGAGCGGTCGTCCATCGAGGACGTCGTGCGCGACCACGTGACGCTCCGCCCCGCCGGAGTGGGGTCGCTCAAGGGCCTCTGCCCGTTCCACGACGAGAAGACCCCGTCGTTCACGGTTCGCCCCACGGTCGGCGCCTACCACTGCTTCGGCTGCGGCGAGGGCGGCGACGTCATCTCCTTCGTCCAGAAGGTCGAGCACCTCACGTTCACCGAGGCCGTCGAGCGGCTCGCGGCCAAGGTCGGGATGGAGCTGCGCTACGAGGAGGGTGGCGGGGGGCGGCCGCGCGAGGAGGGCGGCCTGGGCCGGCGGACCCGCCTCATCGAGGCCCACCGGGTGGCCCAGGAGTTCTACGCCGCCGCGCTGGTCGACCGTCAGGAGGCCCGGGCCGGTCGTGACTTCCTCCGCGAACGGGGCTTCGACCGGGTCGCCGCGCAGCGGTTCGGGGTGGGGTTCGCGCCCCGCGGCGGGGAGGAGCTCTCCCGGCACCTGATCCAGAAGGGGTTCACCGACGACGAGCTCGTCGCGGGCGGGCTGTCCGGGCGGGGGAGCCGCGGGCTCTACGACCGGTTCCGGGGGCGGCTGGTCTGGCCGATCCGCGACATCACCGGCGACACGGTGGGGTTCGGCGCGCGGCGGCTGTTCGAGGACGACCGGATCGCCGCGAAGTACCTCAACACCTCCGAGACGGCGATCTACAAGAAGTCGACCGTCCTCTACGGGCTCGACGCCGCCAAGAAGTCGATCTCCGGCGACCGCACGGCAGTGGTGGTCGAGGGCTACACCGACGTCATGGCCGCACACCTCGCCGGGGTCGAGGGTGCGGTGGCGACCTGCGGCACGGCCTTCGGGGTCGAGCACATCAAGCTGCTGCGCCGCATCATGCGCGACGAGCCCGGCCTCGCCCCGGCCAAGGTCGTCTTCACCTTCGACGGCGACGCCGCCGGGCAGAACGCCGCGATGAAGGCGTTCGAGGAGGACCAGCGCTGGGCCTCTCAGTCGTTCGTCGCCGTCGCGGCCGACGGGATGGACCCGTGCGAGCTGCGTCTGGCCAAGGGTGACGAGGCCGTCCGCAACCTCGTCGAGGACGCCCTGCCGATGTTCGAGTTCGCCGTCCGGACCACGATCGGCCGCTTCGACCTCGCCACGGCGGAGGGCCGGGTGCAGGCGATGCGGGCGGCGGCACCCATCGTCGGCTCGATCCGCGACACCTCGCTGCGTCCCGAGTATGTGCGCTCGGTCGCCGGCTGGCTCGGCGTCGAGGTCGAGCAGGTCGCGGCGGAGGTCGCTCGGGCCGGCCGGACGAAGGCCCACGCCGACGCTGCCGGCGACCAGCGCCCCTCGCCCGCCTCCACCGACGAGGTGCCCGAGCCCAGCGACCAGGAGGGCCGGGCCGCTCTGCCCCCGCCCAACCTGCGAGACCCCCTCGTCGTCGCCGAACGCCAGCTGTTGCAGGCGCTGCTGCAGTACCCCGGGGAGTTCGGGGCGCCGACCATCGACGCGATCGGGTCCGAGGCGTTCACGGCGCCTGCGCATCGCGCCGTCTTCGACGGGGTCAGGGCCGTTGCCGCACGAGCGAGCTCGCTGTCGACGGCTGGATGGGCTGCGGCCGTCACCGAGGCGGCGCCGCTGGCCGTCACCCCACTCGTCGCCGAGCTGGCGGTGGCCCAGCTGCCGACGAAGTTCGACCAGTCGACCGGGCTGCCGCCGCGGCGCTACCTCGACGCGCTCGTCGTCGGCGTCCAGGACGCCGTGCTCTCCCGGCAGATCGCCGACGCGACGGCGACGGTCCGTCGCCTCCAGAACGACCCTGCCCCCGACGCCGCCGCGCTGCGGGAGCGGACGATGCGCCTTCACGAGCTCGAGATGGCCCGGGTGCGGCTACGAGAGGCACTCGGGTGAGGTCCGTTTGGAGCCGGCGGCGCCCACCTCTTCCCGAGGGCGTCCGTGAGCGGCTCGACCTGCGGCCCGGCGAGCGGGTGCTCGAGTGGACGACCGACGTCCACGGGGCCCTCCTCGTCGTCTCGACCACCCACCTGTATGCCGTGTCCGCACCCCCGTCCGCACCTCCACCAGCCCGCTCGGCCGGCGCCGAGCCGAGCCGGACCGTCCTGCTGCGCCGGCCCTGGCACCTCGTCGACGCGGGACGGTGGAACGCCGAGGCCTCCAGCCTCTCGGTGACCTGGGTCGACGGCGAGCGCCGCGGGCGCTGGGTCCTCGACGACGCCGGCGGCTTCCTCCAGGCGCTGCGCGAGCGGGTCCAGGCCTCGGTCGTGCTCGGCGAGCCGGTCGACATCGGGCCTGGCCACACCGCCCGGGTCGTCGTCCGCCGGGACCTGGCCGACGGCCGCCTGCTCGGCCAGACCATCCTGGGCCGTGGGGTGAGCCCTGAGGACCCCGCGGTGCGGGTGGCGACGGAGGCGGCCCTCGCCGGGCTGCGCGAGCAGGTCGGCCTCGACTGAGAGGGCCAGCAGCCCTAGCCGCGGGGATCCTCGCCGTCCGGGTCGGTCGGTGTCCGCCCGATCTGCACCTCGGTCGGGTAGTCGTCGTAGGAGCGCGGGTCCTCGCGCGGTTCGACGTGGGCGATGAGCGAGACGCTGCCGACCTGCTGGGCAAGGTCGGACTCGATGCGCTCGACGATGTCGTGACCGCGCTGGACCGTCCAGGAGCCGGGAACCAGCACGTGCACCTCCGCGAACCCCTGGTGGCCGGACACCCGGGTGCGCAGCCCGTGGAAGCCGACGTCGTCCGCGGCATACCCGCCGAGGACCTCGGCGATGGCGGCAGAGTCCTCCTGGGGCAGGGAGGCGTCCATGAGGCCACTGAAGGACTGCTGCAGGAGTCGCCAGCCGGTGACGATGATGTTGAGCCCGACAAGCATCGCGACGACCGGGTCGAGCCGCTCGACCCCGGTCACGGCGACCAGAAGGACTCCGACGACGACCCCGGCGGAGGTCCACACGTCGGTGAACAGATGACGGCCGTCCGCGGTCAGGGTGAGCGAGCGGTGGGCGCGTCCTGCTCGCACGAGGACGAATGCCACCCAGCCGTTGATGATCGAGGCGACCACCGAGATGGCCAGGCCGACCCCGACGTTCTCGAGCGGCTGTGGGTGGAGGAATCGCTGGACTGCGGTCCAGATGATGACAACCGCGGCGACGAAGATCATCTGTCCCTCGGCGGCGGCGGAGAGGTACTCGGCCTTGGTGTGCCCGAACTGATGCCCGGAGTCGGCCGGACGAGCCGCGATGGTGAGGGCGATAAGGGCGACGATCGCCGCGACGAGGTTGACGGTGGACTCCGCGGCGTCCGACAGCAGCCCGACGGACCCGGTCAGCAGGAAGGCCCCGCTCTTGAGCGCGATGGTCGCGAGCGCCGCCACGATGGACAGCCACGCGAAGCGCCTCAGGTCGGGCCGGGTCTGGATCACCGGAGCATTGTCCCCTACCCGTCCGGATGCCGCCCCGGGCGCCCATGTGGTGCCCGCCACTGTCGCGTGAACGCTTTCTCGGGGGCGGCCCCGGTTTGCTATCGTTGCCGGGCGCCGCAACAGCGATCCTGCGGCAGCCTTTCCTCCGTAGCTCAATTGGCAGAGCAGCCGGCTGTTAACCGGCAGGTTGTTGGT
>CAYPYK010000086.1:0-11804 GCA_964414665.1 uncultured Intrasporangiaceae bacterium | reverse complement strand
GGGGTAGATAACCCAGGCGAACCTCGCGTTTCCCTTGTCCAGCCACGGGTCCGGTCCCGCGACGCGTCGGTGGCCTCAGCTGAGCGGAGCGAGGTTGAGGGTGAAGCCGGCCACGAGGACGGCCACCCCTGCGGCGAGGAGCAGCAGCACGTCGAGCCATCTCGACCGGACCGCCAGCGCCCCCACGGCGCGGCCGGGCACGACGGCGCGGACGACGCCGGCGAGGACCAGCGTGCCGCCGAACACCGCCGTGGCGCGGAGCAGGTGCGTCGTCGCCACGAAGACGAGCGCGACGACCATCCCCGCCGCCAGCAGCCACCACCAGCGCAGCGAGCCCGCCGGCGGGGCGTCCGGCGTGGGGGACTCGACCTCGGCGACGGTCGCCGGGTCCCCCACGATTTGGTCATGCCCACCGGCCTCGCCCGGCGCCGTCCCGGACTCGGCCGGCTCACGGGGCGGCGGAGGGGCGGGCTCGGGAGCGGCCACGCCGTCAGCCTTCGGGAGCCGGCCGACGCTCTGCCGCGCCGACGACGTTGCTGAGAAGCATGGCGCGGGTCATCGGACCCACGCCGCCGGGGTTGGGGCTGACGAACCCGGCCACCTCGGCGACGTCGGCGGCGACGTCACCAGCCACGACCGGCGTGCCGTCGGGTCCCTCGACCCGGCTGACGCCGACATCGAGGACGGCGGCACCGGGCTTGACCATGTCGGCCGTGATGATGCCCGCAACCCCGGCCGCCGCGACGACGATGTCAGCCCGGCGGACCTCAGCCGCGAGGTCGCGAGTACCGGTGTGGCACAACGTCACCGTGGCGTTCTCGGACTTGCGGGTGAGGATCAGGCCGAGCGGGCGCCCCACCGTGATCCCGCGGCCGACCACGACGACCTTGGCCCCGGCGATCGGCACGTCGTAGCGGCGGAGCAGCTCGACGCAGCCCACCGGCGTGCACGGCAGCGGGGCCGGCTCGCCGAGAACCAGCCAGCCGAGGTTCGTCGGGTGCAGGCCGTCGACGTCCTTGGCCGGGTCGACGGCGGAGAGGATCGCGTTCTCGTCCAGGCCGGTCGGCTGCTGGACGATGAACCCGGTGCAGGACGGGTCCTCGTTGAGCTCGTGAACGACGGCGAGCACCTCCTCGAGGCTCGTCTCCGCAGGCAGGTCGCGACGGATGCTCGAGATCCCGATCTCGGCGCAGTCCCGGTGCTTGGCGCCGACATACCACCGGCTGCCCGGGTCCTCACCAACGAGGACGGTGCCGAGCCCGGGGACGATGCCCCGCTCGGCGAGTGCGGCCACCCGCTGGGTCAGCTCTGCCTTGATGGTGCCGAGAATGGCCCTGCCGTCGAGGATCGTTGCCGCCACGGGCAGCATCCTCCCACGTCGCAGGTCCGCTGCCCCGCAGCGGTATGCCGCGGGCCCGCGACGTCGCGTCGGCGTCCGGGGGTCCTACGACAGGACCGCGGCGCGGGCCTGCAGATAACGGCGTTCCGGGATGCTGAGGGTCAGCCGGGCCGCGGTGCGGTACTCCTCGGCGGCAGCGGTCCGCTCGCCCAGCCGCTCGAGGAGGTGGGCCCGCACGCTGTGGAAGCGGTGATGGCCCGCAAGTGCCGGGTCGACGACGCTCGCGTCGAGCTCGAGCAGTGCGGGCCCGGGGCCCTCGACCATGGCGAGCGCCACCGCCCGGTTGAGGGTGACCATCGGTGACGGGGCGAGCACGCGCAGGAGGTCGTAGAGCCCGAGGATCTGCCGCCAGTCGGTGTCCTCGGCCGCCGGGGCCTCGTCGTGGACGGCGGCGATGGCGGCCTGCAGCTGGTAGGGCCCGAGGGATGCGTCGGCGAGAGCGGTCGTGACGAGGCCGACCCCCTCCGCGACGAGGCTGCGGTCCCACCGGCCGCGGTCCTGCGCCTCCAGCGGGACGAGGGCGCCGTCGGGGCCGACCCGCGCCGGCCGCCGGGCCTCGGTCAGCAGCATGAGGGCGAGCAGCCCGGCGACCTCGCCCCGATGGGGGCTCACCGCCGACAGGCGCCCGACCCGCGCGTACAGCATCCGGGTGAGCCGGATCGCCTCGGTGGTGAGGTCGATCCGCCCGAGGAACGCCCCCGAGCTTGCCGTGTGACCCTCGGTGAAGACGAGGTAGAGCACCGCGCACACCGCCGGCAGCCGTCCGGCCAGCTCGCTCTCGCCGGGCAGGACGAACCCCGTCCCCGCCGCCCGGATGCCGGCCTTGGCCCGGCTGATCCGCTGGCCGACGGTGGCCTCGGGAACGAGGAACGCGCGGGCGATCTCCGCCGTCGTCAGACCGCCGACCGCCCGAAGGGTGAGGGCCACCTGCGACGGCGGTGTCAGCGCCGGATGGCAGCACAGCAGGAGGAGCTCCAACGAGTCGTCGTCGGCCGGCCCCGGCGCGGGCGCGGAGTCGAGCGCGGCGACGGTCTCCTCCCGCCGCCGCCGGGCGGACTCGCTGCGCCAGCGGTCGACGAGCCGCCGTCCGGCGACGGTGGCCAGCCACGCCCGGGGGTGCTCGGGCACTCCGGCGGCCGGCCATCGGACCGAGGCCTCGAGCAGCGCGTCCTGGACCGCGTCCTCGGCGCCGTCGAAGTCCCCGGTGCGGCGGACCAGCCCGCCGAGGACCTGCGGAGCGAGCTCGCGCAACAGCGGCCCGAGGCCGGGCTCGGGTCCCGCCCGGCCCCGCTCGCCGCCGACCGCCGGCTCGCCGCCGACCGCCGGCTCGCTCACGTGTCGAGCACGGAGTGCGTCATCACCGGCCGGACCTCGACCCGCGCCGCGCCAGCCATCACCTCGGGGATCTGGCTGCCGATCTCGACGGCGCGCTCGCGGCTGTCCACGTCGACGAGGTAGAACCCGGCCAACATCTCCTTGGACTCGGCGAACGGACCGTCCGTCGCCACCGGGACGCCACCGGCGAGCGACACGACGGTCGAGGTGCTGTCGTCGGCGAGCGCCTCGGAGGCGACGTACTCGCCGGACGCCTCAAGGGCCTCATACAGGGTCTGGTAGGCCGCCAGCCCCCGCGCCTGGGCCTCGGGCGGCATGGACGTGAACTGCTCGCGGGCACCACGGTTCTGGTGGATGAGGATCAGGTACTTCACGGTCTCGCTCCTGTCTGCTCCGGTCCGCCATCCCCGGTGGACCCACCCTGAGGTCGGAGCCGGTATGCCGTTCTCGACATCATCGCCGCACCGGACCACCGCGCAGGGGACGCGACCCGGTGTCGGGGCGGCCCCGGGGTCGGTGCCGGGGAGCCGCTCAGCCGATGATCGGGGGACCGAAGGCCTCACCGCGGAACGACCCCTGCCCGGGGCCGGTGATGTCGACGGCCTTCACCGGGGTCCGGCTCTCGACGACCGCCCACCACCGGACGGTCTCCGGGCCGGTATAGATCCCGCACCAGGCTCCCTTCGTGCCGACGGGCACGCCCTTGAACACGGTCGCCAGCGGACGCTCGGGAGTCGGGCCCCCGAACTGGAACCCCCGGAAGTCGGCGACCGTGCCGTCGGCCCAGGACAGCAGTCGTTCGTCGGGGAAGGCCTCCAGGCACATCCGGCGGGTAGCACTCACCTGCGTGGCGCCGACCGGCCCGGTGGGGCCCGCCACGGGCGAACCTGTCGTGCCCGACGGGGTACTCGTCTCGCTCGTGGTCCTCTCCGGGGTCGAGGAGGCGGTCGACTCCGGTGAGGTGTCCGCGTTGGTCGCAGCCCCCGAGCCCGACGTCGCGCCACAGGCACCGAGCACCCCCACCAGGATCGCGCCGACGGCGAGCGCCGCCGCACGCGGCATACGCCCGAGCTCGCGGGCCGACCAGCGTGGCATGCCAGCACAGTACGCCGGCCCACCTGCCCGTCCCGCCAGGTGCGGCGGGTCGCGGCGCTCGGCCGCCCGAGCCGCGGGGCCCCCGGCGGTGGCCTCAGGGTCGTCCCTGAGCGGCCGGCCGCCGGACCGGGGTCGATCTGGGTGTCTCCACCGATGCGCCTCGGGGGTGGGCTCGTCGAGACTTCGGGCCATGGCCACCGCCACCTCACCCGCTGCGACCGCCGCCACCGGCCCCACCCGCACCGCCGGCTCTCGCGAACCCGACCCGAGCGCCCTCCCGACCCGGCCGGTCACCTGGACCGTCAAGCTCGTCCTCTCGGCGGGCGCCGCCGCCGCCTTGCTCATCGCCGTCCTCCCGCACATCGCCGGGGAGGGCTGGGGCGCCATCTGGCACACCATCTCCGGGGTGGGGCCCGCCGGGCTGGCCCTGCTCACCGCCGTCTGGCTGCTCGGGCTGTGGGTGCACACCCCGGCCCTGACCGCCGCGCTGCCCGGCCTCAGCCACCGTCGGGCCCTCGAGCTCAACCTCACCGGTAGCTTCGTCTCGAACCTGCTCCCGCTGGGCGGTGCCGCCGGCACGGTCGCGAACTGGTCGATGGCCCGGTCCTGGGGTTTCAGCTCGCACGCGTTCACGCGCTGGGCCATCCTCACCAACGTCGCCGACACCGCCGTCAAGCTCGTCCTGCCCGCGCTGGCCCTCACCTGGCTCGCCCTGGCCGGGACCGGAGCGGGCGGCGAGGTCTCGGCCGCGGCGTACCTGGGCCTGGCGATGCTTCTCGCGTTCGCGACGGCCGTGTGGCTGCTGGCCCGCGACGACCGGGCCGTCCGGGTCGTCGGGCGGGCCGCCGACCGCGTCTGCGCCCGGGTGCGCCTGCTCGGCGCGCCCGCCGAGCCGTGGGCAGAGCGGGCCGTGGCCGTGCGACGCGACTGCGTGGCGCTCGCCGGCTCCGGCTGGCGCCCGATGGCCCTGGGCAAGCTCGGGTATGCCGCGCTGCAGGCGGTGCTCCTCTGGCTCGCCCTCCGGCTGCTCGGGGCGGAGGTGGCCCCGGCCGTCGTGTTGGCCGCCTTCGCCGTGGAGCGGGTGCTGTCGATGGCGGTCATCACCCCGAGCGGTACCGGGATCGTCGAGGCCGGGATGGCCGGTGTCCTGGTGGCTCTGCACACCGCGCCGGGCGCTGCGGTGGCCGCGGTGCTGCTCTACCGGGCGTTCGTCGTCGGGATGGAGATCCCGGTCGGCGGCACCTGGCTCGCCCTGTGGGCCGCGCGCCAGGTCGCCCTGCGGCGCCCAGAGAACTCCTAGCCCGACCAGAACCGCGAGCGGCTCAGCGGCCCCAAGCGTGCCGCGCGGCATCGTGTCCGTTCTTCTGCCGCCCCACCACTTGCTTGCGGTCCGTGGCTGAGGCACTGTTTCACCATGTTCGGGGGAGGGCGGAGGCCGTCGATGCGCGGACCGGCCTTGCCAATGCTGGCCATGTCCGTCATTCTCGGCGGCTGCAGTGCGCTTGGCGTAGGAGGGTCGCCAACGACGACCAACGAAGCGCCTCCGTCCACCGGACCTGCCACGGACACGGCCACCGCCTCGCCGACCCCGTCGACGCTGGCGGGAGCCTTTGAGACCATGAAAGGTTCCGTCGTGCGTTTCGAGGGCTCCGGGTGCGGGGTGGCCCAGGGCAGCGGCTTCGTCATCGGCGACAACCTCGTGGTGACGGCGGCCCACGTCGTTGAGGGAATGTCCGATATTCGGGTCATCGTCGGCAAGCGAAGCAACGCAGGTGAGGTCATCGGTTTCGACGCGGGGAAGGACGTCGCCCTGGTCCAGGTCCGCGCCCCCCTTGCGCACCAGGTCTCCTTCGCGACCCATCCCGCGAAAGTCGGGGAGCAGGTGGCAGCCCTCGGCTACACCCTCGGCGAAGGGCTGTCGTTCAAGCCTGGCGTGGTCAACGCGGTCGACCGCAAAGCTCGCATCGGCGACGTCGTGCGTTATGGGATGTTCGAGCTCGATTCCCCGTCCAACCATGGCAACAGCGGTGGCCCCATCATCGACATCTCAGGTCGGGTCGTTGGCATCCTTGACGCCGGGCCCGACAACGCTCCGGGCCTGAGATTGGCAGTGCCCAGCACCTCCGCGGCGGCCCTGGTCGCCGAATGGAGCCGGCCGGGGCACACCCGCCCTTCTTCGCAAGACCTGATGGAGTGCGCGCCGGCCCTTCTCTCACCCGACGGCGAAGCTCTCATCACGACGGAGACCACTGACCTCGACGCAATAAACGCCTCCCACACGCTGTACATCTACTTCGCCGCGTTGAACAACGGCGACTACACGACGGCGGTCGCCCAGTACGCCAAGGAGCCCAGCCTCAAGAAGTTCACCTCAGCCGTCGAAAGTTCGAGCGACAGCGACTTCGTGTTGGAGTCGTACACTCTCGCGCACGGCTCCCCAGTGCTCTGGGTCAGGTTCACGAGCCGACAGGAGGCGGGCAAGGGACCCGCGGACCGACCCAACGAAACGTGCACCAGATGGTCCCTCGACTACCACTTCACCGAGTACGACGGTCAGTGGCTCATCGACAGCTCGACGACGCACTCGGGGACCGCGGCCAGCCAGCCATGCGAGGCAGCCGACTGAGCGAGTCTCGCCACGCCGGCACCGCCGCCGACGGTGCTGCGGCGGGTGAGAGCCTCGCGGCGGATGCTGACGCCCAGCGCCCCGAGCTGCCGCGGGTGCACGTGTTCGTCGCCTCGGCCGTGGGGGTGCTCGCGCTCATCGCAGGGGCCGTCAGCGTGACCGGGCCGGCTGCGCCTGGACCGGGTCTCGGACAACCGGCTCCGGGACCGGCTTGAGCTCCTCGCGCTCCCGGTCTCGGTCTCGATGCTGCCGCTGTGACTCGGCGAGCGGGAGAGCTTCGCCAGGATCCAGTCGCGGACACGGCCGACCGGGGTGGTGTTCGGCCTGGTCGTGCTGTTCGGCTACGTCATCCCTCGGGCGCGGCGCGGCAGCCGACGGGAGCCTCGCCCAGGATCGCGGTTCCGCGCAGACCTAGTCCCCGGTGGCCGTCCGGGCGCGCCACGCGAACCAGGTGGCGAGCCCGGCGGCGACGAACGTGACGAGCACCCCGATCACGACCGCGGGCGTCACGTCGCCGCGGGTCGCCGGGGTGAGCAGGTCCAGGACCACGGCGGCCGAGAGCTGCCCGGTGAGCACGGCGAGCCCGTAGACGACGACGCCGAGGTGGCGGACCGACCACGCCGAGATCGAGACCACCCCGATGCCACACAGCCCGCCCCACCAGGCCCACCACGGCACGTCATGAGGGACCGTCGGGTGGAAGGCGCCGCCGGCCGACCGCAGGCCGGCAACGGCCCCCAGCATGAGCATCCCCATGAGGAAGTTGACCCAGGTCGTCGACAACGGCTGGCCCGACGCGACGTTGACCCGGCCGTTGATGGCGAACTGGACCGACATCAGCCCCCCGACCAGGAGGGCCAGGACGACCGGCAGCAGCACGAGCCGGCCGCCCCCCAGCCGCGGCGACAGCGAGATCACGACACCACCGATCGCGAGAGCGGCCGCGAGCAGACGTCCCCAGTGGACCGGGATCGCCCCGCCCGGCCCGATCCCGAACCGGTCGACGACGAGCGCGTTCCCGGTCTGGGCGGCGACGACGGCCACGGTGAACAGGGCCACCCCGAGGATCGGCACGGCATACGACTGGGTCGCGACGAACAGGCCGCCGGACAGCCCGCCGAGGATCTGCCACCGGCGCAGCGAGCCGTCCCGGACGGCCGAGACGATCTTGCCGAGCCCGGAGCGCACGGCCGGCACGGTGAGCACGAGCACCGTGAGGACGACCAGCCCGGTGCCGAAGCTCCACATCGCGGCCTCGACCGGCTCGCCGGTCACGGTGGCCAGCTCGCCGTTCATCCGCCCCTGGACCGAGAGGAGCACGCCACCGAAGGCCGAGCCGATGAGGGCGAGCAGCCCATGGTCGAGCGATCTCCGACCCTGGGCGGCCGGCGCGCCGGCGACAGTCGCGGGCGCGCCGGCGCCGCGCTCAGTGGGCAAAGTGGCGGGTCCCGGTGAAGTACATCGTCACCCCAGCGGCCTGGGCGGCCTCGACCACCTCGACGTCGCGGACCGAGCCGCCCGGGGCGACGACGGCGCGGACGCCCGCGTCGAGGAGCACCTGCAGCCCGTCGGCGAAGGGGAAGAACGCGTCCGACGCCGCCACGGCACCACGAGCCCGCTGGGCGCCGGCCCGCTGCACCGCGAGGAGGCAGGCGTCGACCCGGTTGACCTGGCCCATCCCGACCCCGACCGAGGCGCCGTCGTGGGCGAGCAGGATGGCGTTGGACTTCACCGCGCGCATGGACCGCCAGGCGAACTGGAGGTCGGCCAGCGTCGCCGCGTCGGCGGGCGTGCCCGACACCAGCCGCCAGTAGTCGGTGTCGTCGCCGCCTCTCACCTCGCCCTCGTCGTCGTCGACGACGGCGTCGACGAGGTCGCGGCTCTGCATGAGCAGGCCGCCAGCGATGGGCCGGACCTCGGCCCCGACACCCCGGCCGACGTGGTCCTCGGGCAGAGCCATGATCCGGATGTTCTTCTTCGCCGTGAGGATCTCCAGCGCCTCGGGCTCATAGGCGGGTGCGATGACGACCTCGGTGAAGATGTCCTTGACGGTCTCGGCCATCGCGGGGGTCACCGGGCGGTTGACGGCGATGATGCCGCCGTACGCCGAGACCGGGTCGCACGCGTGGGCCTTGCGGTGCGCCTCGGCGATGTCGGAGCCGACGGCGATGCCGCACGGGTTGGTGTGCTTGATGACCGCACAGGTCGGCTGGTCGCCGTGGTCGTGAGCGGCGCGCACGGCGGCGTCGGCGTCGACGTAGTTGTTGTACGACATCGCCTTACCGTGCAGCTGCTCGGCGGCGGCGATGCCGGGCCCACCGCTGCGGTAGATCGCGGCGCTCTGGTGGGGGTTCTCGCCGTAGCGCAGGCCGGCGGCCTTGTCCCAGGTCGCCCCCACCCACGCGGGAAAGCCGGTGCCCTCGGAGGTGTCGACGAGGACGTTGCCCATCCACGACGCCACCGCCGTGTCGTAGGTCGCGGTGTGCACGAACGCCTCGGCGGCGAGCCGCTGGCGCTCCTCCAGCGTGAAGCCGCCGCCGACGACGGCCTCGAGCACCGCAGCATACCGGCTCGGCTCGGTGACGATCGCGACGGTGCCGTGGTTCTTCGCCGCGGCCCGGAGCATCGAGGGCCCGCCGATGTCGATCTTCTCGATGCACTCCGCGGCCGAGGCACCTGAGGCGACCGTCTCGCGGAAAGGGTAGAGGTTGACGATGACGAGGTCGAACGGCTCGATCCCGAGGTCGGCGAGCTGGGCGACGTGGTCGGGGTTGTGGCTGTCGGCGAGCAGCCCGGCATGGACCTTCGGGTGCAGGGTCTTGACCCGCCCGTCGAGGCACTCGGGGAAGCCGGTGAGCTCCTCCACCTTCGTCACCGGGATGCCGAGGGCGGTGATCTCGGCCGCCGACCCACCACTGGAGACCAGGGCCACCCCCGCGTCGTGGAGGCCACGGACGAGCTCGTCGAGGCCGGTCTTGTCGAAGACCGAGACGAGGGCGCGGCGGATGGGTCGCTGGTCGCTCACGATGGTGCCTTTCCGGTGGTGGGGGTCGCTGTGGCCGCGCGGGCGAGCCGACCGACGACGTCGACGAGCATGGCGCGCTCGAGCACCTTGATGCGCTCGTGGAGGGTGTCCTCGGTGTCGCCGTCCTCGACGCGCACCGCCCGTTGCTCGATGATCGGGCCGGTGTCGACGCCGGCGTCGACATAGTGGCAGGTGCAGCCGGTGACCCGGGCCCCGTGGGCCAGTGCGTCCCGGACGGCGTGGGCGCCCGGGAAGGCGGGCAGCAGCGCCGGGTGGGTGTTCACGACGGTGTGGGCGGCGAGGACGGCCGGGCCGAGGATCTTCATGAAGCCCGCGGAGACCACGAGGTCCGGGGCGTATGCCGCCAGCTCCCCCGCGAGGGCCGCGTCCCAGTCCGCGCGGCTCGGGTGGTCGGCCACCCTGACGACGAAGGTGGGCACGCCCGACCGCTCGGCCCGCCGCAGGCCCTCGATGTCGTCGCGGTCGGCCCCGACGGCGACGACCCGCACGCCGTAGGCCGGGTCGGCGGACGCGTCGAGGAGCGCCTGGAGGTTGGTGCCCGACCCCGAGACGAGCACGACGACCGCGAAGGGCGATGCCATGGCAGGGGTATGGCTCACGTGCAGCAAGGGTAATGGAGCCGGTGCAGGCCGCCGTGCGCCGTCCACGAGATGGGTCCCCCCCGACGAGCAGCCGATGAGCCGGCTCGTCGCGAGCCTGGCGGCCGCGTCAGCGGCGCAGCCGCCAGGCGTCCCACGCGACCACGGCGAGCGCCCCGGCGACGAGCTCGACGGCGAGGGCCCCCGCCAGGGCCAGGGCGGGCGCACCGACGGCGGACAGCTTGTAGGTCCCGAACCGGCCCCCGGCGAAGGCGTCGAGAACCCCGACGAGAACGGCGGTGAGGACCGCGGACGTGGCGGCCACCGAGGCCTTGGCGCGCAGGCTGGACAGGCGCGCGACCGCCCCGAGGGCGCGCTTCCCGACCCGCGCACCGACGAGCGCCGGGACGAGGACGAGGCCCCAGGCGACCAGGGGGAACCCGCCGGGCCTGGGCAGGGCGGCAAGGACCGGGATGATCGGCAGGAGGCCGCTGTGCGCCCCGGACAGCGTCGTCCGGGCGCCGTCGACGACCTGGAACCCCGGGCCGGCCAGCAGCGACACCGCCCACAACGCGAGGTTGGGCAGCGACCCGGCCTGGACGAGGGTGAGGACGACGACGCCGGTGCCGCCGGCCCCGAGGGCGGCCTGGACCTGCCGGATGTCGCCGAACGCGAGCCCCACCGCGACGAGCACGACGACCGATCCGACGGCCACGAGGTCGCCGAGGCCGTGGAGGGCGGGGACCACCGAGCGGCGCACCACATCGGGCAGCACCCGCCGGGCGAACGCGGGGTCGACGAGGTCGCCCTCGTAGCGGCGCTGAGCCGCGACGGCAAGGACCGCGGCCAGGGCGGGAACCACGAGCGCAGGGTGGACCAGGCTCCAGCCGACCGGCGGGACCGGACCCGACCGGGCCAGGACGACCAGACCCGCCAGCACCGCGGCATACCCGAGCCACCACTGCACCAGCGCGGTGACGGCCGTCCGCGGCAGCGGCGCCGTGCCGCGTTCGCCGTCCTTGTCGGGCCGGCCCCGGACCACCCGGAAGGCGCCGTATGCGGTGATCGCGAGCAGGACGAGGAAGACCCCGAGCGGGACGAAGGCCACCGTGGTGGGGGCGACCACGAGGTGGGCGCCCAGGGTGAGCAGCCACAGCGCGGAGCCGAGCCCCAGGGCCGTCGACGCGGACGTCGTCGACCGGGCGTCCGCCGACCAGGCCAGCGTGGTGGGGATGAGCACGACGAGCGAGGAGGCGAGCGCCGAGAGCACCCCGGTGAGCACCGCGCCGACCCACGCTGGGACCCGCGAGGCGTCGACGGACCGCGGCCCGTCGGGCTCGCCCTGCCCCGACCGGACCGACCGGAGCGCATCCATGACCGTCATCGGGGCCAGTCTCGTCGACACTGTCGCGCCTGCGGCCCAGCACACGCCGGGGCGGCCCGATCCGCCGCCACGTTGAGAGGAGGCAACACGCCGAGGCGGCAACCGCCCGCCAGGCGTGTTGCCCCCGGTCAGCGGAGGGGAGGGCTACCTCTGCAGGCCCTGCATGATCTCGCGCATGAGATCGGCGGTCTCGGAGGGCGTCCTGCCGACCCTGACCCCGGCGGCCTCGAGGGCCTCCTTCTTGGCCTGGGCGGTCCCCGAGGAGCCGGACACGATGGCTCCGGCGTGGCCCATCGTCTTGCCCTCGGGGGCGGTGAACCCGGCGACATAGCCGACGACCG
>CAYPYK010000085.1:0-11810 GCA_964414665.1 uncultured Intrasporangiaceae bacterium | reverse complement strand
ATGGTGACTCCTCAGCCACACACCACCGGGCCTCACCGACGCGCCTCGCGAGCCAACGACCGCGCGAGGGCCACCCGGATGCGGCGGGCCACCTCGGCCGGGTCCTCGAGGTCACTCCAGATGATCCTGACCACCTCGTACCCCAGGTCGACGAGCCTGGACTCGCGCGCCTTCTCGGCAGCCAGGGCGACCGCACCCTCGCGGCCCCCGTACTTGGCCATCCCGTCGAACTCGACGACGACCCTGCCCGCCACGAGGAAGTCGACCCGGCCGACGAACCCCCGGGCATCTGCCAGTACCCGCTGCGACTCCACCGAGAGTCCGAGGTCACGCAGCAGCAGCCGGGTCCGCGTCTCCCCGACCGACTCGCAGGCCGGGTCGACCAGCCGCACGGCGGCCTGCGCCCGCGCCCGCCGCCCCGGCGGTACGAGCGCGAGCGCGTCCTCGAGATCGGGGACCGTGCACAGCCCGGAGTGCACGGCGGCGTCCATGGCACACACGCCCGAGACCACCCCCGAGGCGGCTGCCACCTGGACGGCTGCGATGGCCGGAGCCATGGCCAGCGCCCCACGGACCAGCACGACCGCCGCCCCCTGCGGCGTCGGGTGGACGCGCAGACCGTTGACGACGTTCGAGGTCTCGACCCGCGAGCACACGTCGATCCGGGTGAGGTTCACCCCGAAGAGCGCCACCTCATGCAGTGCGGCCGCGCCGTGATGGCTCGCGCAGTCGCGACGTGGGCGGGTCAGCAGGACCGCCCGGACCCGGAGGCGGTACCGGTCGTCGGGCGACAGCCCGGCATACGCCTCGCCGAGGATGTATGCCGCCCGCCGTGGGCGCACCAGCGCACCGGCACGCACGAGCCGGGACAGGCTGGCCGAGGGGACGCCGACCCGCTCGGCCTGGGCCGCCGCGAACACCCCACCCTGGGCGCGGGCCAGAGCCAGCAGACGTGCGTTCATGCTGGCCGAGCGTGCCGGTGGACCGGGCGGTTGGCGACCCGCCACGGCGCGGCTGTGGACGGCCCAGCTCCCCGCTCGGGCCTGTGGACAACCGACACGCTGCCTCCCCCGCCCAGGTGCGGGCCGGGGTGTGCACACCAGACCGGGGGGTCGACCACACCTGGCGGCGACGGGAGATCGCTTCTGGCTGAGAACTCATCATCCGGCTGAGAAGGTACTCAGCCAAATGGTGACTTCTCAGCCAAGAGGCGGTCGGGCCGCCGCCAGGGCGCCACATCCGTGGCCGGCCGGGGAAGCCAGGCGTCCGGGCGGTCCGACATGATGGCCCGATGAGCACCATCGTCTTCGTCCACGCCCACCCGGACGACGAGGCCTCGCAGACGTCCGGGTCGATGGCCCGGGCCGCCGACCAGGGCGACCGGGTCGTGGTCGTGTTCGCGACGAACGGCGACCACGGCGAGGCACCGACCGACTTGGCCCCGGGCGAGACCGTCGTCGACCGCCGACGCGCCGAGGCGGCCCGCTCCGCCGAGGTGCTCGGCGTCGCCCGGATCGCCTGGCTCGGCTACTCCGACTCGGGGATGACCGGTTGGGCGCAGAACGACGACGACGACTCGCTCCACCGCGCCGACCTCGACGAGGCCGGCCGGCGGCTGGCGGACCTGCTCGACGAGGAGGACGCCGACGTCCTCGTCGGCTACGACTGGCACGGCGGCTACGGCCACCCCGACCAC
Source organism: uncultured Intrasporangiaceae bacterium (assembly GCA_964414665.1). GTDB lineage: Bacteria > Actinomycetota > Actinomycetes > Actinomycetales > Dermatophilaceae > CAVSJJ01. The sequence continues at coordinate 10,114 of CAYPYK010000085.1, read as the reverse complement.
GTCCGTGTCCACCACGTGACCCACCGGGCGGCCGAGCTCGCCGCGCGCCGGCCCAGGGTGCTCGAGTCGACGATGAACCGCGACCGCATCCGGGCGATGGTCCAGGGCGCCCGGGACGCCGGCGCGACCGACGTCGGCGGGTTCGACCCCGACGTGCCCCTGGACGACGGCAACCCGCTCGGAACCCCCGAGGCGGAGATCCACTGGCGGGTCGACGTCGCCGCCTACCTCGGCCGCCGGCGGGCCGCACTCGAGGCGCACCGCAGCCAGGCCACCGACATCGACTTCTTCCTGGGGATGCCCGATGAGGTCTTCACGGCGATGTTCGGGACGGAGCACTACATCGAGCCCGGCCGCGACCCCGGCATCCGCGACGGCTGGCCGTTCACCCCGTGAGCCGCACCTGAGCCGCGGCGGGCCCGGCAGTCTCGGGATGGGCGCCGGACGCCGCTCGCCGATAGTCTCGCGGGCATGGCGGACTTCGTTGGAGCGGTCGACCAGGGGACGACGAGCACCCGGTTCATGGTCTTCGACCACGACGGGCGCGTGGTCGCCCGCCACCAGCTCGAGCACGAGCAGATCCTCCCCCGGGCCGGCTGGGTCGAACACAACCCGCAGGAGATCTGGGACCGCACCAGGACCGTCATCGGCACCGCGGTCACGGCCGGAGGCATCTCGATGAGCGACCTCGCCGCCATCGGCGTGACCAACCAGCGAGAGACGACCATCGTCTGGGACCGGCGCACCGGCCGCCCCTTCCACAACGCCGTTGTCTGGCAGGACACCCGCACCGCCTCCATCGCCGCGGCGCTGGACCGCGACGGCCGCGGCGAGGTCATCCGGCACAAGGCGGGCCTGCCCCCCGCCGCCTACTTCTCGGGCGGCAAGCTGCAGTGGCTGCTCGAGAACGTCGACGGTCTGCGCGCCGCGGCCGAGCGCGGAGACGCGCTCTTCGGGACCGCCGACACGTGGGTCGTCTGGAACCTCACCGGCGGGCCTGACGGTGGCGTTCACGCCACCGACGTGACGAACGCGAGCCGGACGATGCTGATGGACCTGACGACCCTCGACTGGGACGACGAGCTCCTCGGCCTGTTCGGTGTCCCCCGCGCGATGCTGCCCGGCATCCGCCCCTCCAGCCACGCCACGGCATACGGCCGGACGCCGGCCGAGAAGGGACTGGCCGACGTTCCGATCACCGGCGTGCTCGGCGACCAGCACGCGGCGACGGTCGGTCAGGTCTGCTTCGAGCCCGGTGAGGCCAAGAACACCTACGGCACCGGCAACTTCCTCCTGCTCAACACCGGCACCGAGATGGTCCGCAGCAGGAACGGGCTCATCACCACCGTGGCATACCAGCTGGGCGACGCCGAGCCGGTGTACGCGCTCGAGGGCTCGATCGCCGTCACGGGCAGCGCGGTGCAATGGCTGCGCGACCAGCTCGGGATCATCTCCGACGCGAGCGAGGTCGAGGCGCTCGCGGCGAGCGTCGAGGACAACGGCGGCGTCTACTTCGTGCCGGCCTTCTCCGGGCTCTTCGCGCCCTACTGGCGCAGTGACGCCCGGGGGGTCGTCGTCGGGCTGTCGCGGTTCAACACCAAGGCACACCTCGCGCGGGCCACCCTCGAGGCGATCTGCTACCAGTCACGCGACGTCATCGACGCGATGGAGGCCGACTCCGGCGTCCGCCTCGAGACCCTCAAGGTCGACGGCGGGGTGACCACCAACGACCTCGCCATGCAGCTGCAGGCCGACGTCCTCGGTGTCCCCGTCTCCCGGCCCGTGGTCGCCGAGACGACGGCGCTCGGGGCGGCGTATGCCGCGGGCCTGGCTGTCGGGTTCTGGACCGGCACGGACGAGCTCCGGCAGAAGTGGGCCGAGGACCACCGGTGGGAGCCGAGCTGGGACGAGCCGCGCCGGCAGCACGGGTATGCCGAGTGGCACAAGGCCGTGGACCGCACCCTCGGCTGGGTCGACCTCGACTAGGAGCCACGGGCCCCCTCCCCGTCCTCGTCGCCTCGATGGCGCGGTGGACGAGGGAGCGCAGACGTGCTGGTCAGGTCGGCGGCCCCCGCAGGGCGTGCCGGCGGATCTTGCCGTTGGGCGTGCGCGGCACCGCGTCGACGAACCGCACCTGCCTCGGGCACTTGTAGGCGGCGAGGTGGGCCCTGGCGTGCGACAGCACGGACGCCTCCTCGGGGCTCCCCGCCTCGGCTCCACCCGACCACACGACGAAGGCCGTGACGATGGCCAGCCCGTCCCGGACCGGGACCTCGGTGACGGCGACGTCGGCGACGTCCGGATGTCCCATGAGGCAGTGCTCGACCTCGAAGGGCGAGACGCGGTAGCCCATGGACGTCATGACGTCGTCGACCCGACCGTGGTGGACGACGTACCCGTCGGGGTCGAGGTGGACCAGGTCGCCGCTGACGAACCACTCGCCGCGTAGCGCCTCGGCGTCCTCCTCCGGACGGCGCCAGTAGCCCAGCATGAGGCCGGGGTCGCTGCGGTGCACCGCGAGCAGACCGGTCTCGCCCGCGGGCAGGGGCTCGTCGTCACCGTCGACCGGCAGGACGGCCACCCGCCGTCCCTGCTGCGGCCGGCCGGGGCTTCCGGGGCGCGTCGGAACCGCGGGTGAGGAGGACACGAACGTCGAGATCTCGCTCATGCCGAGGGCCTCGAACAGGCCCCGCCCGGTGGCCTCCCGCCACCGCTGCCACAGGGCCGGGCTCAGCGCCTCGCCGGCCGTCAGCCCGTGGCGCAGCGAGGGCAGGTCGCCGGGCTCCAGGTCGACCCGGTCGAGCAGCTGGCGGTAGACCCCCGGGACCGCCGCGAAGACCGTCGCGCCCGCCGCGTCGATGATCCGCGGCCACACCGTCGGGTCCCGCTCCCCGCTGTAGAGCACCGCGCCGGCTCCGACGGCCCACGGGTCGGTGAGCCCCACGCCGAGGGTGTAGGTCCACCCGAACGCTCCCGCATGCAGCATGAGGTCGCCCGCGCCGATGCCGGACCACCCGGCATACATCGGCCGCCGTCCCCAGGCGGATCGGTGCGCGTGCAGGACGCCCTTCGGCACCCCGGTCGTCCCGGACGTGTAGACGAGGAAGGCCGGGTCCCCGGCCGCGGTATCCAGGTATGCCGCCCGCTCGCCCGCCGCACGCCAGCGGGCCACGTCCTCGGCCCGCACCCGTGGGTGGGGGACGTCGACGTCGAGGTCCCCGCTCACCGCGAGCGCCGCCGCCGCGCTGTCCTCCAGGACGAACGCCACCTCTTCGGCGGTCAGCTGCGGCGAGGTCGGGACCGCGACGATCCCCGCGGCGAGGGCGCCGAAGAAGAGCAGGGCGACCTCGCTCGTGTTGCCCATCCGCAGGACGAGCCGGTCCCCCGGCCGCAGCCCGCGGCGCGCCAGGCCCGCCGCACAGGCCCGGACCGCGTCGTCGAGCTCGCCGAACGTCCACCGTTCGGCGTCCCTCAGCGGGTCCTGCGCATCGCGGACGACGAGCAGCGCGTCCTCGCCGGCCGGCCGGTGCGGCGCCGGGCCCAGGCAGTAGCGCGCCATGTTGAACCTGGAGGGGACGGCCTGCACACGGCGAGCCTACGAGCAGGACGCCGGGCCCGACGAGGTCGCCCACCACCGGGCCGCACCCCGAGGTGGCATACGGGAGCCCCCGGCCCTGGCGACCGGGGGTTCGGCGCCCGGGGGCTCAGCGTCAGCCGGGAGGCGCGCGCCGCTCAGTGGCGACGGGTGCCGTGGTGCCCTGGGCGCGAGAAGCGGTCGTGGCTCGTCGACGAGGCCGACCGGGTCCGCTGCGTGGGGACGCCGGGGCGCGTGGCCGCCTTCTTCGTGCTGTCCTTGCCGGCCTGGTGCACCAGCGTGGCCCACCAGTTCGAGGAGTTTCCGTCCGGCCACGACGAGCGGCCCCGGGCGGTGCGGACGGCCGACGTCCGGATCTGCGTCGTCGATGCGGTGGCTGGCCGCAGGCTCGCCCAGGACGGACGGACCCCGCTGCTGTCGGTCGCCCCCCAGGAGCCCGGGGCAACGGTGCTCGGCGTCGACCCACCCCCGGTGGTGAGCGTCGCCGTGGTCATCGCCACCGTCGCGGGGCTCGCCCCGGCGACGGTCTGCACCGAGCCGTCCGGGGTCGCAGCGGTCGAGCCGCCGGCGGCCGTCGTGACCCCCGTGCGGCCACCCGGGGTGAAGGTCGCCGGTGTGGCGGTCGCGGTGCCCCCCGGCGGTGTCGAGCCGGTCGCGGTGCCCCCCGGCGGTGTCGAGCCGGTGGCAGTGACCGCCGGCCGCACCGGCGCAGAAGCCGGCACGGGGATGGCCAGCACAGTGTCCGTCGCCGCCGTCACATCGTCAGGTGCCGTCAGAGCCCACCGGAGGATGGCGTGTCCAGGAGTCGAGATCGAGTCCGGCGAAGAACCCCCGGAGGACGCTGCGACGGCACCCACCAGCGCCACTGCTGAGACGACCGCACTACGCGCAAACCGCGTCCGCAGGACGTTGCGAGTCACATTTCGTCCCATGGTACGGATTCTGGCACACCCCACGGGGCCTCGCTGGGAGACCGGAAATCTCACCCTTCTCGCAGGTCAGGACGGCCGTGCGGGGTGAGTGTGGCGGGTGTGTCGAGGCAACCGCTCCGACCGCCGTGAAGGGGCGACGAGGGGTTGTCCTGACGACGACGGGAGCGATCCTCACGACACCCCTGAGGTCCGACCGACGGTGCACGTCACAGCCACGGGGCCGTCTCACTGCACGGGAGTCACGGTCTGCTGCATCGACGCGATGATGCGCGAGTAGTCCCCGGTCGGGGACTGCCCCAGCACCGCCGCCCACTCCGGGACGAGCTCCGCCTCGTAGTGGTGTCCCTGCCCGCTGGGCGCGTCGACGGCGATGGGCAGGTCCATCGTCAGCTGCCAGAAGGTCACGATCGGGATCCACGTGACGTCAGGGTTGACATCGCGGCCACGCGGCTCGCGCAGCCAGTCCGGCTGCTGGAAGGCGAGCGAGGTGTCCCACCACACGACCGGGTCCGACGGGTGCTGGGCGTAGACGAACCGGGGGTACTGCCAGGTCCCGAAGGGCCGGCCGTAGTAGTCGCGCACGAGGTCGGCGGGCGAGGTGGCGAAGCGGACGTGTCGGCCGTCGTCGACGACAGGGGCGATCTCGGGCGACCCCGGGGTGCGGTCGGCCACGAGCCGCTGGGCGAGGTCGGTGAAGGACGGCGTACCCACCCATACCCCGCCCTGGGCCCGGGTGAGCATGTCCTCGACACCGGTGAAGGCGCCCTGCCCGCCGTACGACCCGAGCGACTCGCCACCGACGACCAGCAGGGGGCGGTGGTCGGCCGGCAGCGCGCGCCAGGCGTCATACACGGCGTCGAAGAGGGCCTTCCCGGCGGCGGGCGGGGTCCGCCGGTCGGCGATGAAGGACAGGCCGCTCGGCAGGTAGGAGTACTGCATCGCGGCGATGGCACAGTCGCCCCCGGTGAGGTACTCGATCGACTGAGCCGACCAGTCGTCCACCCAGCCCGTCCCGGTCGTCGTCATGACGGCCAGGACCTTCCTGTCGAAGCCCCCGGTCCGACGCAGCTCTGCGACGACGGCGTCGGCGGTCTGCGCGATGGAGCGGACCTTCGCCGTCGCACCGTCGCTCGACAGCCCGGCATACACCCGGATCGGCTCCTGGGCCGGCTCGCCCGTCGCCGCGGCGAGCTGCCGCACGCTCGCGCCGCTCGAGACGAAGAGCTGGCCCTGGAAGCCCAGGCTGGCCCAGCTCTGTGACGACGCCGGACTCCCCGACCGCATCGGGGACGTGGGGGCGGAACGGCCGGCAGGGGGCGTGCTGTTGACGCTGGCCGCGAGGCGCCCGACGGCCTCGAGCGACTCCTTGAAGACCACCTGGTTCGCGACCCAGGCGACCACGAGGGTGACCAGGAGGGCGGCGAGGACGGTGGAGACCTGGGGTGGCAGCACCCCCCGGGCGACGCCGGCGAGGCGCCTGGTGAGCCAGCGCAGCAGCCGGGCCACCGCGACGATGGCGACGGCGATGACCAGCGCGAGAGCGACGGCGCGCGGCCAGTCCAGTGGACCGGGAGGGCTCATCCCCACCAGCGCGGCCGTCCGGCCCTGGGCCCGAACGTTCAGGGTGGTGATGTCGACGACGAGGATGGCTCCGACGACGTAGGACCCGATCCGCAGCACGCGGCCCGGGGTCCGCCCGATGGACAGCCTGAGGTCGACGAGCGAGGCCAGCCGAGCAACCGTCCACGCGACGAGGACCCCGATCCCGTACCCGGTCGCGGCGCAGATGCCGCTGACCAGGGCCTGGTAGTACCAGGTGCGCGGTAGCAGGCTCGGCGAGGTGGAGATGAGGAAGTAGCCTGCCGCGAAGAGGAGGCCGAAGGCCGAGTATGCGTTCCACGGCCGCAGCTCCCGCAGCCGGGTCCCCCACTGCCGCGGGGACGGCTGGCGGGTGCGAAGCATGGCCGTCAGCCTAGTTGTCGCCGATGGCCGCCGGGCCGCGGGCAGGGGCGGCAGCCCACCCGGCCGCACATGCGACGATGGCCTGGTGAGCGAAGAGCAGAAGAAGGCCGACAACCGCGCACGTCCCACGACCGACGAGTTCCGCGCGTTCGTCCGCGAGGACTGGGCGCCGCGCCGGTCGGCCGACGCAGCGCCCTCTCCCGCCGCCCCGTATGCCGCGGCCCGCCGCGACCGCATCAGCGCGGCATACCCCGGGCAGCGGCTGGTCATCCCCGCAGGTGGTCTCAAGGTCCGCAGCAACGACACCGACTACGTCTTCCGCCCGCACAGCGCCTTCGCCCATCTCACGGGGCTGGGCGCCGACCGGGAGCCGGATGCCGTCCTCGTCCTCGAGCCCCGCTCGGACGCCGACGGCGGCGGCCACGACGCGATCCTCTACCTGCGCCCGCTCGCCGACCGCGACAGCGACGAGTTCTTCGACGACTCGCGCCACGGCGAGTTCTGGGTCGGCGCGCGGCCCTCACTGGCTGACATCGAGCGCGAGCTGGGCCTGACCGCCCGGCCCATCGACGAGCTGGAGACCGCCGTCGCCAAGGACGCAGGCGAGGTCGTCGTCAGGCTGGTCCGCGACGCCGAGCGCGAGCTCACCGCCCGGCTCGACGCCGCCCGCGTCGACAACGGCGCCCAGGCAGAGACCCTCGCCGAGCAGGACGACGCCCTCGCCCACGACCTGTCCCACCTGCGGATGGTCAAGGACGAGCATGAGGTCGAGCAGATGCGCGCGGCGGTGGCCGCCACGCAGCGCGGGTTCGAGGCGGTCATCGCCGACCTGGCCCGGGCGCTCGAGGAGGGCCGCGGCGAGCGCTGGGTCGAGGGCGTGTTCGGGCTCCACGCCCGGCACGCCGGTAACGGTGTCGGCTACGACTCGATCTGCGCCGCCGGCGACCACGCCAACACCCTGCACTGGATCAAGAACACCGGCGACATCGCCGAGGAGGACCTCATCCTGCTCGACGCCGGCGTCGAGGTCGACAGCCTCTATACGGCCGACATCACCCGCACCCTGCCCGCGTCGGGCGCCTTCACCGAGGCCCAGCGCGAGATCTACGACGCGGTGTATGCCGCCCAGTCGGCCGGGATCGCAGCGGTCAGGCCGGGCGCGAAGTTCTCCGACGTCCACGAGGCCGCGATCCGGGTCATCGCCGAGCATCTGCACGACTGGGGGCTGCTCCCCGAGGGCGTCTCGGTCGAGGGCAGCCTCGACGCCGAGCACGGGCAGTTCCACCGGCGCTGGATGGTGCACGGGACCTCGCACCACCTCGGCATCGACGTGCACGACTGCGCGCTGGCCACCCGTAAGGAGTACCGCGACGCGGAGCTCGAGCCGGGCATGGTCCTCACCGTCGAGCCGGGCCTGTACTTCAAGGCCGACGATCTCAAGGCGCCGCAGCGGTTCCGCGGGGTGGGGGTGCGGATCGAGGACGACGTGCTCGTGACCGAGGACGGCTGCGAGGTGCTGTCCGCCGGTATGCCGCGCAGCAGCGCCGACGTCGAGGCGTGGATCGCGCGGGTCCAGGGGCGGTAGTGCCACCCTCCCGACCCCAGGTCACCGCCGGCGCCTGAGGATCGGGCCGCCGGCGGCGGCGGACGATGACGTCGAGCAGCAGGGCGGGCTCGACACCGGCGGTGGTCTCCCTGCTCCGGGGAGCCAGCCGAACGGCATACCGGGCCTCCGGCGATCGGACGGATCTGGACGCGCAGACGCGTCGCCTGCCACAAATACCCCACGGGACACGTCGATATCGGCCCTCAGACGGCGCCTCGCTGAGAAGATCGGTCCATGCACCCCGCGCGCTCAGGACGGGGCCGGGCCGTTCTCCACCTTGCCACGGCCCTGCTCGTGGCGCTCCTCGTCGCCGTCGGATGGCTCGCGGCCCTCGCCCTCAGCTCGTCGAAGACCGCGATCGCCGCCGTCTCCGCCGGCGTCTTCGTCGTCCTCCTCGTCCTGCTGGTCCTCGTGATCCGGCCGATCGTCTCCGGGGGGCCGAAGCGCACGGCGTCGGTGGTCGGCCTGACGCTACCCGAGGCACAGCACCCGGCCCTGTGGGCCGAGGTCCGCCAGGTCGCCACCGCCGTTGAAGTGCCCCAGCCCGACCGCATCGTGCTGACCCGCGACGCTGTGGCCGGGGTGACCCGCCATACCGAGTCCAGCGAGCTCGCCCTGGGCCTTCCTCTGCTGGCCAGCCTGACCGTCGCGGAGCTGCGCGCGCTCCTCGCCCACGAGTTCGGCCGGGTCCACGACCCGGAGACCCCCGACGACGGCTGGCAGGCCGACGAGGTCGCCGCCAGGGTGGCCGGTGCGGAGGCCGGGGGCGCGGCCCTGCGCCGCGTGCTGGCGACCCAGATCGCCTGGGGCTGGCTGACCGAGCGGCTCGTGCCGCTGGCGGCGGCCGCTGGCCGCCGCCCACCCCTCGTCGAAGGGATGCGCCGGGTCGTCGACGCAAACGGCCCGGCGCTCGCCGCCGCTGCCGACGCGGGCCTGCAGTCCGGGGTGCGCGGCATCTGGCCAGCGAGCCATCCCCCGCTCAAGGACCGCATCGTGCGGTTCGAGATCCAGGCCCGGTCGCTGGCGTTGCTCCTCGACGGTGAGGAGCCCGCGCGCCCCAGGGACGACCGGCTCGGCACCGCGCTGCTCGAGAGGGGCGACGACGGGCTGGACATCGTCGAGCGGGCCCTGATCGGCTCGCAGGACCCGGCCGCATCCTGGGACGACGTGGCGCGACTCGGGGTGCCCGCCCTGCTTTCCGCCGACGCCGCCTCCCTGATGTCGTCGACTGCCGGGCGCAAGGGCCTCGGCGCTGTGCTCGACGAGCTGGCCGGTGGGCGCTCGGCCGCTCTCGCCGCGCCGCTGGTCGACGGATCGGTCCCCCGCAAGGAGCGTCACCAGGCCGGGCAGGCCGCCCTCGTGCGGGCGTTGACGGCGGGCATCGCCCACCGGCTCGTCGCGACCGGCCTGGCTCGTCCGGTTCTGGACTGGACGGCATCCTGGCAGCTCGTCAACGAGGAGGGCGATCCGCGCAACGTGGCCGACTCGGTCGCCGCCGCCGTGGCGGACCCCTCGGGCGTGGCGCCGCTGCGACGGCTGCTGGACTCGTGGGGTCTGGACCTCGACGCCCCACCGCCGACCGAGGCACCGGCCAGCAGCACTCGCGCTGACTCCGGGCGCCGGACGCGACGCCACGGCCGCCACGGCGTCGAGTCGGCGGTCCCTCCCGAGCCCATCGTCGCGGCAGAGTCGGAGGCGCCGTCCGCTCCCGGGCCCGTGGCCGAGGCCGAGACGGCTCCCTACCGTCTCGTCATGCCCGAGCCCGAGCCCCTCGACCTCCCCGTACCCGAACCCGAACCCGTCGCTGTCCCAGAGCCCGAGCCCGAGACGGCTCCCGACCGCCTCGTCATGCCCGAGCCCGAGCCCCTCGACCTCCCCATACCCGAGCCACTGGCCGAACCGCCGTTCGAGCCTCCCGTCATGCCAGAGCCCGAACCCGAGCCCATCGCTGTCCCCGAGCCCGAACCCGAGCCTGAGCCTGAGCCCGTCGATGTCCCAGAGCCAGAGCCCGAGCCCATC
>CAYPYK010000084.1:5659-11881 GCA_964414665.1 uncultured Intrasporangiaceae bacterium | reverse complement strand
GCTGGTGGCGGGTCAGCGGACGGCCGGCTGCTCCCCCGGGCCAGTCCGACGTCGCGCCGGGCAGCCGCAGCAGGTCCTCCTCGGTCCGGAACAAGCCCGCGCCCACGCGCGCCCGCACGAGGACCTCGTCGACGATCTTCCCGGCCACGCGCTCACCGTAGATCTGCTCGCCCTTCAGCTGCGTGCGGTTGCGGAAGGCGGCGTCGACGACCTCGACGACGAACCCGGTCGACAGGGGAGGAGCGAGGACGTTGCCGCCCGCGAGGAGCGACTCGCCGCGGTCGGTGCCGAAGCGGAGGGTGACGCACGGGACGCCGAGGATGTTGGCCTCCTCCTGCATGCTGCCGGAGTCGGTGGCGAGGAGCCCGTAGCGCAGGAAGGACGCGATGACGTCGGTGTAGTTCTCCCACACCTGGGTGACCAGGAGGGTCTCGGGGAACTCCGCCTCGAGCTCCTGGAGCCGGCTCTCCAGCCCCCAGTGGTCCAGCGCCCAGTTGGTCCCCCGTAGCCGCACCCACAAGATGCTGTGTCCCTGCCGGAGCAGGGCCTCCAGCGCCTCGAAGTACGTCGTGAACCGGACCTTGTCGTGGGTGTTCTCCCGGCGGTGGATGCAGACCCGGATGAACCTCCCGCTGGCGAGCTGCGGGTGCTCCTCGAGGATCCGCGACTCCGGGACCTTCTCGAGCCGCTCGTTGATGGCGTCGACGACGGTGTTGCCGACGACCACGATCGAGTCCGCGGGGAAGCCCTCTTCGAGCAGGAACGTCCGGTCGAGCTCGACCGGAGCCGCGTGGACCCCGGTGCCGGCGTCGGAGACTCGGGTGTTGAACTGCTCGGGGAACGGTTCGCGGCTGCCGGTGACGAACGTCTCCGGGCTGCGGTGGGCGGCCAGGTAGTCGTCCCAGTCGAACTCCCCTGCCTCGAACGCCCCGTGCTGGCGAAGCAGGAACTCACGGGTGGGCGTCACCGTGCGGATCCCGGCCTCGACGTGGCAGCACGCCACCTTGTTGGCGTATGCCGCGACCGACACGGCCATCGACGTCGCCGTGTCCCCGTGGGTGTACGGGACGAGCGTGTGGCCCGTCTCGGCTGCGGTGCTGAACAGCAGGTCGGCGCACGTCACCATGGAGGACACGCTGGCGCCGAGCCGACCGCTGCCGTCCATGACCATGAGGACATCGACCTGCATGTCGAACTCCTTGAGCATGCCGCCCGAGTACGCGGGGTCGGTGTGCTGGCCGGTGTGGCAGAGCAGGGTCTGCTGCCCCCGGCGACGGAGCTCGTGGTAGAGCGGGTACTGCTTGATGATGTCGGGCTTGGTGCCGATGAACACGACGTGCACGAGCTCGGTGGTGGAGAGCCCGGCCAGGATCACGGTGAGATCGTGCCGGGCGGCCTCGGGGTCAGCGGGCCTGATCTCGATGCTCGGCGTGGTCACGTCTCATCACTCTCTTCCTCGGCACGGTTCGACCATCTGGTCTGCAGGGTGGCTATCGTGTCAGGCCGCTCTTCGAGGGTGCGAATCGGGGACACCAGCACCACCGAGTCGGACACGATGACGGCGATCCCGTCGAGGCCGGCCGTCACCACGGTCATGTCGCTGTCGTTGACGACCAGGCCCCCTTCGCTATCGAGGTCGAGGTGGCGGCCCGACGTGATGAGCTTGCGTCCCTGGCTGTCCTCCAGGGCCCGGTACAGCGAGGGCCAGGTCCCGATGTCGTACCAGCGGAAGTCGCACTCGACGACGCCGATGGGCCAGCCGCCGCCGATGAGCGGGAGCAGCTCGTGTTTCGGCCCGTCCTTGAGGCTGTAGTCGGCGTCCTCGCCGGTCCTGGCGTACGAGAGCACCGCGGCATACATCTCCGGGGCCGCCTGCCGGTACGCCCTCAGCAGAGTCTGCGCGGCGAAGCAGTAGTGCGAGGTGTTCCAGAAGTAGTCGGGCTCGTCGTGGTACGCCGCGGCGCGCTCCATCGTCGGCTTCTCGTAGAAGTCCCTCGCGACATGGATCCCAGTGACGCCCATCGCCGCGCCGCTGGCTCGGATGTAGCCCAGCGAGGAGTCCGGCATGGTCGGCCTGATCCCCTGGATGGTCGTCCAGAACGGGTACTCCTCGACGAACTCGAAGGACCGCATGCAGCTGTCATAGAAGGCCGACAGCGGGGACACCGAGCTGTCGGCCGCGGCGCTGAGAACGACGGCCTCGGGGTCGACGTCGGCGATGCGCTTGGCGATGAGGAGGAACGCCGGGGGCTTGCCCTCCAGCTTCGGCTCGAGGATGAGCATCTCGGGGTTCAGCTGGGGCAGCGAGGCCAGGACGTCGTCGGCGTACCCGGCGGTCGTCGACACGAAGATGCGGTCCTCGCGGACGCACTCGGCCAGCCGGGTGAAGGTCTGCGCGATCAGCGGCCGGGAGTCGCCCAGCGGCTGGAACTGCTTCGGCTGCTCCGCGGTGCTGATCGGCCACAGCCGGGTTCCGCGCCCGCCGGCGAGGATCACCGCGAAGCGATGGTTGGTCGAGTCGGTCATGGGCGACGGTCCTTCTGTGTGAGCTCGTCGAGGATCTGCATCACGGCTCGGGGGTCCACGGTGGACGACATACGAACCTGGCCCTCGATCTGGTCGGGCCTCGGGGGTCCTGCCCCGGCCCGGGAGGTCAGCTCGGCCAGACGGGCGGGCTGGTCCGTGGAACCACCGTCGCGGAGGAACCACAGGCACCCCATCCCGGCCCGGACGGCCGACAGCACGCCGACCGGCGAGTCCTCGACAGCCACGGAGAGCTCGGCCGGAACCGCGCGAGCCGCGAGGGCCAGGTGGTAGACCGACGGGTCGGGCTTGCCGAGCGGAAGGCCGACCGCAGACACCCGCACGGGGAAGACCACTTCGAGGTCGAGGACATCCACGACGGCTTCGATGAACGCAGCTGCCGAGGACGAGGCGATCGCCAACGGCACCCCCTTGCGGTGCAGCTCACGGGCCGCTGACACTGCTTCGGGTATGCAGGTGGGCGACGTGACGAACTCGGCCGTCACGTAGCCGATGACCGCATCGACGATGCTGCCCAGCTCCGACTGGTCGACGGCCCGGGGCAGCGGCAGCCAGTCGAGGATCGCCCGCACCGAGTCGGGGACCCGCCCTCCCTGGAACCGGGCCATCTCGGCCGGGTCGAGATCGTACGTCCCGAGGCCCCGGTCCTCCAGGACGGCGGACAGGCCCGAGGTGAAGCCCCGGACCCAGCAGGGCTCGGAGTCCACGAGGGTCCCGTCGAGGTCGAACACGACCCCGCCGCGGGGGGCGGTCACTGGCGAGCCTGATGGTCGACCGTGCAGGCGACGAACCCCGAGAGTGTCTCCACAGGTCAGCCTTCCTGGTCCGGTCGTCGATGCCATCCGTCGGCCCGATACGGACCGCCGACGATGCTACTCAGCCCACGGGGCTGCGGGGTCGCGCACGTTCCTGGCTGGCGCGTCGCCCGGCCGGCGCTGGTCCTTCGAGCCGCGTCTGTGTGTCCGGACGGCGGCGGCGAGGGCATCGACGACGGCCGGGTCGTACTCGTACCCCAGCCCGAGGTTGATCCGCTCCATGGCTCGCTCGCGAGTCGCCGACGTCACCTGCCCCCCGGTCAGGTCGTCGAAGGCGTTCGCCACCTTGATGATCCGGCTGGCGAGTGGGACGTCCTGGCCCAGCTCACGGACGATCCGGTAGGGCGTCGCCTGGACCTCGACGAGAGCGGCGACATCGTCGAGGACCCCCGCCCGGCGCACGATCCCGGCCCCGTTGGCCGCGATGCGGTGCTGGTCGTGGGGGGCAGCGAGGACGGTGGCACCGCCGGGGATGGGCTCGCGGAGCGCGATCTGGCCGAGGTCGTGCAGCAGCGCGGCATACTCCAGGTCCCGCAGCTCGCGCTGGATGAGGCCGAGATAGCGGCCCATCGCCATCGAGAGCGCGGCGACCCGCTCGGCATGGGCCGTGGGCGTGTACCCGCCGGCCTCGGTGAGCCGCGACAGGGTGGCGATCATCTGGCGGAAGGTGGCCTGGTTCGCCGTGAAGCGCTGGACGGCGACATAGGTGAGCACCATCGGGAACAGCGCGAACGGCAGCGCCGTCAGGCCGAGGACCGGGGACAACAGCGCCGCGAGCGGACCAGCGGTCACGAGCGAGACGGTGACGGCCTGGGCCTCACCCAGGACGTCGCGCAAGGCGGCTCTGGCCGAGACGTGCTCGCGCTCGGCGCGGACCAGCGCAGCGAGGAAGACCTCCAGATAGACGCCGACGGCCGAGATGGCCACCATCGCCCCGGCCACCAGGGGGATCGACCTCGACGGGTCGAGCTGCCACTGCCACAGCGAGGTGCCGTTGACGGCGAGCTCCCGGGCCAGGGCCGCGACGACCGCTGTGCCGAGGATGCGGGCCTGTACGAGGTATGCCGCGATCTCGCGACGCCACAGCCGCCGCAGCCCCAGCCCGAGGACCGACCCGAGGCTGGCCACGAGGACGACGAGCGAGGTCCCGGACGTGAACGGCGACTCACCGCTCAGCAGCACGGTGAAGGGCAGCGCCATGGCCGAGGCGGTGGCGACGGGCGCCGTGATGCGTCCCCCGGGCATCGTCACCCGGCCCATCTCTCCGAGGGCGAGCGCGGCGAGATACACGAGGACGAGGCGCGGATGGTAGTGCAGCAGGTCCCCCACGCTCCCCCTGCCGGCGACCGCGGCCCAGAGGAGGGTGCCGATGCCCAGCACGTGCACCGCACGCCCCACCGACCAGAGCCTGCCCAGCATCGGCCTCATCGCGCCGCCTCGTCGGGGTGTCTGGCAAGCGCGGCGACCAAGGCGTCGACGATCCGCAGGTCCTCCTGGTCGGCGTCGCGGCGCAGTCTCGCGAGGGCCTCCGGCGGCGAGAGCACACCCTCGTCGGCGGCCACCCGGGTCAGCAGGTCGAAGCGGTCGGCGACCGCCACGACCCGGGCCGAGGTGCCGATGACCTTCCCCGGTTTGGCCGTGGTCGTCTCGGGCCACACCGTCCCGTCGCGGTGATGGGCGATCCCGTCGAGCGCCCCAGCGAGGAAGGAGACCTCGCGCAGGATGTGGGCGCCGCGTGCCGGGTAGGTCCCGAAGACGGTGCCGTCACCGTCCGCGCCACGGGCGGTGACCACCGCCGTGGGCAGCGCCACCTGGCCGACGTCGTGCAGCATCCCGGCGGTCCTGGTGTCGCGGACCTCGTGGGCCCGCATGCCGAGGTGCTCGGCCATGGCACCGCACAGCTCGGCGACCCGGGCGCTGTGGCCGGCGAGGTGCGGCGCCTTGGTCTCGATGGCCGCGACGAGCACGTCGAGCGTGCGCTCACGGGCCGCGCGCTCCTCGCCGTACTGGTGGTAGGCCCACCAGGCGCCCAGCATCGGGGCGAGGATGAGGATCACGCTCGCAGGCCCGAGCCCGGCCGGCAGCCACAGGACAACGAGGACGAAGGCCAGGACCCCGTATCCAATGGACGTCAGGCCGGTGTTCGTGAGCAGACGCGCCATCTGCAGCCGGATGGGTACCCCCACCGCGACCTTGATGACTCCCGCGAGAAGCACCGCGTTGAGCACCGTCTGCGCGATATCGGCGACCACGAGGGGGATGCCGACATGGAGGAGGAGAGGCGCCGCCTCGGTGACGCCGGCAATGTCCGCGGTGCCCCCCACGGTCTGGAAGACCACCGCGCTGACAGTCGAGACCAACGTCCACATGCCGACGTTGAACACCCGCGCGCGCAGCGGAATCGGCCCCCGCGCCGCCAGGGTCATCGAGAGTCCGACGAGACCTGCGCCTGCGGGGTGCAGCATCGCGGCAGCAGCGAGTACTGCGATATGGCCGACGGCGATCTGCACGCGGGACTCGATGGTGCTGGTCCCGACGCGCCAGGCGACCACAGCGAGAACCGACAGCACGCCCAGCGCGAGGTAGCGATCGAGCCCGCCGAACGCCCGCAGGGCCGCGACCCACAGCACCGCGGCAACGCCCCATACACCCAGGATGTACGCGAGCGTGCCGCGGTGCGTCGACCTCGGGGACGCCGCCCCTGGAGCGGTGTCCTCAGCGGTCATGGGTCACTGGTGTGGCTCAGCCGGTCCAGCCCCAGCCGTCGGGGGAGACGACACCGGTCCAGCCCCAGCCGTCAGGCTGGACCACGGTGACGCTCGTGACGGCGAGAGGGGTGGCGGAGGTGAGGGGGCCGGCGTTG
>CAYPYK010000084.1:0-5649 GCA_964414665.1 uncultured Intrasporangiaceae bacterium | reverse complement strand
GATGATGATGACTGCTGAGGCGATTCCTATGGTGGCGAAAACAGTGCGAAGACGGCGCACGATGGGTCCTTTCCGGGAGTAGCCCGGTCCCGAATTGCCGGGCTCTATTGTGCATCGCCATGCTCTCACGGTGCACAGATAGATATGCCAGAATCGAGGCGACGTACGACACATTGGCGTGTCGCGAAGGACCTGATCAGGAGGACATGTATGAGCAAACGAGCCCGCAAGCGCCGTGCCCGCAAAAGCAACAAGGCCAACCACGGCCGAAAGCCCAACGCGTGAACAGGGCCTGAGGACAACAGGTCGTGGCGGGGGGACCCGGGGCGGGGGGCCCCCCCCCCCCCCGTGCCAGAACCCGGCCCCCCCGGCGCCCCCGCCCCCCCGGGGGGGGGCGGCCGACCGGCCGCCCGTGAAGGGCGACCCGCCGTTCCATATCCCGTGCCCGCGAGGGGCCCTCGCCCGCTCGGTCGGGACCGGCCTACTGCCGGTCGCGCATCTCGAACCGGACCATCGTGATCCGCTGCAGCACCTGCATCCGGAGGGCGGCCGGCGCGCGGTCGCACCCGCACGACCGCTGGACGAGGGACTTCAGAGCGACCTCGAGGTCGTGCTGGGCCAGGCACGGACGGCACTCCTGCAGGTGCTCGGCGACGAGTGCCATGTCCCCTTGGTCCATCTCGCCGTCGAGGTACTCATAGATCCGGTACATCACGTCAGCGCACTGGTAGTGGCCGGCGTGCGGCTCGTGTCCGCTCACGACGACCCCTCCGTGCCGCTCACGGGGGTGAACCCGCGCTCCCGGGCGTAGTCCTGCAGCAGCTCGCGCAGCTGGCGCCGGCCGCGGTGCAGCCGCGACATCACCGTTCCGATAGGGGTGCCCATGATCTCGGCGATCTCCTTGTAGGCGAACCCCTCCACGTCGGCAAGGTAGACCGCCAGCCGGAAGTCCTCGGGCAGCCCCTGCAGGGCGCGCTTGACCTCGGAGTCCGGGAGCCGGTCCAGAGCCTGGGTCTCGGCGGACTTCAGCCCGGAGGAGGTGTGCGACTCCGCACGGACCAGCTGGTAGTCCTCGACCTCCGCGGCGTCGGACTGCTGAGGTTCGCGCTGCCGCTTGCGGTAGGTGTTGATGTAGGTATTGGTGAGGATGCGGTACATCCACGCCTTGAGATTGGTCCCGGGGCGGTACTGGTGGAACGCCGCGAACGCCTTGGCGTACGTCTCCTGGACGAGGTCCTCGGCGTCGGTGGGGTTGCGGGTGGTGCGCAGCGCAGCCGAGTAGAGCTGGTCCAGCAGCGGCAGGGCCTCGCGCTCGAACCTGGCCTGGCGCTCGTCGACAGTCTCGGTCGCAACATCGACGAGCTCGTCGGTGCGGCCGGAGGCGGCGGGGGGTGTCGTCATCGCGCTCCACCCTAGCCCGACCTCGGTGGGCGAGGACACGCGGAGAACCAGCATGGCAGCCTTTCGCGGGGGCAGGTCGTCGACCAGGGTCAACGCCGTCCCGTCCCTCAGGCATTCCCGCGGCCCGCCCTTCGGCCGGCCCGGCCTCCGCTGCTCAGGCGGGATCCGGCTCTCGGACCCGCTCGAGGAACCCCAGCCCGGCCACCGCCACCGCCACCGCTGACCGCTCCAGGGTGTGGGTCCCCGGGACCGCGGTGACGTATGCCGCCCCGGGGAGCAGGGCCACCAGCTCGCCCGGAGTGCCGAACGGGTCCGTCGCGCCCTGCACGACGTGCAGCCCGAGGCCCGCGTCCAGGGGGCGCCGCAGCTCGTCTGCACGTGAGCGCCCCGGGCGGCCCGGCGGATGGAGCGGGAACGAGAGCGCGAGCACACCGGTCGCGCCGCACGCCTCGGCGGTCCGGCAGGCGACGCGGGCGCCCGCACTACGGCCGCCGACGACGAGCGGTCCTGGCAGGTGGGAGCGCCCGGTCCGCAGCGCCTCGACCATCGGGAGCCAGGCAATGTCGAGGGTCGAGGGGGCGGGCGCAATCTTGCGGCCGGCCAGCCGCCACGGCTGGTTCAGGAGCGCGACGGCCCACCCCGCGTCGACCGCCGCGGCGGTGACGGCGCGGACGTCGGCCGGCCAGCCGCTGCCGCCGGCGCCATGACCGAGGACCAGGGTGGCGAATGCCCCCGGTCGGCGATGGACCTCAGCGCTCCCAAGACCGGCCGGGGTCTGGATCTTCACCGTCCGGATGAGTGTCACGTCGTTGCTCCGGCGATCTCCCCTGTCATCGGGTCGACCACCCCGACGAGCTCGTCGGCGCGTAGGGGCGCGACGAGCTGAGCACCGTTGGCGCGGTTGGAGCTGACGGCGGACGACACCGGGTACGCGTCGAACCGACCCGGGCGCTGGAACGCCAGCAGGTCCACGATGTCGTCCGGGCCGTCAACCTCCGGGTCGAGCCAGCGCTCCCAGTCAGCCCGCTCGAGGACGAGGGGCATCCGGTCGTGGATCCGGTCGAGGCCGGGTTCGGCGACGGTCGTGATGATGGTGAACGTGACGAGCCAGGCATCCGGGTCCTCGCCGTCCGGCACG
This sequence comes from uncultured Intrasporangiaceae bacterium, assembly GCA_964414665.1. Taxonomy (GTDB): domain Bacteria; phylum Actinomycetota; class Actinomycetes; order Actinomycetales; family Dermatophilaceae; genus CAVSJJ01. The sequence goes on along the minus strand of CAYPYK010000084.1, from coordinate 3,110 downwards.
GCGGGGTCCCGCCAGAACTCGTACAGGCCGGCGAGGGCCGCGCTCGCACCGTCGGCCCGCCGGGTGTAGAACGGCTGCCGCCGTGGCTTGCCCCGCCTGTCCGTCGCCGTGGGCGAGACCTGCCACTCGTACCATCCGGCCGCCGGGACCAGACACCGTCGACGGGCGGCGGAGCGCGCGTATGCCGGCTTGTCGAGAACGGACTCGGCGCGTGCGTTGATCATCCGAGCCGCCCCCGTTGCGGCCTTCGACCAGCTGGGGACCAGCCCCCAGGTGAGCAGGCGGAGCTGGCGCCGCGGGCCGGCTTCGTCCTCCTGCGCCTCGCGGAACGTCCGGGTGAGCACAACGGGGGCCTGCTTGGTGGGGGCCATGTTGAAGTCGGGGGTGCCGGCGGGCGGTTGCTGAGGGGAGGCGAGCACGCTGCGGGAGGCCTCACCGGTACGGTCGACATCCACCTCGAACTCCTCGATGAGCTCGTCGGGGTTCGCCGTCGCGGCATACCGACCACACATAGCACTCAAGACTACGCACCGTGCCATGCAGCAACTACGGTAGGAGGACCGTGACAAGGACCCGAGGACCGATGACCGACGCATCAGGGCGCGACCGGCCCTACGGGTGCGGCCCGCGCCGGCGCAGTCACCCGGCGCGGCGATGACCGACGCCAACTGGTCCCCCCGGCCCGCGGACGCGGCGCTGGACGCCACCGTCGTCCTCCCGGGGTCGAAGTCCCTCACCAACCGCTATCTCGTGCTGGCGGCCCTGGCCAGCGGCGCGTCGCGGATCCGGCGGCCGCTGCGCTCGCGCGACACCGTTCTCATGGCCGAGGCCCTCACCGCCCTGGGGGCGGAGATCGACACCGTCGCCCCCGCCCACGGGACGGCCTCCACCCCTGACTGGCTCATCCAGCCCGGCCCGGTCCGAGGAGGCGCCCAGGTCGACTGCGGGCTGGCGGGCACCGTCATGCGGTTCCTGCCGCCCGTCGCCGCCCTCGCCGACGGCCCCGTCTCCTTCGACGGCGATGCCGGCGCGCGGGTGCGGCCCATGGGTCCCGCGCTCGGCGCACTGCGGGTCCTCGGGGCCGACATCGACGACGACGGCCGCGGGTCGCTGCCGTTCACGGTGCGCGGCCGCGGGGGGCTGCGCGGAGGCAGCGTCACCCTCGACGCCTCGGCCTCCTCACAGTTCGTCTCGGCGCTGCTGCTGGCCGGAGCCCGGTTCGACCACGGCGTGACGGTCCACCACGATGGCAAGCCCATCCCCAGCCAGCCGCACGTCGAGATGACCGTCGAGGTGCTGCGCGACGTCGGCGCCATCGTCGACGACGCCGACGCCAACACCTGGCGCGTCGAGCCCGGCGAGCTCGGCGACCTCGCCGTCGAGGTCGAGCCCGATCTCACCAACGCCGGCCCGTTCCTCGCCGCCGCCCTCGTCGTCGGCGGCACCGTCCGGGTGCCCGGCTGGCCGCAGCACACCACCCAGGCCGGCGACGCGATGCGAGACATCCTCGACGCGATGGGCGCCGACGTCACCCTCGCCCGTGACGGGCTCACCGTCTCCGGCAGCGGGGGGGTGGTCGGCATCGACGTCGACCTGCACGACGCCAGTGAGCTGACGCCGGTCGTCGCCGCGCTGTCCGCGCTCGCCGACTCCCCCTCGGTCATCCGAGGTGTCGCCCACATCCGTGGTCACGAGACCGACCGCCTCGCGGCGCTCGCCGCCGAGGTGCGAGCACTCGGCGGGGACGTCGTCGAGACCGAGGACGGGCTCCACATCCGGCCGGCCCCGCTGCACCCGGGACTCTTCCACACGTATGCGGACCACCGGATGGTCATGGCGGGTGCGGTGCTCGGGCTGGCTGTCCCCGGGCTGGTCGTCGAGGACGTCCAGACGGTGGCCAAGACGCTCCCGGAGTTCACCGCCTTGTGGCACAGGATGCTCGGCCAGGAAGCCGGGACCCTCACCTGATGGCCCGGCGCCGCCGCGAGTACGACGAGTCGGACGCCCGGGTCCGGCCCAACCCCCGTGGCTCCCGGCCGCGCTCCAAGGAGCGGCCGGCACATGCCAACGCCGTCCCGGGGATGGTGGTGGCGGTCGACCGCGGCCGTTACACGGTGCTGGTCGCGCTCGGGGTCCCCACCGGCGGCGACCCCGAGCGCATCGTCACCGCCATGCGGGCCCGCGAGCTGGGCCGCAAGGGGATCGTCGTAGGCGACCAGGTCGCCCTCGTCGGCGACGTCACGGGGGCGACGGGCTCGCTCGCCCGCATCGTCAGGGTCGCCGACCGGGCGCATGTCCTGAGGCGCACGGCGGACGACACCGACCCCGTAGAGCGGATCATCGTCGCCGGGGCCGACCAGCTCGTCATCGTCTCGGCACTCGCCGACCCCGAGCCGCGCCCACGGCTCATCGACCGGTGCCTCGTGGCGGCATACGACGCAGGGATGGACCCCCTCCTCGTGCTCACCAAGGCCGACCTGCGCGGACCCGACGAGTTCCTGGAGACCTACACCCCCCTGGGAGTCCGGCACGTCGTCACCAGCCGTACCGGCGGGATCGTCGACCGGCAGGGCCTGGCGGAGCTCGAGGGCCGCCTGCGGGGCCGGGTGAGCGTCCTCGTGGGCCACTCCGGGGTCGGGAAGTCCACGCTGGTCAACGCTCTGGTCCCCGACGCCGACCGCGCCATCGGGAAGGTCAACGTCGTGACCGGCCGCGGGCGGCATACGTCGTCCTCGGCCGTGGCACTGCGCCTGCCGGAGCGCTCAGGCTGGGTCATCGACACCCCCGGCGTCCGCTCGTTCGGCCTGGCCCACGTCAGCCTGGACCGGATCATCGACCACTTCCCCGACCTCGAGCCCGGAACCGCCGGCTGCCCCCGCGGGTGCACCCACGACGAGGATGAGTGCGCCCTGGACGCCTGGGTGTCCTCCGGCGCGGCGGGGCCGTCCGGGCCGGCCCGGCTGGAGTCGCTGCGCCGGCTGCTGCGGGCTCGCGGCGGCCAGGGTGAGGACTGAGCACACTGAACCCGGGCCCCGCCCGCGAGCGCGCCAGGAGCCCCCTCGACGCCTGGTGAGGGGGCCTTGTGACGGGCTAGGCCGGCTCCTCGCCGA
>CAYPYK010000083.1:3586-12060 GCA_964414665.1 uncultured Intrasporangiaceae bacterium | reverse complement strand
TCTGCAGCAGCGAGTTGAAGATGTCCGCGTGGGCCTTCTCCACCTCGTCGAACAGGACGACGGAGAACGGCCGACGGCGCACCTTCTCGGTCAGCTGACCGCCCTCGTCGTACCCGACGTACCCGGGAGGCGAGCCGAACAGCCGCGAGACCGTGTGCTTCTCGGAGAACTCGCTCATGTCGAGCTGGATCAGCGCGTCCTCGTCGCCGAACAGGAACTCCGCGAGCGCCTTGGCGAGCTCGGTCTTCCCGACTCCGGTGGGTCCGGCGAAGATGAACGAGCCACCCGGACGCTTGGGGTCCTTCAGGCCCGCCCGCGTGCGGCGGATGGCCTGGGACAGCGCCTTGATCGCCTGCTCCTGGCCGACGACGCGCTTGTGCAGCTCGTCCTCCATGTGCAGCAGGCGGCTGGACTCCTCCTCGGTGAGCTTGAACACCGGGATGCCGGTGGCCAGGGCGAGGACCTCGGCTATCAGCTCCTCGTTGACCTCGGCCACCGAGTCGAGATCGCCGGACTTCCAGGCCTTCTCCTTCTCGGTCCGCTTGCCGGCGAGCTGCTTCTCGACGTCACGCAGGCGGGCGGCCTTCTCGAAGTCCTGCTCGTCGATCGCCGACTCCTTGTCGCGGCGCGCCTCGGCGATCTGCTCGTCGAGCTCGCGCAGCTCGGGTGGGGCGGTCATCCGCCGGATGCGCAGGCGCGCACCTGCCTCGTCGATCAGGTCGATGGCCTTGTCCGGCAGGAACCGGTCGTTGACGTACCGGTCCGCGAGCTGTGCGGCGGCGACCAGGGCGCCGTCGGTGATGGACACCCGGTGGTGCGCCTCGTACCTGTCGCGCAGACCCTTGAGGATCTCGATGGTGTGGCTCAGCGTGGGCTCCGCCACCTGGATCGGCTGGAAACGTCGCTCCAGAGCGGCGTCCTTCTCGACGTGCTTGCGGTACTCCTCGAGCGTGGTGGCACCGATGGTCTGCAGCTCGCCCCGCGCCAGCATCGGCTTGAGGATGCTCGCCGCGTCGATCGCGCCCTCGGCGGCACCCGCCCCGACCAGGGTGTGGATCTCGTCGATGAACAAGATGATGTCGCCGCGCGTGCGGATCTCCTTGAGGACCTTCTTCAGCCGCTCCTCGAAGTCGCCGCGGTAGCGCGAGCCCGCCACCAGCGCACCGAGGTCGAGGGTGTACAGCTGCTTGTCCTTGAGGGTCTCCGGCACGTCACCGCGCACGATGTCCTGCGCGAGGCCCTCGACCACGGCGGTCTTGCCGACGCCGGGCTCGCCGATCAGCACGGGGTTGTTCTTGGTGCGGCGGGACAGCACCTGCATGACCCGCTCGATCTCCTTCTCGCGCCCGATGACGGGGTCGAGCTTGCCCTCCCGGGCGGCCTGGGTGAGGCTGCGGCCGAACTGGTCGAGGACGAGCGAGCCGGCCGGGGCGCCCTCGGTGGAGGCGCCCGGTCCGATGCCGGCGCTGGCGCCCTCCTTGCCGCCCTGGTAGCCGGAGATGAGCTGGATCACCTGCTGGCGCACCCGCGAGAGGTCGGCGCCGAGCTTGACCAGCACCTGCGCGGCGACGCCCTCGCCCTCGCGGATGAGCCCGAGCAGGATGTGCTCGGTCCCGATGTAGTTGTGGCCCAGCTGCAGCGCCTCGCGCAGGCTCAGCTCGAGGACCTTCTTGGCGCGCGGGGTGAAGGGGATGTGCCCGGTCGGGGCCTGCTGGCCCTGGCCGATGATCTCCTGCACCTGCTCACGCACGGACTCCAACGAGATCCCGAGGCTCTCCAGGGCCTTGCTCGCGACACCTTCGCCCTCGTGGATCAAGCCGAGGAGGATGTGCTCGGTCCCGATGTAGTTGTGGTTGAGCATCCGCGCCTCTTCCTGCGCGAGCACGACCACACGACGGGCCCGGTCGGTAAACCGTTCGAACATCTGACAACTCCTCAGCTCGGTCAGTCACGTCGATGCTAGCCGGGGCACCTGTATGCCGGTTCCTTGTTTCGGCCACAGCCACCCCGGGGGCGACGACTGCCCTGCACAACGCGGCATACGGCGCCGTGTGTTCCGGGGTGGCCCGCCAGCGGCTCATGTTCGCTGTGGGCGCAGCGCAGACCGCCCCCGAGCCCGGCCTCAAGGGGGAGGCGGGCCACCCGAAGGGGGCCGTAGGTCGCCGCTGTGACGACCGTCGCCTGCACCGGCAGGGCACGAGGAGCCCCGACGATGGACAATGGGGTAGGACCGACCTCGTCGCAGCCCCATTGTCCGGTCACGGGGCGGCCCATCCGGAAGGAAAGGTCCGACGTGTTCAGCGAACAGCTTCAGAAGATCAAGAACGCCCAAGGCTTCGTCGCCGCCCTCGACCAGAGCGGTGGTAGCACCCCGAAGGCCCTCAGACTGTACGGCGTGGACGAGAAGGCATACTCCGACGACGCGCAGATGTTCGACCTGGTCCACCAGATGCGCACCCGGATCATCACCAGTCCGGCCTTCACCGGCGACCGGATCCTCGCGGCGATCCTGTTCGAGATGACCATGGACCGCCAGATCGACGGCTTGGGCTCGGCGGAGTACCTCTGGCAGAACAAGGCCATCGTCCCCATCCTCAAGATCGACAAGGGCCTGGCCGAGGAGGCCGACGGGGTCGCCCTGATGAAGCCGATTCCCGACCTCGACGCCCTGCTCGAGCGGGCGAAGGGCCATGGGGTCTTCGGGACCAAGATGCGCTCTGTCATCAGGCTGGCCGACCCTGCGGGCGTCGGCGCCATCGTGGCTCAGCAGTTCGAGGTGGCGCGTCGGATCCTCGCGGTCGGCATGGTGCCGATCATCGAGCCCGAGATCGACATCCACAGCCCGCAGAAGGCCGCCGCTGAGGAGCTGCTGAAGGCCGCCCTGTTGGCCGAGTCCAGCGGGCTCGACCCCGACCAGAACGTCATGTTCAAGCTGACCCTCCCGGAGGAGCCGGGCTTCTACACCGAGCTGGTCGAGCACCCACAGGTGCTGCGGGTGGTCGCCCTGTCCGGTGGATACTCCCGCAAGGAGGCAGATGCCCGGCTCACCCAGAACCACGGCGTCATCGCCAGCTTCTCCCGGGCGCTCACCGAGGGCCTGTCCGCCCAGCAGAGCGCCGAGGAGTTCGACGCCGTGCTCGATGCGTCGATCGAGAGCATCTTCCAGGCATCGATCACCTGAGGGTTCCCGGGGCGGCGTCCCGGTCAGCGGCGGCGCTGGCACCGGCCGCACCAGAACAGGTTGCGTCCGGCGACCAGCTGGGTTCGAACCCGGGAGCCGCAGACCAGGCACGCCATACCGGCCCGCCGGTAGACGTAGGACTCGCGCTCGGTGAGATGCACGGGTATGCCGTCCGCCAGCGCCGACCCCACCTCCGCCACCTGCTCCGCGACGGTGACGATCCGGCTGGTCGCCACCCCGAGCGGCATGAGCGCGACGAGGTCCGCCCAGATCGCCGCCCAGGTGCGCCGGCGGATCTCCCGGCCCGGCCGCAACGGCGCCACCCGCTGGCGGAACAGCACCTCGCAGCGGTAGACGTTGCCCACCCCGGCGATGACCGCCTGGTCCATGAGGAGCTCGGCGATCGGGCGGCTCGACCGGGAGACCTTGGTCCAGCCCAGGGCCTCGTCGGCCTCGGGGCGCAGTGGGTCGGGGCCGAGCCGGGAGGTGACGGCGAGGACCTCCTCGGGCGCCACGACGGCGCATAGCGTCGGCCCGCGCAGGTCGGCGACGTGCTGGTCGGTGACCAGCCGCAGCCGGACCTGCCCGACCACCGGCACCTCTCCGGCCCAGTCCCGCCCGTCGATGGTGAACGTCCCGATCAGGCCGAGGTGGACGTGCAGCACCGCGTCCGCGGCGAACTCGACGAACAGGTGCTTGCCCCAGGACCGGGCCTGCAGCAGCTCGCGCCCGTCGAGCAGGGCCGCCCCGTCGGCGAACCGGCCCTGGGGGCTGCTCACCACCGGCGTCGTGCCCGCGAAGGTGGCGTCGAGGTCCCGCGCGAGACGGAAGAGCGTGTGTCCCTCGGGCATGACCGGAGCGTATGCCGTCCGCTCACTGCCCGCCGGGCGCGGGCGTGGGGCTCAGCTGGCCTTCTTCTTCGCGGGGGCCTTCTTCGCGGCGGACTTCTTGGCCGTCGCCGTGGCCGCCGTGGCCGCCGCTGCCGGCTCGTCCGACGCCACGGGGCCCTCGCCGCGCGAGGCCTTGGCCCGCTCCACCGACTTGGCCAGGGCCGCCAGGAGGTCGACGACCTCGCCGCTCTCCTCGGCCGGCTGTGGCGCCACCGCGACCTCGCCGCCCTCGACCTTCGCCCTGACGACCTGCTCGAGCGCGATGGCGTAGTCGTCCTCGAACTCGCCGGGCTCGAAGTCGCCGGCCAGCTGCTCGATGAGCAGGTGGGCCATGGCCAGTTCCTTCGTCGTGGCGTCCGCCGTCTCGTCGAGCTGGGCGAAGTCGGGCCTGCGGATCTCGTCGGGCCACAGCATCGTCTGCATGACGATGACGCCGTCGCGCACCCGGAGCACGGCCATCGTCATCCGGGTGCGGATCGAGACGGTGACGATGGCCATCCGGTTCTCGGACTCGAGGGCCTCACGGAGCAGGATGTAGGGCTTGGTCGCCGCCGTGTCGGGCTCGAGGTAGTAGCTTCTGTCGAGGTAGATCGGGTCGACCTGGTCGGCCGGGACGAACTTCTCGACGCTGATCTCCTTGCTCGACCGGCTCGGCAGGTCGGCGAAGTCCTCGTCGGTGAGGACCACCATGTCGCCGTCCTCGGTCTCGTAGCCCTTGGCGATGTCGTCGTAGGACACCTGCTCGCCGTCCACGGAGCAGATGCGCTGGTAGCGAATGCGGCCGCCGTCCTCGCGATGCACCTGCCGGAACTGGACGTCGTGGTTCTCGGTCGCGGAGTAGAGCCGCACCGGCACGTTGACCAGCCCGAAGGACACTGCGCCCTTCCAGATCGCTCGCATGGCTGCCCCTTTCCCTGCCGCCGTCCGCGCGTCACGCTGCGCGCGGACGCATGCCGCGCCCCGTGCGGCCCGGAGGCCGCCCGGAGGCGCAGACTCCCAGCCTACGTGCGTCAGGATGGCTGTATGCGTCCGATGCTCGCCACGGTTGCCGGGACCGTCCCCGCCGGTCCGGCCTGGGCGCATGAGGTGAAGTGGGACGGCATGCGGCTGCTCGCCGACGTGAGGGGCGGCCGGCTCACCCTCACCTCGCGCACCGAGCGGGACGTGACGGCCAGCTTCCCCGAGCTGGACCCGCTCGGCACGGCATACGAGGACATGCTGCTCGACGGCGAGGTCGTCGCCCTCGACGACGGCATCCCGTCGTTCGCCGCGCTCGCGGACCGGATGCACGTCGCGGAGCGGCGCAGGGCCGAGCGGCTCGCGGCGACCCGGCCGGTGACCTACATGGTGTTCGACCTGCTGCGGCTGTTCGGGTCCGACCTGACCGGCCAGCCGTGGAGCGCTCGTCGCGAGCTGCTCGAGCGGCTCGACCTGTCGGGCCCGCACTGGCAGGTGCCGCCGACCTACGACGACGGGTCCGGCCTGTTGGAGGCGACCCGGGAACAGGGCCTGGAGGGGGTGGTCAGCAAGCGGCGCACCTCCACGTATGTCGCCGGCCGGCGGTCCGCGGACTGGCGCAAGCTCCCGCACCGGACCACGGTCTCCGCCGTCGTCGGCGGCTGGCGCCCGGAGAAGGACTCGGCAGGGCGGCTGGGCGCGGTCCTCGTCGGGCTGCCCGACGACTCCGGCGCCTGGCGCTATGCGGGCCGGGTCGGTTCGGGCCTGGCCGGAGGTGCGGGCGTCGCCCTCGCCCGTCGCCTGGAACCCCTGCGGCGCGGCGACTCTCCGTTCGCCGACGAGGTGCCGGCCGTCGACGCCAGGGGCGCGGTGTGGGTCGAGCCCCGCCTCGTCGTCGAGGTGCGTACTCTCGGCCCGACCGCCGGGGGGCGGCTGCGTCAGCCGTCGTTCATCGGCGTCCGCCACGACCTGGAGCCGGCCGACCTGCGGGAGGTGGACGGTGGCTGACCTGCCGGAGGTGGCCAGGGTCGAGGTGGCCGGACGCACCATCAGGGTGAGCAGCCTCGACAAGGTGATGTACCCCGCCACCGAGACGACCAAGGGCGAGCTCCTGAGCTACTACGCCACGATCGCGCCGATCCTGTTGCCGCACCTGGCTTCTCGCCCGGTGACCCGGGTCCGCTGGCCGCACGGCGTCGAGGATCTCAGCTTCTTCGAGAAGAACCTCCCGTCCGGCGCCCCGTCGTGGCTCCCCCGGGTGCAGGTCGACGACGTCACCTACCCCCTGGTCGCGGACCTCGCCCACCTGACCTACCTGGTCAACCTCAACTCCCTCGAGCTGCACGTGCCGCAATGGACCGTCGACGCCGGCGGCGCCCGCCGCCACCCGGACCGGCTCGTCGTCGACCTCGACCCGGGCTCCCCGGCCGGACTGCACGAGTGCGCCCAGGTGGCGCTGCTCGTGCGGGCCCGGCTCGAGGCCCTGGGGCTGGAGCTCCACCCCGTCACCTCGGGCAGCAAGGGGATGCAGCTGTATGCCGCGCTCGGCGGCGACCTGTCCTCGGACCGGGTGCGTGACCTGGCGCAGGAGCTGGCCAAGGAGCTCACGTCGAAGCACCCCGACCTCGTCGTGTGGAAGATGACCAAGTCGCTGCGGCCCGGAAAGGTGTTCCTCGACTGGAGCCAGAACGTCGCGGCGAAGACGACGATCTGTCCCTACTCGCTGCGCGGCAGGGAGCTTCCGACAGTCGCCGCCCCACGGACGTGGGACGAGGTGGAGCAGGGGGCGCGGGACCCCGAGGCCCTTCGCCAGCTGATGTTCGACGAGGTCCTCCGGCGGGTCGCGCGCGACGGTGACCTGCTCGCCGGCCTGCCCTGACCGCATGCCGGTCCGAAGGCCCCGCACGGAACGGCCTCGCACCCAGTGCCCCGGCACGCAGCGGCCGCGTCCTCGGCGCGTCGACGTCGACCGGCGGGGCCGAGGCGGCGCGATGGCACCGGCGCGGTTATCGGCGAAACGCCAGGACCGCGGGATCATGTCGATCCCGCGGCCCCGTGCATTTAGAGCGGTGCCGGCACCCGAAGCCGGCGGTGGTGGTTCGTCAGCCGTGCGCCTTGTCGTATGCCGCCTGGACCTCGGAGGAGATACGACCACGGTCGCTGACCGTATGGCCGTTCTCACGAGCCCATTCACGAATGGCGGAAAGGTTACGACGCTTGCCGCCGGGGCGAGCGACGCTGCGGCCGGAGGAACGCCGGCCGCCGGAGCGACGGGCGTGCCCGATCCACGGTGCCAGGCTGTCACGCAGCTTGTCGGCGTTACTGCTGGTCAGGTCGATCTCAAACGTCGCCCCATCGAGAGCAAAGGTTACGGTCTCGTCGGCGGGGTTGCCATTGAGGTCGTCGACGAGCAGCACGGAAACGCGCTGTGCCATGGACGGTCCTTTCGGGTGTGGGTGGTTTCGGTGTACAGAACATACCAAATGGACGGTCTGCGCGTGGTAATCCCGCCCTATTTCTCCTTGGGCGTCTCGCCGTTTTGTCCCGAATGCGGCGCCGCGGAATCCGTGGGCGCGTCCGGCACATTGAGTCGGTCCTGCTCGGCTTCCCAACGCGACTGAGCCAGCCGCTCCCGATGGTCGCCCGTGAGGATCGACTTCATGAGGAAGTAGAACAGCGTGGCGACGATGATCGTCGGCAGTACGGCGGTGAGGTAGGGCCACACGGCGTCCCACATCTCAGGCCTCCGGCTTCAACAGGGGGAACAGCTGGGTCTCGCGGATGGGCGTGCCGGTCAGGAGCATGACGAGCCGGTCGACGCCGAGCCCGGTCCCGCCCATCGGTGGCGCGCCGTACTCCAGGGCCCGCAGGAAGTCCTCGTCGAGCTGCATCGCCTCGGGGTCGCCGCCGGCTGCCAGCAGGGACTGGGCGGTGAGCCGCTCGCGCTGGATGACCGGGTCGACGAGCTCGCTGTAGCTCGGGGCCAGCTCGACCCCGCCGACGATGAGGTCCCACGCCTCGACGAGGCCGGGTGTGGTGCGGTGCTGTCGGGCGAGCGGGCGGACGGACTCGGGGTAGTCGCAGACGAAGGTCGGCTGGACGAGGGTGTGCTCGACGAGCTGCTCGAACAGCTCGAGGATGATCTCGCCGGCCCCCCAGGCCGGTTGGAGCGCGATGCCGCGGGCCACGGCCAGCTCACGAAGCCGGGCGGCGTTCTCGGCGGTCTCGCCCGGCGTGATCTCGGTGCCGAGAGCGGCGGCGACCGCGTCGACGACGGGCAGCCAGGTCCACTCACCCGACAGGTCGATCTCGGTGCCGTGGAAGTCGACGATGCTCGTGCCGACGCCGGTGGCATCGGCGGCGTCGAGGATGATCGCCCGGGTCCGGTCGGCGGCGGTGAACTGGTCGCCCCACGCCTCGTAGAACTCGAGCATGGTGAACTCCGC
>CAYPYK010000083.1:0-3486 GCA_964414665.1 uncultured Intrasporangiaceae bacterium | reverse complement strand
CGGCGGTGAACTGGTCGCCCCACGCCTCGTAGAACTCGAGCATGGTGAACTCCGCGGCATGGGTGGAGTCGATGCCCTCGTTCCGGAAGGTCTTGCCGATCTCGTAGACCCGGTCGACGCCGCCCACGACCGCGCGCTTGAGGAACAGCTCGAGCGCGATCCGCAGGGTCATCTCCTGGTCGAAGGCGTTGAGGTGGGTCCGGAACGGCCGCGCCGCGGCGCCGCCGTGGATGAGCTGGAGCATGGGGGTCTCGACCTCGACGAAGCCGAAGCCGTCGAGGGTCGAGCGGATCGAGCGCAGCACGGCCGCCCGGGTGCGGACCATGTCGCGCGCCTCCTGGCGGACGATGAGGTCGGCATACCGCTGGCGGACCCGGCTCTCCTCGGACAGCTCCTTGTGGAGCACGGGCAGCGGGCGCAGGGCCTTGGAGGCCATCTCCCAGGACCTCGCCATGACCGAGAGCTCGCCTCGGCGGCTGCTGATCACCCGGCCCCGAACGACGACGTGGTCGCCGAGGTCGACATCGGCCTTCCATCGCGCCAGCGACTCCTCGCCGACCTCGGCCAGGCTGAGCATGACCTGGAGCCGGGTCCCGACACCCTCCTGGAGCGTGGCGAACGCGAGCTTCCCGGTGGTGCGGATGAACACCACCCGGCCGGCGACGCCGACCAGGTCCTCGGTCTCGTCGCCTGCGGTCAGGTGTCCCCACTCGTCGCGCACCTCGGCAAGGGAGTGGGTCCGGCCCACCGACACGGGGTATGCCGCGCGCCCCTCGGCCAGGATCCGGTCGCGCTTGGCCCGGCGGATCGTCATCTGCTCGGGGAGATCTGCCTCCGCGGGCGCTGCAGCCCCGGTGGGCTCAGGGGCGGTGTGGGTGGTGTCGGTCACGCGGTCCAGGGTACGAGGCCGCGCACGCTCGCCCGGCACCCGTCCGCAGGGGGTGAGCGGATCGCCGGGATCGACCCGAGCGCGAACACCCAGTCCTACGGGTGCGGGAGCTCCCTGGTCCTCGACGTGGGCGACTCCGTGCTCCGGAACGACGTCGGCTCGGGTCCTCGAGCAGCCGGGCCGCCAACGGGCGCTTCGTCGGGGTGGCGACCGCCAGGGGTGGGCCGAGCTCGACCTCACCCCGGACGCGCTCTTCACGGTGTCCGGGTCCACCCAGCGCTCGACCGAGATCGCGCCGTCGGCGTTCGTGGGCTGCGGGTGCGACAACGCGGGCTACGCCTACGTCGATCCGACCCACGGCGGCGGCACCCCGACCGCGGTCGTGCACCGCTGCACCGGTCCGGCGGCGGGGCGAGCCGTGGATCCCTCGTGACCGACCCCGGCGCGTACGAGGTGCTGGCCGGAGACAACCCTGGCCACTCGGTGCTGGCCACGCTCGGCCCGGCCGGGACGGTGACGATCCACGTCACCGGCACGACCCTCGTCATCGCCGACGTCTCCGGGTACTCAAGGCCCTCGTCGGCCCACCGGTGAGCGCAAGCGCGGGGCCGTCTCGCCTTCGCCTCCCGTACCGGACGCCCGCCGGCCGCCGCGACCCGCCCGGCGCCGGCCGCGGCGCCGCCGGCGTGGCACGCCGAGCAGCCGATAGTTGTCTGTTTGTTAAGACATCCTCTTGACGGACGCTTTTTGGCGGTGTTAGATCGCAAGCGACAGGCCGCGCCGGCTTCGTCGTCGCCACTACAAGGAGGCAGGTCATGTCAGGCGCTCTGGGGTCACTGAGCGGTCGAGTGGCCGCCGCCCCCATCTCCTGGGGCGTGTGCGAGGTTCCTGACTGGGGTGAGGTGCTCCCTGCGCACCGCGTGCTGACCGAGATGCGTTCGTTGGGACTGACCGCGACCGAGCTCGGTGCTCCGGGCTTCCTCCCCGAGGACGCGACGCCACTCCAGGCGGCGTTGGACCGGTACGGCATGACGCTGGTGGGCGGGTTCGTGCCCCTCGTGCTCCACGACCGCGACCAGCGGCAGGACGCCCTCCAGCGAGCGGAGCAGACCGCCGCCCTCTTCGAGGCGTGTGGTGCGACCCGGTTCGTCACCGCCGTCGTCCAGGACTACGACTGGTCCAGCCCCGTCCGCCTCGACGCCGAGGGCATGAAGGTGCTCGGTGAAGGGCTCGAGCAGGTCGGCGACGTCTGCGCGAGGCACGGGCTCGTCCAGGTTCTCCACCCCCACGTGGGCACTCTCGTCGAGACGGCGGCCGACGTGGAGCTGGCGCTCCGGCACACGTCCGTCCTGTGGTGCCTGGACACCGGCCATCTCCAGATCGGCGGCGTGGACCCCGTGACGTTCGCGCGCGACGTGGGCGACCGGGTCGCTCACGTGCACCTCAAGGACGTCGACCTCTCCGTCGCTCCTCGCGTGGTCAGCCGCGAGCTGAGCCTCGTACAGGGCGTTCAGCAGGGGCTGTTCCAGCCCCTCGGGGGCGGGGACGTCGCGGTGGACGAGGTCGTCCTGGCGCTCGAGGAGCTCGGCTACGACGGGTGGTATGTCCTCGAGCAGGACACCGCCCTGACCCAAGGCGTGCCCGCTGAAGGAAGCGGGCCGGTGGAGGACGTCCAGAAGAGCCTGGCCTTCCTTCTCAGTGAAGTGGTGCCGAGGGTCTCCTCGGCACCGATCGTCTAACCGTCCCCAGTGGCGGCCCTGTGAAAGGACATCCACAAGCCATGAAGGCAATGAAACTGTCGGCCCTCTTGGTGGCCGGCCTGTTGGGGCTCTCGGCGTGCTCCTCGACATCCTCCGGCTCCGGGAGCAGCTCGACGTCCGGCGACAGTGCCGGTGCGTCGGAGCTCAAGATCGCGATGATCACCCACGGCGATGGTGGCTCCTTCTGGTCGGTCGCCAAGAAGGGTGCCGAGGACGCTGCCAAGGCGATGAACGTCAACCTCGACTACGAGGAGTCCAACAACGACCCGCAGAAGCAGGCCCAGCTGATCGAGGCCGCCGTGACGGGCGGCGCCCAGGGCATCGCGGTGTCTGCGCCGAACCCTGACGCCATCAAGGATGCGCTGGCCAAGGCCACGTCAGCGGGCATCCCGATCATCACGCTCAACTCCGGTTCCACCGTCTACAAGGAGCTCGGCGCCATCACCCACGTCGGCCAGGACGAGGAGATCGCCGGCGAGGGCGCCGGTGAGCAGCTCAAGGCGGCCGGGGGCACCAACCTCCTCTGCGTCATCCACGAGCAGAACAACACCGGCCTGCAGGACCGCTGCGCCGGTGCCGCGAAGACGTTCGGCGGCAAGGTCACCGACTTCCAGGTGACCGGAACGAGCGACCCGACCAAGACCGCGAACGAGATCGCCGCCAAGCTCCAGGCCGACACCTCCATCGACTCGGTGCTCGCGCTCAACCCCGACATCGCGATGGCCGCCGTCGAGTCGGTCAAGACGGCCGGCTCCAAGGCCAAGCTCGCGACGTTCGACCTCTCCGGCGACGTGGTCAAGGCGATCGAGGTCGGCACCATCCTCTTCGCCGTCGACC
>CAYPYK010000082.1:0-12103 GCA_964414665.1 uncultured Intrasporangiaceae bacterium | reverse complement strand
CCATCGCGTGCTCGCGGATCCCGAAGTGAAGGGTGCGGCCGTAGGGCCCGCCCTTCCACGCCGCCGTCTGCCTGCCCTTGGGGATGAACGAGGGCTCGCCCGCCATCGTCGTGTTGTTGGACTCGGCGAGGTCGGCGGAACCGCCCCACAGCTCGGGCATGACGTCGGCGAGGGCGCCGAGGACCGTGCCCGAGGCGGCCCGGGTGGACAAGCCCTTGTCGGTGTCGGTGGGGAAGGACGGCAGGGCCGCGGCCAGCCCGTCGGGCAGCTCGCCCTTGACGAGACGGTCGAGCAGGGCGGCCCGCTCGGGCTGGGACCGGCGCCAGGCGGCATACCCCTTGTCCCACGCCTTGTGAGCGGCCTTGCCACGCGACGCGACCCGTCTCGCGTGGGAGAGGACGGCCCGGTCGACCTCGAAGGTCTTCCCGGGGTTGAAACCGAGGAGCTCCTTGGTCGCGGCGACCTCGTCGACGCCGAGGGCGGAGCCGTGCGACTTGCCGGTACCGCGGGCTGTCGGGGCCGGCCAGGCGATGACGGTGTGCAGCCGGATCAGCGTCGGGCGGGTCCGGGACCTGCGGCTCCTCTGGAGCGCCGCGAGCAGGGCGTCGACGTCCTCGGCGTAGTCGGGGGTCCCGGCCGGGTCGGACGACCTGCGCCAGTCGACGTCGACGACCTCCCACCCGTACGCGGCGTAGCGCGCGGCGACGTCCTCGGAGAACGAGATGTCGGTATCGTCCTCGATCGAGATCTGGTTGGCGTCGTAGACGACGGTGAGGTTGCCGAGCTCCTGGTGGCCCGCGAGCGAGCTCGCCTCGGCCGAGACGCCCTCCATGAGGTCGCCGTCGGAGGCGAAGACCCAGATGTGGTGGTCGAACGGGCTCCTACCGGCTCTGGCGTCGGGGTCGAGCAGGCCGCGCTGGCGGCGCTGCGC
Source organism: uncultured Intrasporangiaceae bacterium (assembly GCA_964414665.1). Lineage (GTDB taxonomy): Bacteria > Actinomycetota > Actinomycetes > Actinomycetales > Dermatophilaceae > CAVSJJ01. The sequence goes on along the minus strand of CAYPYK010000082.1, from coordinate 11,172 downwards.
CATGGCCATGCCGACGGCCGAGGCGAGGCCGGAGCCGAGCGGGCCGGTCGTGATCTCGACGCCCTTGGTGTGGTGCACCTCGGGGTGGCCGGGGGTGAGCGAACCCCAGGTACGCAGCGCCTTGAGGTCGTCGAGCCCGAGTCCGTAGCCGGACAGGTACAGCTGGATGTACTGGGTGAGGCTGGAGTGCCCGCACGACAGGACGAACCGGTCGCGGCCGAGCCAGCCGGGGTCGCTCGGGTCGTGCGCCATGACCTGCTGGTAGAGCAGGTAGGCCGCGGGCGCGAGGCTCATCGCGGTGCCGGGGTGGCCGTTGCCGGCCTTCTGGACGGCGTCGGCAGCGAGCACGCGCGCCGTGTCGACGGCGCGGACGTCGAGGTCGGTCCATCCGGCCTTGCGGGCGATCGGCCGCGCCAGCTCGTCGGAGCGGGCGGCGGTCGCCGTGGGACGCCGGGACGTGGCCTTCTTCGAGGGGGTTGTGGTGCTCACTGCGAGCCTTCCTGGTCATGGGGCTGGAGGGACGACGGCGCTGCGCGCGGCTCACCTGCGTCGAGGTCGCGCAGTGGCTTCCACCCTAGTCCGGTCGGGGTGCCCGGATCGTCGTGGGCGGGGGCGATGCCCGGTTGCCGGCCGGGCGAGCGCCGGGGAGCGCCGGGCGAGCGCCGAGGGTGCCGGGTCGGGCGGGTTAGACTCCAGCATCCCTGCACCGCAAGGCCGACACCGATGCACTCCTACCTGACCCAGCGAAGGGACCACGTGACCGACACCCAGACGACGCACGCCCCGGCGGCTCGTCCGACCCTGGGGTGGCGGCGGACCCTCGCCGGCTACGTCGCGCTGACCAAGCCGCGGATCATCGAGCTGCTGCTGGTGACGACGATCCCGGTGATGTTCCTCGCCGAGCGGGGAGTCCCGTCGATCGCCCTCGTTGCGGCGACCCTCATCGGCGGGACCCTGAGCGCTGGTGCCGCCAACGCGTACAACTGCGTCTACGACCGCGACATCGACGCACACATGGCGCGGACCCGACACCGGCCGATGGTCACCGGCGAGATCACCCCCCGGGCCGGCCTGATCTTCGCGTCCGCCCTCGTCGTCGTGTCGACCGCCTGGTTCGTCCTTCTCGTCAACGTCGTCTCGGCGCTGCTGTCGCTGCTGGCGATCGCCCTGTATGCCGTGGGCTACACGATGATCCTCAAGCGGCGCACCACCCAGAACATCGTCTGGGGCGGGGCGGCCGGGTGCATGCCGACCCTCATCGGGTGGGCCGCTGTGACCGGACGGGTGGGCTGGCCTGCGGTCGTGCTGTTCCTCGTGATCTTCTTCTGGACGCCGCCGCACTACTGGCCGCTGTCGATGGCCTTGAAGGACGACTACGCCAAGGCCCACGTGCCGATGCTGCCCGTCCAGCGGTCGTCGGTCGTCGTCGGACGCCAGATCGTCGGGTACGCCTGGGTCATGGTGGCCACCTCCCTCGTCCTCGTGCCGGTCGCGTCGATGGGCTGGCTCTACCTCGTCGTCGCTGTCGGCAGCGGGGCGGTGTTCCTCGCCGAGGCCCACCGGCTGTCACGGGCGGCCCGCGCCGGCGAGGCGCTGAAGACGGTCAAGCCGATGCGGCTGTTCCACCTGTCGATCACCTACGTGACGGTGGTCTTCCTCGCGGTCGCCCTCGACCCGCTGGCGCACCTCGCCATCCGCTGACCCCCGGCATACCCGGTGTGGTCGCTCGTCCTCGACCCGCCCCGCGACATCCCCCGTCCCGCCCTCGACCCGCCCCGCGACATCCCCCGTCCCCTAACTTCTGCTAGCAGAGGTTAGGGGACCAAGCAGAGGTTGCAACCTCTGCTTCGTCACGCAACCTCTGCTAGCAGAAGTTAGGGAGGGCCCGGCGGGGTGAGGGGAGGGACCGCCGGGGTGAGGGGAGGGTCCGGCGGGGTGGGGGCTGCGCGGAGGGGGGCGGACGCGCCGCGGACGGGGTCAGGCGTCCTGCGGGGCGCGGTCGCGGGTGCGCAGCGAGAGGAGCGCTCGGGTCAGCGCCACGACGAGGAGCGCTGCGAGCAGCATGTGCACGATGACCAGGCCGATGGGCAGCCCGGTGAAGTACTGGGTGTAGCCCACGACGGCCTGGAGGATCACGACATGGAGGACGCCGGTCCAGGCGCTCCGGCTACGCGGCGGGGCCCCGCCGAGCCGTACGCCCACCCACATGGCGACCACGAGCCCGGCGAAGAGCATCACGGCGTCGGCGTGCAGCCAGGACACCGCCCGAGGGTCGAACCCGTACCGCGACGGCGTGGTGGCGTCGCCGGAGTGCGGCCCCGACCCGGTGACGACCGTCCCGAGCGCCAGGACGACCGCACCCACAGCCGCGGTGAGCACCCCCGTCCGGCCGAGCAGCGCCGGGACCACGGGGACGGCCGGGACCCCGGTCTCGTCGCGGGCGAGGTAGAGGTATGCCGCGGCCGCGACCATCGCTGCCGAGGCCAGGAAGTGCATCGAGATCGTGATGGGGGCGAGGCCCTCCAGGACACTGATCCCGCCGATGACGGCCTGGACCGGGATGCCCGCGAGCACGATGACCGACGCGACCTTGAGCGACCGGCGTGGCGCCCACAGCCATACGGCGAGGACGGCGGCCACGGCCGCGACGACGAGGATCCCGGTCAGGGTGCGGTTGCCGAACTCGATGTCCTTGTGCCACCCCTGCGCCTGGTGGGCGACCGGCGTGAAGTGGCCCGGCGTGCACTGCGGCCAGCTCGGGCAGCCGAGGCCGCTGCCGGTGAGCCGGACGAGGCCGCCGGTGACGATGATGCCGACCTCGGCGATGAGGTTGGCCAGCAGGACGGGGGCATACCAGCGGTGCGCCTCGCTGGGCCGTTCGGGTGGGGTCGGCTCCGACCCGTCGCGGCTCGTGTCGTGCGGTGCGGTGCCGGTCGTCGTCACGTATCGAGGGTACGGCCCCGGGTGAGGCCGGCCGCGTCTGGCCTCACGGTGACCAGCGGAACAGCCGAGAGCTCAGCAGGCCGGCGATGCCACCCCACAGGACGAGCACGCCCCACTGGGCCCACGGCCAGGAGCCCGAGACGAAGGCGGCCCGCATCGCGTCGCCGAGCGCCCCCGAGGGCAGCGCCGACGCCAGGACCCGCAGCGGGGGTGCCAGCTCGCTCGTCGGCACAAGCAGCCCGAGGGCGAGCAGGACGACCCAGATGAGGTTGGCCAGGGCCAGCACCGCCTCGGCGCGGAGCGTTCCCGCCAGGAGCAGAGCGAGTGCGACGAAGGCACCGGCACCGAGGACGAGGCTGATGAGCGCGGGAAGCACCCCGCCGGGTTCGGGCCGCCACCCCAGCGCGAGCGCGAGCCCGCCGAGGACGAGGACCTGCACGGCCAACACCGAGCCCACCGCGATCGCCTTGCCGGCGAGCAGCCCGGCGCGGCCCAGCGGGGTGACACCGAAGAGCCGTAGCACGCCGTAGCGTCGGTCGAACCCCGTCGAGATGGCCTGGCCGGTGAACGCCGTCGAGACGACCGCCAGGGCCAGCACCCCCGCGGTGGCCACGTCGACGCGCCGCCCCGGGCCGAGCGACGGCGTGGTCGACAGGGCGAGCCCGGCGAGGGCCATCGCCGGGAGCACGATGGAGACGAGGAGCTGCTCGCCGTTGCGGAGCAGCGTGCGGGTCTCGAAGGCCCCCTGGGCGCGGATGCGGTCGGCCGCCCCGGCCGCTCGAGAGCGGGTGTCCGCCTCGCTCATCGCGTCCCCCGTCCGGTCAGCGAGAAGTAGAGGTCCTCCAGGTTCGTCCCGCTCGTGAGCTCTGTCGTCGTTCCGGCGGTAGCGACCTTCCCGGCCGACATGATGACGATGTGGTCGGCGATCCGCTCGGCCTCTTCGAAGGAGTGGGTCGTCATGACCACGCAGGCGCCGTCGACGGCGGTGGCCCGCACGAGATCCCACACGTCGAGCCGGGCGTGCGGGTCCAGCCCAGCGGTCGGCTCGTCGAGGAACAGCACATCGGGGCGGCCGACCAGCGCCGCGGCCAGGGCCACCCGCTGCCGTTGCCCGCCGGACATCCGCCGCAGGGTCGTCCCGGCGAATGCGTCGATCCCCAGCCGGCAGATGAGGGCGTCGACATCGGTCGGAGCGGCATACAGGCGGGCGAGGTGTCGCAGCAGCGCGACCGGCCTCGACGTCGTCGGCAGGCCGCCGTCCTGGAGCATGACACCGACCCGGGCCCGGTGGTCCGGCGGCGCCCGCCAGGCCGAGACCCCGAGGACCCGAGCCTCGCCGGAGTCGGGCCGTTGCAGGCCTTCGAGGCACTCGACGGTCGTCGTCTTGCCCGCCCCGTTGGGGCCGAGCACCGCCGTGACGGTGCCGGAACCGGCCGACCACGACACGCCGTCGACCGCCCGCACGCTGCCGAAATGGCGGGATAGCTCCTGAACGTCGACCGCGGGCACGGCTCGACATCCTAGGCTGCCTCTTGACGGACCCCAGCACCGACCATGACGGGAGCGCCTGATGGCGAGGATCGACCGCGACGCGTGGCCGTCCGTGGCGGTGGCGGGCCTACCGGCGGTCGTCGCGGGACTCGCGCGGCGGGGTCGGGGTGCCGCGGCGTTGGCGATGCTCCCCGTCGCGGTGGCGGCGTTCTTCCGGGACCCCGACCGCGGCCCCGACGACGCCGCCGTCAACGACGACCTCGTCCTCGCCCCGGCCGACGGCACGGTGATGTATGCCGGTCCGGCCAAGGACGGCGTCGCGCCGGCGGGGGAGTGGCTCCAGGTGAGCATCTTCCTGTCCGTCCTCGACGTACACATCAACCGCACCCCCTACGGCGGGCGGGTCACGGACGTCACCCACCGGCCCGGGCGGTGGCTCGCGGCATACCGGGCCGAGAGCGCGACCGAGAACGAGCGCAGCGAGATCACCGTAGAACGAATGGTCGGCGAGCAGGCCCGCACGGTCGTGTTCCGGCAGATCGTCGGGGTGCTCGCCCGGCGGGTGGTGACCCGCGTCGCCGTCGGAGACGTCCTCGCGACGGGGCAGCGGATCGGGTTGATGAAGTTCGGGTCCCGGATGGACGTCCTCGTACCCGCCGAGGCCCGGCTTGCCGTCGCTGAGGGCGCGCGGGTCCGTGCCGGTGAGAGCGTCATCGCCACGTGGCCGCAGGCGGGGCCGTGAGTGCCTCCGGGCCGCCCCTGAGAGCCCGCATCCGGCGCCGTTGGCGGATCCTGTCGCCGACCGGCGCGCCGGTCGTGCCCTTCGAGCGGCTCGACGCCCGCACCCGGATCCGGGTGACGATCCCCAGCATCTTCACCACCCTCAACCTGATCGCCGGGTTCTCCGCTGTCCTCGTCGCGTTCCGCGGGCGGTTCGCCCTCGCCGCGATGCTCATCGCCTTCGCCATCGTGATGGACATCGCCGACGGCGCCGTGGCGCGCCTCGTCGGGGCCGCCTCCCCGTTCGGCGTGCAGCTCGACTCGATGGCCGACCTCATCTCTTTCGGCGTGGCGCCGGCGGTGCTCGTCCACACCTGGGCGCTGCCGTCCTGGCCTGTCCTGGCCTGGACGGCAGGCTTCTTCTGGCTGGCATGCGCGGCCTTCCGGCTCGCCCGCTTCAACGTCACCGTCGACCCCCTCGCGGACAAGCGCTACTTCATCGGGCTGCCGAGCCCGGGAGCGGCCGGCGTCATCCTCGCGACGGTCTTCGCCCTGGACTCCGTGCACCACGGCCCCTGGCTCGTCCTACCGCTGGCGATCGGGGTCCTGCCGGCCGTGCTCATGGTGACGAGCGTGCGGTTCCGCTCGTTCCGCAGCCTGCTGTCCCTGCGAGGCAACGTGGGGTGGCACGTCGCCGGGCTGGGCGTGCTCCTCGCCGGGCTGGTGGTGGCGCCGGGGGTGACCGGGCTCGTCGTGGCCTACGGCTACGTCCTCACGGCTCCGCTCGGCTGGCTGACAGGCCCGCTGCGGCGGCGCTGGTTCGGCGCCCACGCCGTGGCCCCACCGCGGACCCGGATGCCGTCGGTGTTCCTTCCCGAGCCCCCTTCCGACGACGGCGACGGGGCGGTCGATGAGCTCGACGGCCCCCCCGGGCCCGACGAGCCCGGTGCGCCCCCGGTGGGCTCGTAGCGTGGCCCCACTGCTGCAGGTGCTCTGAGGTACCTCAGGGCCACCGGGCGGGCTCGGGGCCGCCGAAGATAGGGCGCCCTCCCGATGCGGGGGCCTACCTCATCGGTCGACCGTGGATGTCATCGCACCACGACCCAGGAGGACCCCATGAACCTCGCAGACCCGCTGTTCGTCAAGGCAGAGGTCGCCTACCGCCTCGAGCGCGCCCACGGTGGCCGCTACACCGATGGCTGGCTGAACCGCCGGGCCGCCCGCCGGGCCGCCCGTCGAGCCGCCCGCCGAGCGGCCGAACCGCGCGCCGCGGTCACGCCGATCGGTGCCGGACTCAGCCGGGGCACCAGCGTCCTCAGTGCCACCCGGCGGGATGCCGGAGCCACCGGCGCCTCGCCCGCGGCCCGCACCTTCGGCTCCCCCGGAACGCCCGCCCAGGAGACCCCGCGGGCGTCGTGAGCCGTGCCATGATCGACGAGATGCCGATCCGGAGCCGCCTCCCCCTCGTCGGGCGCGACGACGAGCTTGACCGGGCGCGTCGCGCGCTCGGGCTGGACGACGGCAGGGGCGGGCTGCTGCTCCTCGGCGGCGACGCCGGCATCGGCAAGACGGCCCTCGTCGCGAGCCTCGTCGACGAGGTCGTCGATGCCGGGGCCCACCGTCTGGCCATCGGCCACTGTGTCGGCGAGGCCGGGACGGCCCTGCCCTACCTGCCGTTCGTCGAGCTCTTCTCGCGGCTCGACGACGTCGAGCCCGGCACCGTCGACCTGCTGCTGGCCGGCCTTCCCAGCCTCGCACGGCTGCTCCCGCGCCGGGCGAGCGACCCCGGCAGTACGGGGGCCGCGGCGGAGGCCGAGCGCGGCCGGCTCCTCGAGGCCGTTCATGGGGCCCTGGAGTCGCTGGCCCGCGAGCGTCCGCTCCTGGTGGTCGTCGAGGACCTCCACTGGGCCGACGAGTCCTCGCGCGACCTGCTGACCCTGCTGTTCACCCGGGGCTTCGCCGGGCCCCTCTCGCTGGTGGCCACGTACCGCAGCGACGACCTGCACCGCCGGCATCCGCTGCGCGGCTCGCTGGCCATGTGGTCCAGGCTGTCGGCCCTGTCCCGCCTCGACCTGGAGCCGCTGCCCGACCCGGACGTCGCCGGCCTCGTCCGGTCCCTCGGACCTGACCTGTCCGGCGACGTCGTCGACGCGGTGGTCCGTCGGGCCGAGGGCAACGCCTTCTTCGCCGAGGAGCTCGCTGCGGCCGCCGCGCAGGGCGTCACGGCGGAGCTGAGCGACCTGTCGCGCCTGCTGCTGTCCCGGGTCGAGCTGCTCGACGACGACGCGCAGGAGGTCGTCCGGGTGGCCGCGGTCGTCGGCCGCCGAGTGCCGCACGTGCTCCTCGAGCGGGTCGCCGGTATCGAAGGGCACGCCCTGGACCGCCTGGTCCGCCAGGCGGTCGAGCACCACGTCCTGGAACCGCTCGGGGCAGACGGGTACGCGTTCCGGCACGCGCTGCTCGCGGAGGCGGTGTACGACGACCTGCTGCCCTCGGAGAAGCTCCGGCTGCACCGGGCCTGCTCGGCGGCCATCCAGCACGACCCCGGGATCGGGACCCCCGCCGATCTGGCCCGTCATGCGCTGGCCGCCGGGGAGGCCGACGTCGCGGCCTCCGCCTCGCTGGAGGCCGGGTGGGCGGCTCTTCGGGTCGGCGGGCCGGCCGAGGCACTCGTCCACTTCGACCGTGGCCTCGGCCTCGTCGAGGTCGCGGACACCCGGTCCCACGACCTCACTCTCGGCGCCGTCGACGCGGCCCTCGGCGGCGGTCGGACCAACCGCGCCCTCGGCTACCTGCGGGACCGGCTCGCCCAGGAGGTCGTGGTCGGCTCCGCCCGGGCCGAGCTGCTGGGGCGGCTGTCCTATGTCCTGCGGCTCACCGAGGACCGGACCGACCGCGACGCTCTCACGACCGAGGCCCTGTCACTCCTGGACGGCGCCACCCAGCGTCAGCGCGTCGAGGTGCTGGTGCGTCGCGCCGAGTACCTCGCCGACGCCGAGCGCCACGACGAGGCGGCGAGCGCCGCCCAGGACGCGATGGAGGCTGCCACGGCGCTGGGCGGCGGCCTGTACGCGGACCTCACCACGGTGGTGGCCCGGCTCAGCTTCTGGGAGGGCGACCCGGCCGAGTCGATCCGGCGGCTCGAGGACCTCGTCGCCCGGTCCGACGCCGCCGCCGACCTGCCCGTCATCCGGGCCATGCACACGATCGGCTCCGTGCACTACCGACAGGAGAACCTCGCGGCCGCCCTGGCGGCATACCGCACGTGCTCGGAACGGGCCGCGGCGATGGGGCTGCCATGGGCCCCCTACGCCACCGACTCACGGGCGATGGCGGTGGCCGTCGCCTACGAGCTGGGGGAGTGGGACCTCGCGCTGGTACTCGCCGACACCCGCGAGGAGGACGCGCCGGCGTTCGCGTGCGCGGCCTTCGACGCCGCCGCCTCCTACGTCCACGCCGCCCGCGGCAGCGACCTTCCGGCGCGGTGGTACCCCCGGCTGCGGGAGCTCTGGGAGCGGGACGGCTTGTGGGCCATCCAGTCCGGCGCCGCCGTGGTCGACACTCTCGGGTATGCCGGTGACGTGGCGGGCGCGCGGGCCGCCCACCGCGAGGTCGTGGAGTTCGTGCGCGGCCTGTGGGGCCAGGCCGACTTCGCCGGCGAGGTGCGCCTGGCCGCACTCCTGCTGGGACGGTTGGCCGACGCGGCGCCGTTGCTGCCCTCTCGCGAGGTGGCGGACGTCCTCGAGGAGGCGGATCGGCTAGCGGACCGCGCGGCGACCATCTTCGCGCCCGGGTCGCCCCGGCCGGCGCCCAACACCGAGGGCCTTGCGTGGGCGGCGCGGGCCCGCGGGGAGCGCCTGCGGCTGCGCTGGCGGGCGCGGGCCCAGGTCTGGCCCGAGGAGCTGCTCGCGGCCTGGACGGAGGCCGTGGGCCTCTTCGAGACCCGGGGTGACCCCTACGAGACCGCGAGGTCCCGTGCCGCACTGGCCGAGGTGCTCGCCGCGTCCGGCGACCGGGAGGGAGCCGCGAAGCAGGCCCGCGCGGCCCGGTCGACCGCCGCGGCCCTGCGGGCGGCGCCGCTGCTGGCGCGGATCGACAGGTCCGGGGTGAGCGGTGGTGGGGACGGACCGAGCCCCAGCATCCGGTCCGCCGGTCTGGACGCCGCGGCCTCCCTGACGGCGCGCGAGCTCGAGGTCCTCACGCTCGTCGCGCAAGGCCGCTCCAACGGGCAGATCGGCGGCGAGCTGTTCATCAGCACCAAGACCGCGAGCGTCCACGTCTCGAACATCCTCGCCAAGCTGGGGGCCCGGACCCGCGGCGAGGCGGCCGCTCTGGCACGCGATCGGGGCCTGCTCGGGTAGCCCGCGGTGCGGCATCCCGGGCTGACCTGCGACGATGTGACCCTTGCACGGCCCACCGGGCTCTGCCGGGCCACCCCCCCGAGCCCCACGTTGCATGTCGGGGCGGCAATTACCTAACATGGGTGTGTGCTTAATGACGAGGTCGGGACCGCGCGTCCGGACCACAGCCTCGAGTCGCGGACCCGCGACCGGCTGCTGCGCGTCGTCAGCGAGGACGGTCCCCTCACGGCATCGGCCCTCGCCGAGCGCCTCGACCTGACCGACACCGCCATCCGTCGCCACCTCGAGAACCTCCTCACCGACGGGCTCATCGAGCCGCACGACGCCGGGGCGACCAGCCGCGGCCGCGGTCGTCCGGCCCGGGCGTGGGTGGTCAGCGCGAGCGGGCACCAGGCCCTGGCCTCCGACTACGACCACCTCGCGGGGCAGGCGCTGCGTTTCCTCGCCGACACGGCCGGCCAGGGCGCCGTGGCCGCGTTCGCCGAGCGCCGGGTCGCCGAGCTCGAGCAGCGGTGTGCCGCCAAGCTGGCCGATGCCGGCCCGGACCCGGCCGCTCGGGTCGACGTCCTCATCGACGCGCTCAGCGCCCAGGGGTTCGCCGCGTCGGCGCGCTCGGTCGGTCCGGCAGCGACCACCGCGTTCACGGGCATCCAGGTGTGCCAGGGGCACTGCCCGGTCGGGCACGTCGCCGCGGAGTTCCCGCAGCTGTGCGACGCCGAGACCGAGGCCTTCTCCCGCATGCTCGGCGTCCACGTCCAGCGGCTGGCGACACTGGCGCACGGCGACCACGTCTGCACGACCTTCGTCCCCACTCCCAGCGCCGCCACCGCGCGCGGGTCATCGACCTGCGAGCCCGGCCCGGTCACGACCGAGCCGAGCCCGCACGCCCCCGCCCGTCCCACCTCAGGCAGCACCCGCCGGGGCAGCACCGCCCCCGGCCACCACCCGACCCCCACCCAGGAGAGGTCAGCGCGATGACCGCCAACCCCGAGAACGCCACCGTCGAGGAGCTCAACCCCGGCCTGAAGGACATCGGCCACTACGAGTTCGGCTGGGCCGACTCCGATGTCGCCGGCACCGGCGCCCGGCGTGGGCTCAACGACGACGTCGTCCGCGACATCTCGTCCCGCAAGAACGAGCCGCAGTGGATGCTCGACCTGCGGCTGAAGTCGCTGCGCCTGTTCGGGAAGAAGCCCATGCCGCACTGGGGCAGCGACCTCACCGGCATCGACTTCCAGAACATCAAGTACTTCGTGAAGTCGACCGAGAAGCAGGCGACCTCGTGGGACGAGCTCCCCGAGGACATCAAGCGCACCTACGACAAGCTCGGGATCCCCGAGGCCGAGAAGCAGCGCCTCGTCGCCGGCGTCGCGGCCCAGTACGAGTCCGAGGTCGTCTACCACCAGATCAGGGAGGACCTCGAGGCCAAGGGCGTCATCTTCGTCGACACCGACACGGGTCTGCGCGAGCACGAGGACCTGTTCCGTGAGTACTTCACCAGCGTCATCCCGGCTGGCGACAACAAGTTCGCCTCGCTCAACACGGCGGTCTGGTCGGGCGGGTCGTTCATCTACGTCCCGCCGGGCGTCCAGGTCGACATCCCGCTGCAGGCCTACTTCCGGATCAACACCGAGAACATGGGCCAGTTCGAGCGGAC
>CAYPYK010000081.1:0-12168 GCA_964414665.1 uncultured Intrasporangiaceae bacterium | reverse complement strand
GGGCGAGGGCGAAGGTGTTCTTGATCTCGGCGCCGGCGGCGAACACGACGGCGTCGCCCGGCAGCGGCACCGGCAGCGGCGCGAAGCCGCGGGAGCGGCGCACCGGCACGGCCACCCCGTCGCCCCAGCCGAGGACCGAGTCCTCGCAGGGCACCGCGACCTCGCGGTCGTGGGCTAGCAGGACGTCCGCGATGCCGCCGAGCCGCCGCACCGCGTCGTCGTCGGTGAAGCACAGCGGTTCGCCGGAGAGGTTGCCCGAGGTCATGACGAGCACCGGCGGGGCACCCGCCGAGCCGTCGGGCAGATCGGCGAAGAGCAGGTGGTGCAGCGGCGCGTAGGGGAGCACGACGCCGAGCTCGTCGAGCCCGGGGGCCACCGCGTCGGCCACCGGGGCGGCCGGGACCCGCGGCAGCAGCACGATGGGCCGCTCGGGGCTGGTCAGGACGGCGGCCGCCCCCTCGGGCACCTCGACGACCCCGGCGAGGACGTCGAGGTCCGCGGCCATGAGCGCGAACGGCTGGTCGCGACGGTGCTTGCGCCGACGCAGCTCGGCGACGGCCACGGCGTTCGCGGCGTCGCAGGCCAGGTGGTAGCCACCGATCCCCTTGATCGCCACGATCGCCCCCGCCCGGAGCGCCTGGACCGCGAGCGCCAGAGCCTCCTCGCCGGCGCGGCGGCGGTTCGCCGAGGTCGGCACGAGCGGGATGCCCCGGCCGTCCAGGACCCGCAGCGTCGGTCCGCAGTCGTGACAGGCGATCGGCTGGGCGTGGTAGCGGCGGTCCGCCGGGTCGACATACTCGCCGCGGCAGCTCGGGCACATCTCGAAGGAGGCCATCGTCGTCACCGGCCGGTCGTACGGCAGGTCGGTGGTGATGGTGAACCGCGGTCCGCAGTTCGTGCAGGTGACGAACGGATGCCGGTAGCGCCGGTCGGCGGGGTCGTGCATCTCGCGCAGACAGTCCTCGCACACCGCCGTGTCGGGCGGGACCATCGTGCGCTCGCCGGCGGCTGCGGTGGACCCGATGATGGCGAACCCCCGCTCGCCCGAGGGGGCGACGTCGGCCGAGTGGACCGACAGGATCCTCGCCAGCGGCGGCGCCTCGGCCTCCAGGCGCACACCGAACGACGCCACGGCCTCCGGCCCGCCCTCGACCTCGACGATGACGCACGTCGCATCGTTGCGGCAGTGTCCCGCCAGCCCGAGCTCGAGGGCGAGGCGGGCGACGTGCGGGCGGAAGCCCACGCCCTGGACCACCCCACGGATGACCAGTCGGCGGCGGATCCGCACGCCGGTCACCCCCGCCGTCACGACCGCTCCCAGAGGACGACGCGGTTGTTGCCCGAGTCGGCGACCGCCAGGAGGTCCTCGTCCTCGCCGTGGTGCCAGTGCAGGCCGTAGGGCCAGCACAGGGTGTCGGCGGCGACCCGCTCCCACCGGTTCTCGCCGTTGGCACCGTGCGTCGGCTGGGCCAGCACGGCGTGCGGCAGGTCGGCATGGGTCGGCGTCGTCGAGTCGTAGACGAGAACCCGGTTGTTGGCGGTGTCCGCGACGGCCAGGCCGCCGTCGACGGAGCTGATGCCGTAGGGGAAGCGCAGCCGCCCCTCCTGGGAGATGTACGGGAACTCGCTCCCGCCGGCGAAGTCGGGCTGGCCGAGCACCGCGTCGGCGGGGCCGTCGTGGTCGAGGTGGCGGTCCCAGCGCAGCACCCGGTGGTTGCCGGCGTCCGCGACGAGCACCCCGCCGAACCCCGTTCCGGCGATGTCGTGCGGCCATCGGAACGAGTCGCGGGCCACCTCGCCGTCGCGGTTCTCCCCACGGGAGAGCGGGTCGGGCTGACCGAGGACGACGTCGGCCCCGCGGCCGGGCTCGGGTATGCCGTCCCGCCAGACCAGGACGCGGCGGTTGCCGGTGTCGGCGACGTAGAACCGGCCGTCGACGACCGCGATCCCGAAGGGCCAGTAGAACGTGTCGGCCGCGGGCTCCCCACCGGCGTTGGGCGCGACGTCGTGCGCGGACGGCTGGCCCAGGACGTGGTCCGGCGGGGTGTCGGTGGCCTGCGGCACGGCGTCCCAGACGAGGATCCGGTGGTGCCACGCGTCGGCGACGACGAGGCGGCCGTCGGCGACGAGCACACCGGTGGGCAGGTTGAGCCCGTTCGCGGGGCCACGCCCGCCGGCCGCCGGACCCTCGGAGCACTCGTCGGGCTGGCCGAGGACGACGTCGGCCGGCGACCGGTCCGAGGTGGGCGCCTCGTGCCACACCAGGATGCGGTGGTTGCCCGTGTCGGCGGCGAGGACCCGGCGGCCGTCGGTCCACACCGCGCGGGGGGCGTACATCGTGCTCGAGGACGGTGCCGCCGACGGCAGCGCCAGCCCGCCCGGGGACTCGGCGCCCAGCACGAGCCGGGGACGCCAGCCGCCGTACGTCGACGCCGTGCCCGAGGCGACCGGGGGCAGGCCGACGCCGGGGACGACGCCGCTGTGCGCTTGCCCCGTGCCGATGACCTGCACCCTCACCGGTCTCAGCCTCCGCTCGCCCTGACCCACACGTGGCCGTCGTCGACCCGCAGCGGCAGCTGCCGCAGGGTCGCCCCCGGCATCGTCAGGCACTCGCCGTCGGTCGCGTCGTAGCAGAAGCCGTGCCAGGGGCAGGTGATCGTCCCCTCGGTCGCGTCGACGAGGGCGTTGTCGAGCGGCAGCCCCTGGTGTGCGCACTCGTTGACGTATGCCGCGAGCCGGCCGCCGGTGTTGACGACGATCACCTCGACGCTCTCGCCTGCGTCGGCGGGCCGCAGCGACAGCGCCTCGAGCACGCCCTCGCCGACCCGGTCGAGGGGGAGCGTCTTGAACCAGCCGGTCTCCGCCAGGTCGGGAGCGCCCGCGGGCGCGGGCCCGATGCCGACGGCGGACAACGGGACGAAGGCCGCAGTGGGCTCGGCCGGGAGGACCTCGACCGACCGCAGCCCCGGCACGGCCGACACCAGCGCCGACTCCACGCCCTCGCGCATCGTGACGGCCGCCATCGAGCAGCCGTTGCAGGCCCCCTGGAGGCGCAGGTAGGCGACGCCGTCGTCGATCTCGACGAGCTCGGCGTCGCCGCCGTGGGACTGCAGGCCCGGCCGGACCCGGTCCATGACCTCGGCGGCCACAGTCATCGGGTCGCGGCGGATGATCCCGTGCATCGCCAGGACCATCCGGATCTCCGGGTCGTCGACGAGCTCGAAGAGCAGCTCCTTGCCTCGGGGGTCCTCGCGCAGCCGGCGGACGACGGTCGTCAGGGCCGACCGGTGCAGGGCCCCCAGGGCGTCGACGGCATCGGTCGCGGCCCGGCGGGCGTCGGGCTCCAGCTCGGCCACGCGCTGCGTCGCCTCGTCCAGCGCCCGCGCTGTGGCCTCGAGGTCGGGGCCCGCGGTCGACGTCATCGTCGGCTCCTCTCGCTCATCCGTACACGCTCGCTCGGTTCATCGCTTCGAGGACCTTGGCATGGAGCAGGTCGCCGAACGCCGACTTCGCCAGGGTCACGAGAACCTGCTCGACCGTGGCCGGCGCCCCGCTCCCCCCGGCCGGCAGGGCGAGAGCGGCGACATCGAGGGGCCGTGTCTTGAGCGCGCCGAGCACCCAGCCGGCCCCCTCGGCGTTGTCGAGGCAGCCGTCGGCGAAGACCGCGTCGACGAACTCGTCGAGCCACACGCCGTCGGCGTTGCGGTCGCGGGAGAGGGCGGCCAGGGCGTTGTCCTGCCCGGCGCACCGTTGGACGATCCGCTCGACGAACGCCTCGCCGGCGTCGCCGAGGAGGGTGTCGAACTGCTGGCGCTGATGGACGTCCATCACGGCCCCACATCGGGATGGGTCTGGCCCGGCTGCAGGACGGTGACCCTGGGCTTGGGCGGGGGCCCGGTGAGGTCGCCGGCCGCGACCTCCCCCGAGGTCACCGACACGCCCATGCCGGAGGTGAAGGCACCCGCCGGGCGCGGCATCCGAGCCATCTGCTCGGCCTGCCGAGCCAGCTCGACGAGCTCCTCGTCCGGGTCGGTCACGCCCGCCTTGGCGATCTCGTCGAGGATCCCCCGAACCGTCATGACCGCGTCGTGGTCGAGGTGCTCCTCGAAGACGTAGCGGGCCTCGACCAGCTTGGGGCGGGCCTGGTCGAACATCCCGAGGTGGGCCAGCGCGTTGGCCTGGTTGGAGAGCAGGCGGGCCCGGCCCAGGGGGTCGGCCTCGCGGACGCCGGCGACGAGGACCTCCTCGTAGAGCTCGACCGCCTCGACGAGGTTGTCCCCCTGATGGGTCGACGGGGTGTAGACGAGGGCGTTGGCGAGGTTGAGGGTGGCCGTCGACCACGGCTCGGGGTGCTCCTCCGGGCCGAACACGCGGCGGCAGGCCCGCAGCGCCTGGATGGCGACGCCGAGGCGGAGCTGGTCCGATGCGGTGGTCATGGGCGAGGCGAGGTATGCCGTCGCGAGGTTGAGGTTGAGCCACCCCCACAGCTGGGGCGCGGACTCCTCGCTGACGAGCGAGAGCGCCTCGTAGTAGTGCCCCATGGCCGACCGGAACAGGGCCCGCGCGTCGCCGCGACCCGAGGCCGCGGCCTCGTGGTCGATGGACCCCAGAACGTGGAGCAGCTCGGCCCGGGTCTCGCGCAGGTCGGTCCCGGCCAGCGCCTCGACGGCGGCCGTCAGGTCGGCCCGAGCCGTCTCGACGTCCCCCTCGTCGTGCGCGACGGTCCCGGCGTTGCCCCGCAGCACCGCGGCGAGGGCGGGCGCCGATGCGGCCGCCAGGGTGGAGCCCTGGGTCAGCAGGTCGGTGGCGCCGGCCCGGTCGCCCCGCTCGAGGGCGGCGGTGGCACGAGCCGCGAGAACCAGGGCGGCGACCTCCGCGGGCAGCCCGTCGCTGCGCCTCGGCGGCTGCGCCGCCAGGCCGATCGTGTAGGCCACGACATCGACGAGGGGGGCCAGGGTGTCGGGCAGGCCGGCGCGCACCGTGTCGAGGTCGGCCGACTCCGGGTCGAGGACCCATCGGTTGTAGCGCCCGACGGGGTCGTCGGCGTCGAACGCGGCGATGGCCTGGGCCGACGCGCCCCGATGGGTGAGCTCGACCCCGCGCAGTGCCGGCGGCCACGTCGGCGGCAGCCGGCCGGCCACGAGCGCGTCCCGGGCTGCAGCGATGTCCGCGCCGTCCCCCGGGACGAGCAGGAACCCGGCCGGCAGAGCGAACGCACCCACCGGCTGGGGGTGCTCCACGACGGCCGCGGGGTCAGTCATCGCCGTCCCGTCGCGGAGGTCGGCGGCGTGCCACCGACCGTTGCACCTGGCTCGCCGCGAGCCGGGCCCGCTCCTGCGTCGGGTAGCTCTCGAGCCTCCTGCGCTCCACCCCCGAGTCCGACAGGACGACGAGGTAGACCACCCAGCGCCCGCGCTCCGCCTCGACCTGGGTCTGCACCTCGGTCGTCATCGCCGCTCCCGTCGAGAGGGACGACGAGGGCTCCTCGGCCCTCGTCCCACGTGACCTCGAAGGTACCCGCCACCGCTGCGAAGCCGAGCACCTCGTGGATGAGGACCGACCGGTCGCCGGCCCGGTTGCGGCGCTTGAGGACCAGGCCGCCGTACTCGGCGGACACCAGCGGCACGAGGACGAGGTCGCAGGCCTCACGCCGGGCGAGCAGGACGTCGGCACCGAAGTGAGCGGCCGCGAGCGCGGCCGGGAGGTGGAGATAGCCCTCGGAGGTGATGTCGACGCTGTGCGGGGCGCCGACCTCGCCGACGGCGAGGTCGGCGCCGGCAGCGGCGGCAGGGGCTCCGGCGGGGGTCTCGGACCCCGGGTAGAAGTCGTCCTCGATGAGCGCCGCGACGCGGTGCATCGCAGCGTCGACCGGCGCGCTCAGCGGGGCGCCGCGCTCGAGCGAGCCGGCCTCGACGAGGAAGACGGTGATGTCGCTCGGCTGGTGCGGCCCGAGCAGCCAGGCGCTGAACGACAGGGCGTGGTCCCACCGGAAGTTGTGGGTGTGCAGCCCGTCGACCGGCGGCAGGTCGGCGAGCTCGTGCGCGGGAACCCGGTACACCGTCCCCGGGTCGGCACCGGTCGAGGAGGCGTCGACGATGACGACGCGGGCGGCGCCGCGCATCGCGAAGGCGACGTCCATCCCCGCGGTCCCGCCGTCGACGACCCGCACCCCCTGCGGGACTCCCTGGGTGACCAGCTGCCGGATGAGGGTCGGGCCGACGGCGTCGTCGCCGCAGAGAATGTTCCCGCAGCCGATGACGAGCACGTCGCACGGGTCCGGCGCGAAGCCGTCGTCGAGCAGCTCGTGCGGGGCGAGCGGGGGCCGGTCCACCCCGGGGCTAGACCATGCCATTGACGACGAAGGAGCTGAGCTCCCGTCCGGTCCGTCCGTCATAGGCATGCACGGTACAGACCAGGCAGGAGTCGAACGAGCGGGCCACGTGGCCGAGCTCGACGGGGTCCTCCATGTCGACGATCGAGGTCCCCACGAGCGCCTGCTCGATGGGACCCAGCGTGCCGTCGGCATCGCGGGGACCGATGTTCCAGGCGGTCGGGGTGACGACCTGGTAGTTGGCGATCTTGCCGTTCTCGAGGACGACCCAGTCCTGGAGCGCCCCCCGCGCCGCCTCGGTCGCGCCCCAGCCCTTGCCGGACTCGAGCTCCTCGGGCTTGGAGTAGAACGAGCCCTGCAGGTCGATCTGCGAGAGCCACTCCATGACCCAGCTGAGGTACTTCGGCGCCTCGTGCATGCGCGCCATCTGCCGGACGAAGACCGACGGGCCCAGCGTGTCGATCAGGTCGACGAAGAGCGGGTCGCTGTCCTGGTGGGCGGCGGGGTTCGGTGCGCCGGCGGCCACCCGGCGGGCGAGCGGGCCGGCCTCGAGCGGCATCCGGCCCAGGCCTGGGACGTCGTACCGCGGCGACTTCGCCCACGAGTACTTGTCCTGCTTACGGCCCTGCGCCGGGTCGATGGGGTTGGTCTCGCCGTCCCACGGGTGCAGCGGGCGGCCGTCCGTGTAGAACGAGTGCGTGACGTCCTCGGAGACCCGCAGGTGGTCGTAGCCGTGGAAGGCGCCGTTCGCGTAGATCCCACCCCGTCCGATGAGGGCATCCTGGCGGCCGTCGACGGTGGGGTGCTCGTACAGCGTCGGGTCGAGGTAGGTTCCGGAGGCGATGAAGCTGCCGCACCCGCCGCCGTAGGTGTCCAGGCCGATGTCGCGGGCATACCGGATGAAGAAGCCGCAGTCGGAGTCGTGCTGGGCCTCGTTCTCGTCGACCCAGGCGAGCATGTCCTCCCAGCTGCTGACCTCGAGCCAGCGCTCGACGGAGCAGCCGAGCCACTCCTTCTCCAGCCAGTTGTCCTTCCAGTGGTTGAGGATGGCGGTGGCCCGGGTGATGTCGGAGAGGGTCGGCGCGCTCATGACGCCGCCGGGCACCATGAACGAGCTGTGCGGCCACTGCCCGCCGAAGATCGCATAGACCTCGACCGGCTTGTTCGAGAGGACGACGCCCTTCTGGTATGCCGTCCCGACGTAGGGCGCGAACCGGCGGACCGCCTCATCGTAGAGCGGCGAGCTCGCGTAGTTCTTGTTGACGAGGTCGACGGCGAACAGCGCGTAGAAGTAGCGCGGGATCGACTGCAGCGTCTCGCACGCCTGCGCGATGTTGCGGATGAGCGTCGCGTTCTGGGGGAGGTGGGTGTTCCACGCGGTGTCGAGGGCGTAGGCGGCCTTGTACAGATGGCTGCCCCCACAGATCCCGCAGATCCTCGGGGTGACGATGAGTCCGGCCTGGGGGTCCTTGCCCCGCAGGATGATCTCGAACCCGCGGAACATCGCGGCCTCGGTCCAGGCGGAGGTGACGACGCCGTCCTCGACGGTGACCCGCACGTCGAGGTCGCCCTCGACCCGGCCCAGCGGGGAGACGAACAGGTCCACCGAGGTGGCGGGGTTCTGAACGGCAGTCATGCTGCCAGTCCTTCCTCGACATGGTCGTGGCCTCAGACCACGAACATGTCCTCCTTGGCCCACTGCGGGGCAGCGATCCGGGCGGCGGCCGCATGGGCCATGTAGGTGATGTGGTCGGCGCCCTCGGGGATCTCCTTGGGGATCGTCCCGGAGACCTTCTGGGTCTTGAAGACGGTGCCGGGGGCGAGGTCGAAGAAGGGGAACTCCGGCTCGGTACACCCCGTGCACGGCATACCGGCCCTGGTCTTGGACGACTGCCGGTTCCACAGGATGCGGTTGCACGGCGAGTGGGTCATCGGCCCACGGCAGCCGAACTCGTAGAACAGGCAGCCCGTTCGGGTGCCCTCGCCGAAGGACGTCGTGCTCTGCTTGTACTCGAAGAACTGGACCCGCGTACACCCGGTCTGGGTGAAGGTCTTGAAGAACGTCTGCGGCCGGTGGAGGTCGTCCAGGGCGATGTCCCCGGCCCGACCGGTCGCCAGGGCCACGAGGATCTGGGTGATCCAGTCCGGGTGGGCCGGACAGCCGGGGATGTTGATGACGGGGAGGCCGGACTGGCTGCGCCACTCGCTGCCGAGGAAGCCGCCCTTCTCCCGCTTGTGGAACTGCAGCCCGGTCGAGTCGCTCGGGTTGGGCTCGGTGGCGGGTATGCCGCCCCAGCACGCACAGTCGCCGATGGCGACGACGATGCTGGCCGCGTTGGCGAGCTCGGTGACCCAGTCGAGCATCGGCCGGCCGGCGAACATGTCCATCCGCCCTGAGCCGTCGGGGCCGCGGATGACGGTGCCCTCGAGGACGAAGATGTCGAGCGGACGAGCGCCGGTCGCGCAGTCGGTGAAGATCTTCGTCGCGTTGTCGCCGAGCTCCATGCCCAGGGACGGGTGCCAGAGCAGCTCGAGCCCGAAGTCCACGATGAGGTCGACGACGTTGGGTTCCTCGGCGTTGAGGAACGACATCGTGTTTCCCGAGCAGGCCCCGGCCTGGAACCACAGCACTGATGACATCTGGGGCGTCCTTCCTAGCGGTTCGTGGACTGGATCGTGGAGAGCTCCTGGCCGACCGACTTGGCGACGGTCGCGAAGAAGCTGAGGGCGCGCGCGATATCGGGGTCCTTGAGCATCCGGCCGATCGAGAGCAGCCCGCCGACCTGGACCGGCCGGCTCGAGAAGTCCTCTGTCCCGCGGACCAGCCCGCGGGCGAGCAGCTCCATCTGGTCCAGGGCCTCCGCGGAGACCACGCCCGAGGCGAGCAGCTTGTCGACGGCGCCGGACTCGACGGCCGCGACGATCCCCGGGGTGGCCCGTGGGAGCACGGCGGCCAGGCTGGCAGCGGCGTCGGTCAGCTCGCCGACACTCACGCCGGACTGCTTGAAGGCCGCGTTGCCCTCGACGGCCGACCTCAGCTCGACGATGCCGGACAGCAGGCTGTCGCCGATGATCTCGGAGCGGGCGAGGAACTGGTCCAGCCCCTCGACGAGGAGGGCGAGCAGGTCCGCATGGCCGAGCAGGCTGGCCAGCGCGTTGGCCACCTGGGGGTCCGCGAGGCGCTCGCTGAGGGCCGACTGGGTGGTGGTGGGGTCGGGCGACACGCTCATTGCGCCTCCTTGCGGACCGCCGGCCCGCGTTGGCCGATGGGCTCGAATGTAAGCCGCGTCACGTAGGTTCGCCTATCCTCATACCGCAGCGACTATCCGGATCACGCAAGGTTCTTGATTCGCAAGCGAAGCACGACGACAGTGGAATGCCTCGACAGGTCCCGGTCCGACAGACCGCTGCGGCCCGGCCGGGGTCGCCGTGGAGGGGAGGTGGCCGGTGCCGATCAGCAATCGGCCGCGCTTCATCAACATCGAGCGGACCCGGCTGCCGGTCCGTCGCCGGATCCGCTCACGCGGCGTCCCGAACGCACTGCAGGACCACCCCGTCGCCTACACGACCGACCCCGCATCGGCCGCCGAGCTCACCACCCAGCTGCTCGGGCACGCCCTGGTCACCCCGGCCCGCGGCCAGCTCCGCGACTTCCAGTGCACCCTCAACGCGTTCCAGACCCTCGACGTCACGCTCGCCTACCTCGACTACGCGGTCGCCACGGAGGTGGCCGTCGGCCCGTCGGCCGACGCCTACACGGTGCACATGGCCACCTCGGGGCAGTCGGCGGTGCACATCGACGGTGACGACCACGTGGTCAACGCCTTCTTCTCCCTCGTCGTCTCGCCGGGCCTGAGCTACCAGCTCCACGTCGAGCACGACTCGCCCCAGCTCATCGTCCGGATCGAGCGCGCGGCGATGGAGCGCCAGCTCTCCCGGATGCTGGGGCGCTCGCTCGACGTCCCCCTCGTCTTCGACCCGATGGGCGACCTGACGACGACCGCGGCCTCCCGCTGGCTCGGAGCCCTCAATATCCTGTCCGCGGAGGTCATGTCGCCGCAGTCGCTCATCCAACAGGGGGTCGGCGCGGGCGCCATCGAGGAGCTCATCATCTCGACACTGCTCTACATCCAGCGGTCCAACTACTCCGAGCGGGTCGTCGGCCCGCGCCGGCAGAGCGGGCGGGCCGCCGTCCGGCGCTCGGTCGACTACATCGAGCGGCACCTCGCCGAACCCATCACCCTCGACGACCTCTCGGCATACGTGCGGATGAGCGCCCGGTCCATCCAGGCCGGCTTCCGCGAGGACCTCGACACGACGCCGGTCGCGTTCATCCGGGACCGCCGGTTGGACCAGGCGCGTCGCACCCTCATGGAGGCGGTGCCTGGGGACGGCATCAACGTCACCGAGGCGGCGCAGCGGTGGGGGTTCACCCACCTCGGCAACTTCGCCGCCCTCTACCGTCGCCGGTTCGGCGAGAGCCCGTCGCAGACCCTCCGGCACACCGCGGCGGCATCGGATGCATGAGCTGTCGCTCTGCCGGAGCATCGTGCACATCGTCGACCGGGCCCGCGGGGACCGCCCGGTGGTGGCCGTGCACGTGCGGTTGGGGCAGCTGCGCCAGGTCGTGCCCGAGACCCTCGTCTACTGCTGGGGGCTGGTCACCGAGACGAGCGACCTCTCCGGCTCCGAGCTCGACGTCGAGCATGTCCCGGTGGTCCTGGACTGCCGTGCCTGCGGATCCCGGACCGAGGTCGCCGAGGTGCTCATGCTGACCTGCGGGACGTGCGGCGCGGGTGAGGTCTCGCTGGTCAGCGGGGAGGAGTTCCTGGTGACCTCCGTCGACCTCGGCCCGGCCCCCTCGCCCCTTGTGCCCCCCGGCCCCGACGGGAGAGTCTGACGCCATGGGTCGCTTCCACCGCCACGACGACGGCACCGTCCACGAGCACGTCCACGAGCACGCGCAGGATGAGCCGCACGAGCACTCCACGACGGGGGAGTCCCATCCCGCCGGGTCGGCGGTGAGCCAGGCGCACGGCGACCTGTCGGCCTACGACACCGGCGTCGAACGGGTCACCGTGCTGGAGAGGATCTTCGACGAGAACGACCGAGCCGCGGACCGCAACCGGGCCGCCTTCGACGACGCCGGCGTCCGCTGCGTCAACCTCATGTCCTCGCCGGGCGCGGGGAAGACGGCGCTGCTCGTCCACACCCTGCGCCATCTGGCCGACCGGGGTATCCGTGCGGGCGTCGTCGAGGGCGACATCGAGACCTCGCTCGACGCCGACCGGCTCGAGGGGCTCGGCGCCCAGGTGTCGCTGCTCAACACGGGGGACGGGTTCGGCGGCGAGTGCCACCTCGATGCCCCGATGGTCGCCCGGGCGCTCACCCGGCTCGACCTTCCGGCCCTGGACCTGGTCCTCGTCGAGAACGTGGGCAACCTCGTCTGCCCGGCCGAGTTCGACATCGGAGCCCACGACCGGGTCATGGTCTTCGCCATCACCGAGGGCGAGGACAAGCCGCTGAAGTACCCCGTCATGTTCCGCTCCGTCGATCTCGTGCTCGTCAACAAGATGGACCTGCTCCCCCACCTCGACGTCGACCTCGACCTCTTCCGCCGCAACGTCGCTCAGGTCAACCCGGCCGCCCGGCTCATCGAGGTGTCGGCGCGCACCGGCGCGGGCCTGCAGGAGTGGTACGACTGGCTCGGCGCCTGACCGGGCGCCACAAGACGCGATCAGAACTGGTCGCCGAGGCACCGGTCGTCGGGGTCGATGGCGCGCATGATCCGCTGCCCGATGGTCGTCAGCTGGTGAACCTGGCCTTGGTGAGCGGGT
>CAYPYK010000080.1:5351-12258 GCA_964414665.1 uncultured Intrasporangiaceae bacterium | reverse complement strand
GAAGTTGCCCTCGAACCAGTACCACTTGGCCGGGTCCTCGTCGTCCCCCTCGTAGGAGAGGATGTGGGTCGCGACGCGGTCGAGGAACCACCGGTCGTGGCTGATGACCACGGCGCAGCCGGGGAAGTCGAGCAGGGCGTTCTCGAGGGAGCCGAGGGTCTCGACGTCGAGGTCGTTGGTCGGCTCGTCGAGGAGCAGCAGGTTGCCGCCCTCCTTGAGGGTGAGCGCGAGGTTGAGCCGGTTGCGCTCCCCGCCGGAGAGGATGCCGGCCTTCTTCTGCTGGTCCGGGCCTTTGAACCCGAACTGGCTCACGTAGGCCCGCGACGGAATCTCGACGTGGCCGACGTTGATGTAGTCGTGGCCGCCGGAGACGACCTCCCAGAGGTTCTTGTGGGGGTCGATGCCGCCGCGGCCCTGGTCGACGTAGGAGATGCTCACTGTGTCGCCGACCTCGACGATGCCGTCGTCCGGCTCCTCGAGCCCGACGATCGTCTTGAAGAGGGTCGTCTTGCCGACGCCGTTGGGACCGATGACACCGACGATCCCGTTGCGCGGCAACGTGAAGGTCAGGTTGTCGATGAGGACCCTTTCGCCGAAGCCCTTGCGCAGGTCCTTGACCTCGATGACCTTGCTGCCGAGGCGGGGGCCCGGCGGGATCGCGATCTCCTCGAAGTCGAGCTTGCGGGTCCGGTCGGCCTCGGCAGCCATCTCCTCGTAGCGGGCGAGCCGGGCCTTGGACTTGGTCTGCCGGGCCTTGGCGCTGGACCGCACCCAAGCCAGCTCGTCGGCGAGCCGCCTGGCGAGCTTGGCGTCCTTGCGCCCCTGGACCTCGAGGCGGGCCTGCTTCTTCTCGAGATAGGTCGAGTAGTTGCCCTCGTAGGGGTAGGCACGCCCGCGGTCGAGCTCGAGGATCCACTGGGCCACGTTGTCCATGAAGTAGCGGTCGTGGGTCACCGCGACGACGGCGCCGTGGTAGGCGGCCAGGTGCTGCTCGAGCCATTGGACCGACTCGGCGTCGAGGTGGTTGGTCGGCTCGTCGAGCAGCAGGAGGTCGGGCTTCTGCAGCAGCAGCTTGCACAGCGCCACCCGGCGGCGCTCACCACCGGAGAGCACCGCGACGTCGGCGTCGGGCGGCGGGCAGCGCAGCGCATCCATCGCCTGCTCGAGCTGGTTGTCGAGGTCCCACGCGTCGGCGTGGTCGATCTCCTCCTGGAGCTGGCCCATCTCGGCCATCAGGGCGTCGAAGTCCGCGTCGGGCTCCCCCATCTCGACCGAGATCTCGTTGTAGCGGTCGACCTTGGCCTTGATCTCGCCCGCGCCCTCCTCGACGTTGCCCAGGACGGTCTTGCTCTCGTTGAGCTCGGGCTCCTGCATGAGGATGCCGACCGAGAAGCCCGGCGTGAGCCGGGCCTCGCCGTTGGAGGGCTGGTCGAGGCCGGCCATGATCTTGAGCACCGAGGACTTCCCGGCGCCGTTCGGACCCACGACACCGATCTTGGCGCCGGGGTAGAACGACAGGGTGACGTCGTCGAGGATGACCTTGTCGCCGTGCGCCTTGCGGGCGCGCGACATCACGTAGATGAACTCGGGCATGAGCAAAAGGCTAGCGAGTCATGCCCCTCAGCCCGAATCCGCTCAGGCGGCCGACTCCCGACCTCCGCCGTCGGCGGCGCCCGCGGGGCGGCCTGCGGCCGGAGCGTCGGCCGCCTCCGGCCCCTCAGCCACCTCGTAGGGGTCGGTGTCGGGGTCACCGAGCTCGGCCGGGCCGGGGCGGGTCGGCGCTGCGGCGGGCTCCTCCTGGGCGTCGAAGGCGGCCTGGACGTTGGGGTCGGCCAGCCGGTCGGGGGGCCCGAACTGCGCCCGGCTGACCTTCTCGAACGCGGTCGTGCCGTAGGTGAGGTCGTGTCCCACGGAGTAGGCGTCGACCTCGGCGGTCGTGCCCAGCGTCCCGTCGGCACGGGTGAACTGGTTGACCCGCAGCCGCCCGTAGACCGTCACCGGGTCTCCCTTGTGCAGCGAGTGTGCGGCGTTGGCGCCCAGCGAGCGGAAGGCGCTGACGTTGAAGAAGCTCGTCGGCCCGTCCTGGTAGCCGCCGCCCGGCGCCGGACGGCGCACCGTCGACGCGACCCGGAATGCGGCGAACGGGATGCCCGCCTTGGTCTGCTTGAGGTCGGGGTCGGCGACCAGCCGGCCCTGGATCGTCAGATAGCTCTCGTTCATCGATGTCCCACTCCTCGCTCGACAGGCCGGGAGCGGTCAGCGCACCCGACGAGGTTCCAGGGTGGCCCGGGGGTAGCGGCCCGAGCCAGGGCGCGGACGGCATCTGTGGACGACGGGAGCCGGTATGCCGCGCCTGTGGACAACCGGGCGTGGGTCAGACCGCGGCGGCCCGGTCGAGGTGCTCGCGAGTGGCCCGGTGCCGCTCGAGCACCGCGCCGACCGGCTTGAGGATGTGCTCGTCGGTCACCTCGGTGATCGACTCGCGCAGCCGTCTCTCCATCGCCCTGGCCCGGCGCCGCCCCCCGACCCGGGCGAGGAACCGGGCCAGGAGCGCGAGCAGCAGCCCCGCCATCAGCCCGGCGGCGATCAGCAGGAACGGGATGGGGAACGGCCCCCACAGGGGGGCGTGGACGTCGGGGAACTGCAGCCAGCCCGCCAGGATGAGGACGAACATCCAGGCCAGCCCGGCGAACGCGGCGAATGCGAGGGCGGCCTGCAGCCAGCTCACACCCTTCCACCACGCCGGGGAGCGGTCACGCAGGGAGGTGCCGACGACGGCCTGGTCGAGGGTGTCTGCGAGGTCGGGACCCGGAGGCGTCGCGGCGTCGGAGACCGCGTCGGCCCACGGCACGGGGAGCTCGGACCCGGCCTGGTCGGCGAGCCGCCGCGTGGCCAGGATGACCCCGGCGCGGGCGGCCGGGGTGGGTGGGGGCAGCGAGGAGCGGCCGAGCACGGAGCGGACGTCGGACGCCGAGATCTCGGCCCGGCCGGCGTCGAGGTGGAGCCGGCGCAGCGGCCGGGGGCGCAGGTTGCCCGCCCACCGGGTGAACGGCCAGCCCATGCGGCTCGCCGCCTCCATCCGGTAGTCGCGGTCGACGGCGGTGACGACGACCGGGACGCCCGCCGCCGTGGCGAGGGCGTCGACGAGATCGGCCCTGCCGGCCGAGGCCAGGTCGGGCTCGGAGCCCGCGACGGCCGGGCGCAGCGCCTGGGCGGCAGCTCGGACGTCAGCGGCGAGGCGGGCCCGGGCGAGGTTGGCGGCGGCCACGGCGTTGGCCAGCCGTTGCCGGAGCTCGTCGACCCCCTGGCCGGTGCGCACCGAGGTCGCCAGGACCGTGGCATCGGCCAGCCCGTCGAGGGCCATGAGTCGGCGCAGGTCCTCGGCGCAGGCCGCGGTCCCGGCCCCGTCGAGGTGGTCGACCTGGTTGAGGACGACCATCATCACGGCGTCGTGCGTCGCGAGGGCCGCCACATAGTCGTCGTGCAGGCGCGCGTCGGCATACTTCTGCGGGTCGGTGACCCACACGAACACGTCGACGAGCTCGAGGATCCGCTCCGCCTCGGCGCGGTGCGAGAGCTCACGGGAGTCGAAGTCGGGCAGGTCGAGCAGCACCAGCCCGCACAGGTCGCCGGCCGTCTCGGCCGCTGGGTCCGAGCACGGGGAGTCGACGTGGTGCCGGGCCGAGACGCCCAGCCAGTCGAGCAGCCCGCCCACCGGCGCGTCGCCCCAGATCGCCGCGGTGGGGTGGGCCGTCGTGGGGCGGCGCGCGCCGATGGCGGCGACGTCGGCGCCGACGAGCGCGTTGAAGATCGAGGACTTGCCCGAGCCCGTCGCTCCGGCGAGCGCGACGACGGTGTGGCCACCGCGCTGCGAGGTGCGCGCTCGCATCTTGTCCGCCACCGCGCGGGCTCGGGCCGAGGCGTCGGCGGGCAGCTGCGCGCCGCCGGACTCGACGGCAGCCTCGAGCTCGGTGACCGCTGCGGCGAGCGCCTCCGCCGAAGGGACGGGGACGGTCGCGGCACCCCGCCGCACTGGGCTCATCTGTTCACCTCTCTGAGGGCCTCGGCGGCCTCCGCCAGCCGCCCGGCCTGCTCCGTCGAGACGGCCAGCTCGTCGACCGCCGCGAGGTAGCGGGCGAGCTCGGCGGCATACAGCTCGTCCGTGCGGGCCAGCAGCCGGGTCCGGGCCTTGGTCGCCATGTCGCGCACCGCCTGGTCGCCGAAGATGGCCTCGAGGACCTTCTGGGCCAGCAGGGTCGTCCCACCCGCGATCCCGACCTCGGCACCGGTGAGCCCGGCGGTGTGCGCGAACGCGACGAGCATGAGGAACAGCCCGATGCCGTTGACGCCGTATGCCGCGATGCGGGCGTTGGTGCGCCGGCTGCCGCCCTCGCCCCGGACGAGGTCCAGGACCTCGCCCTGCCAGTCCCGGACCAGGCGCTCGATGCGCCCGTCGAACCCCGCGGCCGGGCGGGCCAGGTCCGGGTGCGCGTCGAGCAGACCCGCTCCGCCCGGGAGGCGGCGCCAGGCCCGGGTCGTCGCATAGGCGGCCGTGTCGCCGTGGGCGCGCAGCAGGGCGGCGACGCCGGTGTGCAGGGCCTCGTCGAGGCGCTCACCGGTCGGCTGGGTGTCGCCCTTGACGGCCGCGGTGAGCCGGTCGCGCAGCCGCGCCACGGTCGACTCGACCTGGCGGAAGAGCTCGCCGGTCCCGACGAACTCCTGCCAGCGGGCGAGCACCTCGCCGCGCAGCAGGGTCCCGTCGGACATGCCGTCCTTGACGCCGTTCTCGGCGCCCTCGTACTCCGCCGCCGCCGCTGCGACGAGGTCCGCCCGGGCGGCGGCCTGCCCCTCGCTGGCGGACTCCAGGTGGGCCGTGCGGTCGCCCAGCGATGCGACGGCACCGTGCAGGGTCTGGTTGACGACGATCGAGCGGGCCCGGGCGTCGCCCGCCAGGGCGTGCAGCCACGCCGTGAGCCGGGTGGTCGCCGAGTCGGGCAGCGTCCCGTCGGCCGTCAGGGTCGTCTCGGGGATGGTGAAGATCGGCGTCGTCACCAGACCCTGGTCGCGCAGCATCTCGACCAGGTGGGGACGGACCTCGTCGATGACCTCGGGCGGCACCCGGTCCAGGACGATGGCCACGGCGGTGCCGCGCTCGGAGGCGGTGCGCAGCAGCTCCCAGGGCACGGCGTCGGCATACCTCGCGGCCGTGGTGACGAAGAGCCACATGTCGGCGGCGGCGAGGAGCTGGGTGGCGAGCTCTCGGTTGGCCTGGACCACGGAGTCGATGTCGGGGGCGTCGAGCAGCGCCATGCCGGGAGGCAGGTCGGTCGAGCGGACCAGGCGGACCGTGCCCGCCCGGGGCTCCTCGGGCGTGCGGCCGGTCGCCCGGGCCAGCCCGGGCAGGACCCGGCCGTCGGTGAACCAGTGCTCGTCGTCGGGACTGTGGACGAGGACCGGGCTCGTCGTCGTCGGGCGGATGACGCCGGAGCGGCTCACCTCGGTGCCGACGATCGAGTTGACCAGGGTGGACTTGCCGGCACCGGTCGATCCGCCGACGACGGCCAGCAGCGGGGCGTCGAGGGATCGCAGTCGCGGCAGGAGGTAGTCGTCGAGCTGGTCCAGAAGCTCCTGCCGGGTGGCCCGGGCCTGCTCACTGCCGGGGAGGTCGAGGCCGAAAACCGTTGCCCCGACCTCGTCGCGCAGATGGGAGACGGCGTCGATGAGCGCGCTCTCGCGACCCTCCTCCTCCACCACGCCCCACAGACTAACGACATGGGGACTCGCGTCCGGGGAGGGATCACCCCGTGTCATCGGGCATATTCGAGGCATGCGTCTCTTCGTCGCCATCGTCCCGCCGGAGCAGGTCCTCGAGGACCTCGCCGAGCACCTCGGCCCCCGCCACGAGGCGGGGGCGGACCTGCGATGGACCGACCCCTACCAGTGGCACCTCACCCTGGCGTTCATGGGGGCGGTGGCGCCCGACCGGGCGGACGGGGTCGAGGAGCGCCTCGCCCGGGCCGCCCGGCGGGCTCGGCCGCTCGACCTGCGCGTCGCCGGGGCCGGCTGCTTCCCCCACGTCGCCCGCGCCAAGGTGCTCTGGTGCGGCGTCGAGGACCCGGCGGGCGGCCTGCCCGGGCTGGCCCGATCGGTGCGAGGGGTCGCTGCCAAGGCGGGCGCCGACCCGGATGGGGGCCGGTTCCGGGCGCACCTCACGCTGGCGCGCCTGTCCCGGCCGGCCGACGCCACGCGATGGGTCAGGGTGCTCGAGCCGTATGCCGGCCCGGCGTGGACCGCCGACCATCTCACCCTCGTCGAGTCCCACCTCGGGCAGGGACGCGGCGGGAGACCGAGGTACGAGGAGCTGGCGCGGTTTCCGTTGGGCCCTGCGCCCCGGGCCGAGGCCTGAGGGCCGCGACGAGCTCCGCGATGGACCTGACGCGACGCCGGCACACCCGCACCCGGTCCTCGACCGACGCGTCCGGCTGAGCGAAGCCGGCGCCGAGAGGCGGGTGGCGGGGGCGCGAGCATGGTCGAGGGGCCGGGTACTCCCGGCCCCTCGTGGCGGTCCTCATCCCTGCAGTGGATGAGGACCATGTGCGCCGGGGCCCCCTCAGGCCGCCCGCGCGTTCTAGAGAATAGATCGGATCGCGGGACGGCGGACCAGGTTGGCCTGTGAGATCGGGCACCTGAGGGTCACAATTTCGTCACGACGTACCGTTTCTTGCTCCCGACTCGCCTTGGGCGTGCTGGCCCCCCTGCGTCCGCGCAACTGGTCGCCATGACCGCCATCCACTCGGACACAGCGCCGGCCCCACCCCCTGCGTCCGCGCAACTGGTCGCCATGACCGCCACCCACTCGGACACAGCGCCGGCCCCACCCCCTGCGTCCGCGCAACTGGTCGCCATG
>CAYPYK010000080.1:0-5251 GCA_964414665.1 uncultured Intrasporangiaceae bacterium | reverse complement strand
CCACTCGGACACAGCGCCGGCCCCACCCCCTGCGTCCGCGCAACTGGTCGCCATGACCGCCATCCACTCGGACACGCGCCGGGCCCCACCCCCTGCGTCCCCCGCGCACACGGAGATCAACGCGGCACACGGTCGGCTCGGTAGGGCGTTGGCTGCGTGGTGGGCGCGACTAGGGTGGGCCGATGGCGGATGCCGGTGGACTCACGGTGGCGGTGACCGGGCCCACCGGGACCTTCGGGCTCGCTCTGATGCCCCTGCTCCAGCAGGACGATCGGGTCGATCGCGTCATCGGCATCGCTCGGCGGCCGTTCGATCCAGCCGAGCGTGGCTGGACGAAGATGGAGTACCGCCGCGGTGACGTTCGAGACGCCGACGCGCTACGGGCCTCGTTCGATGGGGCTGAGGTGGTCGTGCACCTGGCCTTCCTTATCCTGAGCGGCGCTAGGGAGACGACGCGGGCGATCAACGTCGAGGGCACCCTGAACGCCTTCCGCGCGGCGGCCGACGTCGGGGTCGCAAGATTCGTTTACGCGTCTTCGGTTGCGGCATACGGATTCCATCGCGACAACCCGATCGGCATCAGTGAGGAGTGGGCAACCCGGCCTGCGGACCGTCTCTTCTACGCCCAGGAGAAGGCGGAGCTGGAGCACCTGCTGCACCAGGAGGCCGCCACGTGCCCGCAGACCGCGCTCTACCTGCTGCGACCCCCGATCGTCCTCGGCCCCGACGCGGTCGGAGCCAAGGTCAGCATCCCCACGGCGCTCGCGCCTCTAGTGCGAGCCGTGGGCGCAGCGCTCTGGCACCTTCCCGGCCTGCCAGCTCTGGTGCCGGACCTCCCCCTCCAGGTCATCCATCAAGACGACGTGGCCGAGGCGCTGCGCCTGTGCGTCGTCGGCGCCGGTGCGCCCGGGGCCTACAACATCGCCGCTGACGACGTGATCACCGGCGTCGACGTTGCCCGGGAACTGGGCCTCCGGGCCGTGCGGCTCCCTGGCGGGCCCGTCGCCTCGCTGGCGCGAGCCGTCGCGAAGCTGCCGTACCTGCCCTCGCGAGCACAGTGGGTCGAGGCCATGAGCCACCCGGCCATCATGGATACGACCAAGGCAAAGACCCAGCTCGGGTGGAGACCGCAGCACACCGCGATCGGGTCACTGAGATCGACGTTCCGCTGACGCCGGGCGCGAATGCCGCGTCCACCCCCGGCAAAGCCTCGGATCCGTGAACCGACCGCGGTCAGGGGTTGGTGCGGCCTGCCGGAAATAGAGGTTCCTTCTGGGACAGGAGAAATCGGGAGTGGTCACGTCCTGACCTCACGAACCCAGAAGGCACTGGAAGTGACGCTCCTCATGGATGGTGCAGGACGAAGCCGCTGGCCGCTGAGGAGAACCTCGTGTGGTGCGGGCGTGGTCCCGGGGTGACTCTCCTGCCAAGCAGGCCGCCGTGTCGCGGCGGTGGACGCGGGTGTGGTCGGCGCGCTCGCGCTGACGAGCGGA
This sequence comes from uncultured Intrasporangiaceae bacterium, assembly GCA_964414665.1. Classification (GTDB taxonomy): domain Bacteria; phylum Actinomycetota; class Actinomycetes; order Actinomycetales; family Dermatophilaceae; genus CAVSJJ01. The sequence continues at coordinate 3,758 of CAYPYK010000080.1, read as the reverse complement.
TCGTGGTGATGATGGCTGGGACGCCGTCGCTGAGCGTCTCCAACCGGCCGGTCCGCAGGCCCCGCGGCTGACCGAGCGAGGTGGGCCGCGGGGCCGCCCTTCGAGCCCCGCGGCCCACCGGTGCACCTCAGTGGAGGTCGGCGCCCTCGCTGTCGAGGGCCGCGAGCTCCGTGGCGACCTCGACGGGGTCGGCGGGGTCGACCCGCTGCGCCTGCTTCGTCTGGCTCGACGGGATCGCGAGGGCGAGGAGCACGACGGTTGCCGCGATGAGGAGCGCGGAGGCCAGGAACGCGCGGTCCGCCCCGACGACGAAGGCGTGTCGGGCGATGTCCGAGGCCGTCGTCCCGACCGATGGGGCGGCCTTGGCCGCGCCGGTGCCGATGGTGACGAGGATCGCCAGGCCGAGCGAGCCGCCGATCTGCTGCGCCACGTTAACCAGGCCTGAGGCCGCCCCGGCATCCTGCGGTGCCACGTCGGTGAGCCCCGCCGCGGTCAGCGGAACGATCGCGAGCCCGTTGCCGATGCCGAACAGCGTCAGCGGCGCGAGGACCGCGAGGTAGCCGCTGTCGGCGGACAGCCTGGTCAGGGTGAGCAGCCCGAGAGTCGAGATGGCCAGCCCGCCCACCATCAACGTGCGCAGCTCCACCTGTCCCATCAGGCCGGCGGACAGTCGCGACATGGCGAACAGCGCCGCCGTGAGCGGCAGGAAGGCGAGACCGGTGGCGAGGGGGGTGTAGCCGATGATGTCCTGCAGGAACTGGGTGAGGTAGAAGAACATCCCCATCATCGCGGCGACGAGCAGGACCCGGCCCAGGAGTGATGCTGCGCGGGTGCGATGCCGGAACAGCTCGAGAGGGGTGACCGGGTCATCGACGCGTCGCTCCACGCTGACGAACAGCGAGATCAGGGCGGCACCCACGAGGAACGCGATGCCGGTCCCGACGTTGACCCAGCCGTCGGAGGCCGCTCGGACGAAGCCGTAGACGACTGCGGTGGTGCCGAGGGTGGCCGTGAGGGCGCCGGCGACGTCGAACCTGCCGAGGTGCCGCGGGGTCTCCGCGAGAACCCGCCCGGCAACAACGATCAGCGTCAGACCGATGGGGACGTTGACGAAGAAGACCCATCGCCAGGACACCCACTGGACGAGTATGCCGCCGGCGATCAGCCCGATGACCGAGCCACCTATCGCGACGGCGGAGAACCAGCCGAGGGCACGGGCCCGCTCCCGGCCTTCGGGGAACCTGCCGACCAACAGGGCCAGCACCGACGGTGCGGCGAACGAGGCCCCGACGCCTTGCACGGCCCGTGCGGCGAGCAGCTGAGGCCCCGTCTGGGCGAGCCCGCCCGCGAAGGACGCCACCACGAACAGCGCGATGCCGGCGATGAGGACTCGGCGCCGCCCGAGCAGGTCCCCTGCCCGGGCGCCGAGGAGCAGCAGGCCACCGAAGGCGAGGGTGTAGGCGTTGATCACCCAGGACAGGGCCGTGGGGCTGAACGCGAGCCCCGCCTGGATCTGTGGGAGCGCGACGTTCACGATCGTCATGTCAAGCACGATCATGAGCTGGGTGGTGAGGATCGCTGCCAGGACCAGTCGCGATGACGCCGGACGGGGCAGAGAGGGAGGGGACGAGGACACCATGGCCTCCAAGGAGATAGGATCGACGCTAAGTGGATGGAGCCTCCGCTAAAGACTATACGGAGGGTGCCTCCGATTAACAAGTGTCTTGTCGTGCCCATCCACGGCAGTGGCGAAAGGACGTCGGTGGAAGACCGGATTGCGACCGCGACGGCGGCGTCGGCGGCCCGACCTTTGCGCGCGGACGCCATGCGCAACCGGGCGAGGATCCTGGCCGCAGCGAGCGACGTGTTCGCCGAGTCGGGTGTCGACGGCTCCCTCGAGGAGATAGCCCGCCGCGGCGGTGTTGGGGTGGGCACGCTCTACCGGCACTTCCCGAACCGGGCGGCCCTGGTCGAGATGGTCTACCGCGATGGCGTCGACGAGCTGTGCGCAACCGCCACCGACCTGCTGCAACGCATGGCCCCTGTCGAGGCGCTCGAGGAGTGGGTCCTGGGCTTCGTTGCCTACGTGGGCCGCAAGCGGGGGACGGCCGCCGCGCTGCGGGCTGCGGTGGGTGAGGAGTCGGCCACGATCTTCGCCGACGCGCACGACCAGCTCGAGGGCGCCGCCAGGCTTCTGCTCACCGCTGCCCAGGCGGACGGAGCGGTCCGCACCGACGTGCAGCCGATGGACATGCTCAGGGCCGTTAGCGGGGTCTGCATGTCGAGCGCCGAGGCGACGAACCCCGACCAGACCCGCCGACTGCTGCGCCTGGTGCTCGACGGCCTGCGCTACGGCGCCTCGGGCTGAACAGGCGAACGAGCCCAAGCCCCGAGCCCGGTGCCCACCGTCCGGGTCGTCTCGATCGCCAGACCGTCCTCGTTCCGCCGGCAGCAGCGCCGGTGACTGGCCGTCACGTGCCGACCGCCTGGACCATCCAGATCGCGTCTTCATGGCTGGAACCGACGCTGGTCCCGGAGCTCTCGCAGTGGCCGCGTCCGCAGGCGGCCAGGACAGCCCGCTCCTCCGTGAGTCCGTCCAGGCAACTCCCCAGTGCAGCGCTCGGCGACGAATGCTTCGAGTTGGGCCTGAGCCGGCCGGTTGATGACGTCCTCAGCGAACGTAGGCGGGATGGAGGCATCCGCGGAACCGCGGGCCGGCGGCCAACGCGAACTGGACGGTCCGGACAGTCACCTCGCGATTGAGCCGTTGGCGCAAGGACCGACCCCGACCCGCCATCGATCTAGACGGGCAGCTGGTCGAGCAGCCAGGACGGCCCGACGCAGTGACCACCGGCCTCGAGGACCCGCTCCCGCAGCGCGCGGTCCGCGGTGACCACGACGACGTCGTCACCTTCTTGCGGCCGGGCCCGCACCTGGTCGACGATCTCGTCGTCACCGTCGGCGGGTGCATGCACGGTCTGCAGCAGGCCGACCTCGCCGATCGGCTGGCCGCGCCTGGCGTGGCCTTCGAGGACGAGCACGAGCGCGTCGTACCCGAGGTCCGCGGCGGCGATCCTGTCGTGCAGCCTCTTGGCCGCCGCCGGCCGGTCGCGCCACCAGCCGTCCGGTGTGCTGCCGACCACGTTGGCGCCGTCCACGACCAGCACCCGCCTAGACACCGGCTGCCCCGAACCACCGCGTGAGCGCCTCGGTGAGGCCCTCGCCCGACGCATGACCGACCCAGGCCACATGCCCGTCGGGGCGGATCAGCACCGCCGTCGGGGCGTCGACCACACCGATCACCGGCCGCTCCCACGCTCCGTCGTACGCCGCATCGACGTCCCTGATGCGGTTCGCCCCCGGGCCGAGGTCGCGGCTGTCACCCAGGTCGAGCAGCAGCCGACCGGTCCGGTGGGCAGCCGACTGCCCGCAGGCAATCCGACGACGAAGAGTGCGGACACTCATCCCCGTCCGATGGGCGGCCTGGGCGAGGGACTCATAACTGCGGCGGCTCTGTCGGTTCATCGTGGCACCTCCTGCCCCCCGCAAGCAGCCGTGGCCACGCTGGGGCTCAACCGTCCAGCATTCTGGGGTTGCCGTCGATTCGGGCACCCTTGTTGCACGTATGTTGCACGACGAAGGCCCCCTAACCTGTTTATGCAGGTCAGAGGGCCTTTTCTCGGCGCCCCCGGCAGGACTCGAACCTGCGACCTAGAGATTAGAAGGCTCTTGCTCTATCCAGCTGAGCTACGGGGGCC
>CAYPYK010000079.1:0-12382 GCA_964414665.1 uncultured Intrasporangiaceae bacterium | reverse complement strand
GGGTGCGGTTCATCTCCTGCCACGTCGTGCCGTGGCCGGGCAGCCGGGGCAGCCGCACGGTGAAGCCCTCGTCGGCGAGCCGCTGCGCCCACGGCCGCATGCCGATGGGGCTGCCGGTGAAGCCGTGCGAGAGCAGGACACCGATATCGGAGCCGTCGTGGGCGAACGGCTCAGCGCCGGGACGCACGCTCATGGGCAGGGAACCTCCTCGATCGAGATGGCGGCATCCTCCCACGCTCCGGGCCGGGGAGGTAGGGAACCGGTGCACTAGAGTCAACCGTGCAGCGGAGACGCGACATCCGAGGCCGAAGGAGGGTAGGTGTTCTACTGGGTGCTCAAGACCGTCATCCTCGGTCCCATCCTGCGGCTGCTGTTCCGGCCCTGGGTCGAGGGTGCCGAGAACATCCCCATGCACGGACCGGCGATCTTCGCGAGCAACCATCTCTCCTTCTCCGACTCGATCTTCCTGCCGCTCGTCGTGCCGCGCCGGATGACCTTCCTCGCCAAGGCCGACTACTTCACCGGGGCCGGGCTCAAGGGCTGGATGACCGCTGCGTTCTTCAGGGGCATCGGCCAGCTCCCGGTCGACCGCTCCGGGGGGCGCGCCAGCGAGGTCGCCCTGAGCAGCGGGCTCAAGGTCCTGCGCCGCGGTGAGCTCCTCGGGCTCTACCCGGAGGGCACCCGCAGCCCCGACGGGCGTCTGTACAAGGGCAGGACCGGCGTCGCCCGGATCGCGCTGGAGGCCGACGCGCCCGTCATCCCCGTCGCGATGATCGACACCGACAAGGCCCAGCCCACCGGCAAGGCGCTCCCGCACATCATGCGGATCGGGATCCGGATCGGCGAGCCGCTCGACTTCTCCCGCTACGAGGGCATGGAGGACGACCGCTTCGTCCTCCGCTCGGTGACCGACGAGATCATGTACGCCCTGATGGAGCTCTCCGGCCAGGAGTACGTCGACATGTACGCCACGTCGATGAAGGCCCGCATCCTCAAGGCGGCCCGGGTCCGCGCCCGGGAGGCGGCCGACGCCGCAGCGCCCGGTCACGCCGCCGCCGACCTCGAGGCGGCGCTCGATGCCCACGACGCCCGCGACGAGCTCGACGAGGGACCCTCCACCGGGTCGGGGGCGGCCGGCGAGCCCGGCGGCGAGGCCCGTGCCGACGGGCAACAGCGCGCGAGCTGAGCCGGCCGTGGGGGCAGGGGTGCGGCGCTCGAGGTGGACCGGTCGGCGCGAGCCCGTCGTCGTCGAGGCGTTCTCCCGCGGTCTCGACGTGTTCCGCCCCGTCGCCGCCGGGTATGCCGCGCTGCTGGCGTGGCAGCGGCACGCTGACATGGTCCGGCCCTGGCTGGCGTGGGTCGTCCTCGCGGTGCTCCTGGCGTGGAGCCTGGCCCTGCTCGTGGTCAGGCGGCGCACGTCCGCCCTCGTCGTCGCCGAGGTGGTCCTGTCGGTGGGTGCGATCCTGGCAACCCTCGGCGTGGAGTCCTCGGCGTCGATCGCCCAGGGGCAGTTCACCCTCCCGACCCTCTGGGTCGCCGGCTCGGTGACCGGCGCCGCGGTCCTCCACGGCGCCCGCGGCGGGCTCCTCGCGGCCGCAGTCATGGCCATCGCGGACCTCGTCGAGGTGCGCCACCCCACCCAGGGGACGATCCACAACATCGTCCTGCTCGTGCTGCTCGGTGGGCTGATCGGACTGGCCGTCGACCTGGCCCGGACCGCGGAGGAGCGCCACGACCGGATGCTCCTGGAGCAGGAGCGGCTGCGCGAGCGCGAGCGGCTGGCCCGGGTGGTCCACGACGGCGTCCTGCAGACCCTCACCTACGTCCATCGTCGTGGCGAGGAGATCGGCGGCCCGGCCGCCGAGCTCGCCTCGCTCGCGGCCGAGCAGGAGCGCTCCCTGCGTCGGCTCGTCTCCGAGGTCGCCGCCGACCCCGCGGCGGGCCACCCGGCCGGCCACGCGGCCGGCCACGCGGCCGGCCACGCGGCCGGCGCGGAGGACACGCGAGACGGACGCGTCTGCGACCTGCGGGCCCTGCTCGCGGCGTACGAGGGCGACCGGGTGAGCGTCTCGGTCCCTGCCGACCCGGTCCCGGTCGCGTCCCGCCGGGCCCATGAGATCGACGCCGCCGTCGCCGCGGCGCTCGACAACGTCGCCCGGCACGCCGGACCCGACGCCCGCGCCTGGGTGCTCCTGGAGTCCTCGTCCGGACGGGTCGCCCTTACGGTCCGTGACAACGGGGTGGGCGCGGACCCCGCCGAGCTGGCCGCTGCGGGGGAGCGGGGGAGGATGGGCGTCAGCCGCTCCATCCGCGGGCGGGTCGAGGACCTCGGCGGGACCGTGACCTGGACGACGCAGCCCGGCCGTGGCTGTACCGTCCACCTCGAGGTCCCCGAAGGAGAGCGCAGATGACGACCGTCCTCGTCGCCGACGACCACCCGGTGTGGCGCGACGCCCTGGCCCGTGACCTCGCCGCGGCCGGGCTCGACATCGCCGGCACCGCCCCCGACGGCCCGAGCACGGTCAACCGGGTGCGCGCCACCCGCCCCGACGTCCTCCTCCTCGACCTCAACATGCCCGGGATGCGCGGCGACGAGGTGTGCCACGCCCTGGCGGACGTGCCGACCCGGGTGCTCATCCTCTCGGCGAGCGGCGAGCAGCACGACGTCCTCGCGGCCATCAAGGCCGGGGCGACCGGCTACCTCGTCAAGTCCGCCTCCGGGGCCGAGATCGTCACGGCCGTCGAGGCGACCGCGCGCGGCGAGGCCGTCTTCACCCCGGGGCTGGCCGGCCTCGTCCTCGGCGAGTTCGCCCGGATGGCCTCCGACGAGGCGCAGGCGAGCGCCGACCCCGTTCGGCCCATCCCCGAGCTCACCGACCGGGAGACCGAGGTACTGCGCCTCGTCGCGACCGGGATGTCCTACAAGGAGATCGCCGACACCCTGGTCATCAGCCACCGCACGGTGCAGAACCACGTCCAGAACACCCTCGGCAAGCTGCACCTGCACAACCGGGTCGAGCTGGTCCGGTTCGCGCTCGCCCGGGGGCTCGAGGACGAGCCGCCCGAGGGCCGCGCCCGCTGAGGCGAGCCTGACCGGCATACGGGCCAGCGGGGCCGCCCCCGGCTGGGCGACCTATCCTTGGTCCTCGTGAGCACGTCGACGACCTCCGACGCGCGCGACCGGCTGCTGGCCGGCGCGGACCTGCCGGCTGCCCAGCAGCCGCAGTGGCCGGATCCCGCAGGCCTCGCCGAGGCCGTTGCGACCCTGGCGAGCTACCCCCCGCTCGTGTTCGCCGGCGAGTGCGACGTCCTGCGTGACCGGATGGCTGCGGCGTCGCGCGGCGAGGCGTTCGTCCTGCAGGGCGGGGACTGCGCCGAGACCTTCGCCAGCGCCACCGCCGACAACATCCGCGACCGGGTCAAGACGATCCTGCAGATGGCGGCCGTGCTGACCTACGGCGCGTCGGTGCCGGTGGTCAAGGTCGGCCGGATGGCGGGGCAGTACGCCAAGCCCCGCTCGAGCTCGACCGAGACCCGTAACGGCGTGACGCTGCCGGCGTTCCGCGGCGACATGGTCAACGACATCGAGTTCACCGCGCAGGCTCGCAGGCCCGACCCGCAGCGCCTCGTCAGCGGCTACCACGCGAGCTCGGCCACCTTGAACCTGGTGCGCGCCTTCACCCAGGGCGGGTTCGCCGACCTGCGCTACGTCCACGAGTGGAACAAGGGCTTCATCGCCAACGCTGCCAACGTCAAGTACGAGCGGCTGGCCCGCGACATCGACAAGGCGATGAAGTTCATGTCGGCCTGCGGCGCCGGCTTCGACGCGATGCGCACGACGGAGTTCTTCTCCGCCCACGAGGCCCTCCTCCTGGACTACGAGCGGCCGATGACCCGGGTCGACTCGCGCACCGGCGACCTCTACGACACCTCCGGCCACTTCGTGTGGGTGGGGGAGCGGACCCGCGACCTCGGCGGCGCGCACATCGACTTCGTGAGCAAGGTCCGCAACCCCGTCGGGGTCAAGGTCTCCGCGTCGGCCGACGTCGACGAGCTGCTGCGGATGGTCGACATCGTCGACCCCGACCGCGAGCCGGGCCGGCTGACGTTCATCACCAGGATGGGCTCCGGGCGGGTCCGCGAGGCGCTGCCGCACATCGTCGAGAAGGTCGCCGCGAGCGGTGCCCAGGTCACCTGGGTGTGCGACCCCATGCACGGCAACACCTTCGAGTCCTCGGCCGGGCTCAAGACTCGCGATTTCGACGACGTCGTCGAGGAGGTGCGCGGCTTCTTCGAGGTCCACCAGGGCCTGGGCACCGTCCCGGGCGGTATCCACGTCGAGCTCACCGGCAACGACGTGACCGAGTGCATCGGCGGGGCCGAGAAGATCCTCGACGCCGACCTCGGCACGCGCTACGAGAGCGTCTGCGACCCGCGGCTCAACCACCAGCAGGCCCTTGAGCTGGCGTTCCTCGTCGCCGAGATACTCAGCCGCGGCTGATGGCCGCCTTCGGGACCCCCGGGCGACCCTGGGTCGCGGACCTCCTCTCCGACACCCTCACCCGACCGACGCCGGCGATGCGAGAGGCCATGGCGTATGCCGTGGTCGGCGACGACGTCTTCGAGGAGGACCCGACCGTCATCGAGCTCCAGGATCGGGTCGCCGGGCTGCTCGGCCACGAGGCGGGGCTGTTCACGCCGACCGGGTCGATGGCCAACCAGCTCGGGGTGCGCCTGCACGTCGAGCCGGGGCAGGAGCTCATCGCCGACTCGCTCGCCCATGTCCTGCGAGCCGAGCTCGGCGCGGGTGCGGCCTTCTCGGGCATCACGTCCCGAACGTGGGTCAGCGAGCGCGGACTGCTCGACCCGGCCCAGCCGATCGCCCTGATGGCGACCGACGCAGGGCCGTACCAGGTGCGCACGGCGGCGGTGGTCGTCGAGAACACCCACAACTTCGGCGGCGGCACGATCCAGCCCCTGGGGGCGATGCAGGAGCTGTCGGCGCACTGCCGCGCCCACGGGGTCGCGGTCCACGTCGACGGGGCGCGCCTGTGGAACGCGCACGTCGCCACGGGCGTCCCGCTCACGGCATACGGCGCCTGCGCCGACACCGTCAGCGTGTGCCTGTCCAAGGGGCTCGGAGCCCCGGTCGGGTCCGTGCTCGTCGGCTCGGCCGAGATCGTCGCGCGGGCGCGTGTGTGGCGCAAGCGCTACGGCGGTGGGATGCGCCAGGTCGGGATCCTCGCCGGGGCCGGACTCCACGCCCTCGACCACCATGTCGAGCGGCTCGCCGACGACCACGCCCGGGCTCGCCGGCTCGCCGCCGCGGTCGCCGCGGTGGCCCCTGGTGTCGTGGACCCCGCCACCGTGCAGACCAACATCCTCGTCCTCGACGTCTCAGTGGCCGGCTGGGCGGCGGCCGACCTCGTCGCGGCGGGTCAGGAGCGGGGAGTGCGGACGTATGCCGTCGGCGCCGGGCTCGTGCGGCTGGTCTGGCACCTCGATGTCGACGACGCTGCCACCGACGCAGCGACCGAGGTGCTCACCGGGCTGCTCGCCGCGGGCCCACCGGGGTAGGCGGGTTCAGACCTCGTGGTGCAGGACCTCCGGCGGGGGGTCGGCCAGCGCGGTACCGGTCGCGCCGCGCCGGGGGCGCAGCTCGACGAGGTACATCGCGGCGAGCACCAGGGCGCCGCCGAGCAGCATCCGGGCGGTCAGCGACTCACCGCCGAGCCACACGGCGAACAGCGCGGCGAACACCGGTTCCATCGACATGACGATGGCCGCCCGGGTGGGGGAGAGATGGGCCTGGGCCCAGGTCTGGGCCCACAGCGCCAGGGCGCCGGCGACCAGGGCCATGTAGAGGACCGATGCCCACTGCCCGCCTGCGGACGGCAGGGTGATGCCACCGGGCAGGGCGCCGACCAGGGCGATGCCGGCGATCACCCCCGCCTGCACGGTGGACAGCCCCAGGGCGGCGGCCGGGGTCGACCAGCGTCCCAGGGCCAGGATGTGCAGGGCGTAGAGGGCGGCGGCGGCGAGGGTGAGCGCCTCTCCGATCCCGACGCTGACGCCTCGCAGCGACAGGACCGCGAGCCCGAGGGTCGCCAGGGCGACGGCGACCCAGGTCGGGCCGCTCACCCGGTCGCGCAGCAGGACGGCGCCGAGCACCGGGGTGAGGACGACATAGGTCCCGGTGATGAACCCCGAGACCGAGGCGCCGGTGTGCTGCAGACCCGTGGTCTGCAGCACCTGGGCCAGTCCGTAGAGCGTGCCGAGCACGACCCCGATCCGCAGGTCGCGGCGGGTGAGCGCCAGCGTCTGGCGGCGGAACAGCGCGAACATCACCACCGCGGCGATGGCGAAGCGGACCGCGAGGAAGTCCGCCGGCGGGAGGTGGTGACCAGGTCACGGATGAGGAAGAACGTCGAGCCCCAGGCCGCCGTGAGCGCGAGGAGCAGCAGGGTCGCGAGACGGGTCGCGTCGGGCCGTCGCAGGGACGCCACCGGGTCAGACCGTTGTGAGGGTCACCGTGCTGCCCTTGGGAGCACTCGAACCCCCGGCCGGGTCCTGGAGCCGGACGGTGCCGAAGAAGCCACCGAGGACTCGCTTGACCTTGACCTTGAAGCCGGCCGCCTCGAGCGCGGCCTGGGCCTGCATCACCTGCTTGCCGACGACGTCGGGCACGGGCACCATGACCGGGCCCTTGGAGACGACCAGGGTGACCAGGTCGCCCCTGTACATGGTGCCGCTCGACGGGTCCTGGCTGATGACGGCGCCCTTGGGCACCGCGTCGTCGTACTTCTGCTGTGTCGCATCGACCCTGAGACCGGCCTGGGTGAGAGCAGCGACGGCGTCGCCGGCGTTCTTGCCCGTGTAGTCGACGACGTCGATGGGCTCGCGGCCCTTGCTCTGGAAGAGGGTCACGGCGGCGCCCGGCTTGAGCCGCGTACCCGCCGTGGGGTCCGCCCGCACGACCTGCCCCTCGGGGACCTTCTCGTCGTAGACCAGCGTCACCTGTCCGACGGTGAGGTGGTTGTCGGCGACAGCGGTCTTGGCGTCGTCGAGGGAGAGTCCCGTGACATCGGGGACGTCGTAGCGCTCCTGGCCCTGGGACACGACGAGGACGACCGGGGTCATCCGGCGGACCGCGCCGCCGGCCGGTGGGTCGGTCGACACGACGACGCCCTTGCGCACCGTCTCGTCGAACGCCAGCCGCACCGAGCCGTGCAGATGGACGGTGGCGAGCGCGGCCTCCGCCGTGGCCTGGGTCTTGCCGACCAGCGCAGGCACGGTCTCGACCGCACCGGGGCCGAGGATGAAGAACCAGCCCGTCGCCGCGGCGAGCAGCGCCGAGAGGACGACGGCGACCCACGGCCAGCGGCGCCGGTAGCGGGCCCGGCCGGACCCGCCCGAGGGGTGGCCCGGCGGGGAGGGCGGCAGCGCAGGCAGCGGCAGGGCGGCGGTGTGGTCGGCCCGCCCGTCCGCGCCCTCGTCGCGCGCGAACGGCAGCGCGGCGGTCGTCGCGGCCACGGCCGCCCCACCGGGGCCGTCGGCCGGCTTCGAGTCGAGGTCGGCCACGCTGAGCCCGGCACGGACCTGGCGAACCAGCCCGAGGAGCTCGCCGGCGTCGCGAGGCCGCAGGTCGGGGTCGCGGGCGGTGGCCCGGGCGACGAGCGCGTCCAGCTCGGTCGGCACCTCGGGGACCCGCGACGACGGCGCCGGGACCCCCTCGTGGACGTGCTGGTAGGCGACGTTGATGGGCGTGTCGCCGGTGAACGCCTGGGACCCGGTGAGCATCTCGAACAGGATGAGGCCGGCGGCGTAGACGTCGCTGCGAGCGTCGGCGATGCCGCGTTCGACCTGCTCGGGGGAGAGGTAGGCGACGGTCCCGAGGATCATCCCGTGCGAGGCGGTGCTCGTCTGGGACGAGACGGCCCGGGCCAGCCCGAAGTCGGCGACCTTGACCGCCCCGTCGGGGCGCAGGATGACGTTCTCGGGCTTGACGTCGCGGTGGATGAGCCCGGCCGCGTGTGCGGCCGCCAGGGCCTCGAGCATGGGGGCGAGGATGTCGAGGGCGGCGCGAGGGGTGAGCGCCCCCTCCTCGGTGATGACCTCGCGCAGGGTCTGCCCGGGGACGTACTCCATGGCCAGGAACATCTGTCCGGCGTCCTCGCCCTGGTCGTACACCTGGACGACGTGCGGGTGGCTCAGCTGCGCGGCGGAGCGCGCCTCGCGGCGGAACCGCGAGACGAATGCCTCGTCGTGGACCAGATGCGGGCGCATGACCTTCAGCGCGACCTCACGGTCCAGGCGGGTGTCCAGGGCGAGGTAGACCGTCGCCATCCCGCCTTCGGCCAAGCGCTCGATGACGCGGTAGCGACCATCGAGAAGCTGGCCGACGAGGGCGTCGGCGGCGGCAGAGGACACGTCGGAAGTGTACGTAGCGAACCACCTAGGTCCCGCATCGGTGCCGGTCGGCGGGCACCGTATGGGGGCCGTCCCCGGAGCTGTTCCGGGGGCGCCGGCCGCGCTCGGGGCCCCGCGTGTCACATGCGTGCGCGCAGTGCCTTGACGTTGGCGACATACCGCTTGGTGTCGGCATACATCCCCCTTGCGCGCAGCGACCCGAGCCCCTGGTAGTAGGCCGCGACGGCGCGCCAGGTGCTCGTGGTGCTCCGCTCCAGGGTGCGGAGCATGACGACGCCGGCGGTGATGTTGTCGCGGGCGTCGAGCAGGTCGAGCCGGCGTCCGACCAGGTCCGAGGCCCACTGACCCCCGGCAGGGATGACCTGCATGACGCCGACGGCGTTGGCCGGCGAGACCGCCCGCTGGTTCCACCCCGACTCGAGGTAGGCCACAGCCAGGGCGAGCTTGGGGTCCACGTCGTAGCGGCGGGCGGTCGCGACGACGAGCGCCCGGGTCCGGGTGCGGGTCGGCACGTGAGCGTGGGCCAGGCGGGCCCGGTTGCGGTTGGCCGCCGAGGTGACGGCCGCGCTGTAGCCGCTCGAGGCCGACGACCTCACCGTCCGGGCTCCGGGGGGGAGGGTGAGCCGTTGGCCGATGCGCAGCAGCGAGGAGGCGCGGATGTGGCTCGCCTTGGCGAGGGCGGGCACACTCGTGTGGAAGCGGACGGCGATGGCACTCAGGGTGTCGCCGCGACGGACCGAGTAGGTCGCCCGCCGGGACGAGGCCGACCGCGCCGCGGCTGCGCTGACCCGCCCCACGACGAGACGCTGCCCGACGTAGATCAGCGAGGGCCTGCTGATCCGGTTGCCCTTGGCGAGGGCGGTGACGGTGGTGCCGTAGTGGGCGGCGATGCCGCTGAGCGTCTCGCCGTCTCTGACGGTGTGGACCCGGGCGACCGTGCGCGGCGCCGCCGGGCGGGGGGCCGCGCTCGCGCGGGGTACCTGGATCCGCGCGCCGGCCTGGAGCGCGCGGGGATGGGACACATGGTTGCGGCTGGCAAGGACGCCGGGGGTGGTCCGGTAGCGGGCGGCGATCCCGATGAGGGTGTCACCGGACCGAACCGTGTAGCTCGTCCAGCCATGGGGCGCCGGGTTGGCGGCGGAGACGACGGACGTCGCGGCCGTGGGCACTCCGGACTGGGCCGCCGGAGCCACGGTCGCCGGCGGCAGGGCGAGTGCCATGGGCGACCCCCTTTCAGGTCGGTCCGGCGCCAGCGTCAGACTGTGACCGGAGTGACTGATGTTGCTCTAGTGATGAAAGGTACCTGAGAATCGCCGGTCAGCCGATATGGCACGCTGAGCGGGTGACTCCTGACGACGTCGTTGGTCTCGTCCCCACCTGGCTGACGCTGCCCGACGTCGCCGAGCGGATCGGCCGGTCGGTGACGGAGGTGCGCCGGCTCATCGAGGACGGCGAGCTGCTCGCCGTCCGGGTGGGGGAGCGCGCCATCTTGTCGGTCCCCGAGGCGTTCATCGGCCCGGACGGCCCCCTGTCGGCGCTCAAGGGGACATTCACCGTGCTCGCCGACGGCGGGATGGACGCCGTCGAGACGCTGCGCTGGCTGTTCACGCCCGACCCGACCCTGCCCGGCGGGACGCCCGTCGACGCGATCCGGGCCGGTCACAAGACCGAGGTGCGCCGCCGGGCCATGGAGATCGCTCTCTAGTCGAGCCGGGCCTGGGCTCAGGCCGTGCGCGCAGTCGAGGCGTCGATGAGGGCGTCGAGGACGTCGACCGCCTGGGGGTCCAGGCCCCGAGCAGCGTGCAGCGCCGCGCGCGCGCTGCACGAGAGCCGCTCGATCTCGGCCTCGACGGCGGTCACCGCGCCCGATCCGGTGATGATGCCCCGCAGGTCCTCGACGTGCTCCTCGAGCAGGTCGGCACGGCCGAGGAGGGACTCGAGCCGGACCCGGGACCCCTCGTCGGCTCCGGTGAGCGTGTAGGCGAGCAGCACGGTCCGCTTGCCCTCACGCAGGTCGTCGCCGGCCGGCTTGCCCGTCGTCTCGGGGTCACCGAACACCCCGAGGAGGTCGTCGCGGAGCTGGAACGCGTGACCGAGGTCGAGGCCGTAGCGCGAGAGCAGGTCGAGGTCCTCGCCTGCCAGGCCGCCCGCTGCGGCGCCGATGAGCAGGGGGTGCTCGATGGTGTACTTCGCGCTCTTGTAGCGGATGACCCGGCTCGCCCGGGCGATGCGCTCCTCGAGCGGCAGGCCGTCCCAGGGCCGAACGGACTCGATGACGTCGAGGAACTGCCCGGCCATGAGCTGGGTGCGCATCCGGTCGAAGAGCCCGCGCGCGCGGGCGAGCTCCTCGGGGGGGAGCCCGGAGGTGGCGTAGAGCTCCTCGGTCCAGTTCAGGCAGAGGTTGCCGGCGAGGATCGCGCCCGCCAGCCCGAACCGGTCGGCGTCGCCGCTCCATCCCCGCCCCGTGTGGTGCGTGGCGAGCGCCCGGTGTGCGGCCGGCATACCGCGTCGGGTGTCGCTGTCGTCCATGACGTCGTCGTGGATGAGCGCCGCCGCCTGGAACAGCTCCATCGACGTGGCCAGCCGGATGAGCTCGGCGGAGTCGGGCCGCCCGGCCGCCCGGTAGCCCCAGTAGAGGAACGCGGCCCGCAGCCGCTTGCCGCCCGAGAGCAGCGCGGCGATGGCCTCGAGGAGGTCGCCGACGTCGGGCCCGATCTCGGCGAGCACCTCGGACTGGGCGTGCAGCTCGGCGTCGATGCACGCCTGGACCCTGATGCGCAGGTCGGCGAGGTCGAGCGGCTGGGCCACGAGCGACTCCTGGACGGTCGGCGGCGAGGGCCGGGACGGGGCTCGCCGAGTCTCACGATGTGCGGCACCGAGCCTACGACCTCGCCCGGCGGGTACCCTCACCGCATGCCCACGATCCCCGCGCTGCTGCGCGGTGCGGACCCGTCGGTGAGCTTCGAGTTCTTCCCGCCCAGGGACGACGCCGGCGAGGCGACGCTGTGGGAGGCCGTCCGACGTCTCGAGCGGGTGCGCCCCGACTTCGTGTCGGTCACCTACGGCGCGGGGGGCTCGACGCAGGACCGCACGATCCGGGTCACCGGGCGGATCGCGGCCGAGACCACGCTCAGGCCGCTGGCCCACCTCACGTGTGTGGGCGCCTCCGTCGCCCAGCTGCGCCGGGTGATCGGGGCGTATGCCGCGGCCGGGATCAGCAGCATCCTCGCCCTGCGCGGCGATCCTCCCGGCAACGCCCGGGGCGAGTGGGTGGCGCACCCCGAGGGCCTGGACCATGCCGAGCAGCTCGTCGCCCTCATCCGCTCTCTCGGGGACTTCGCCATCGGCGTCGCGGCCTTCCCCGACATGCACCCCGACAGCCCGACGCTTGAGCACGACGTCGAGGTGCTCGTGCGCAAGGCCGACGCCGGGGCCGGCTTCGCGATCACCCAGATGGTCTTCGACGCCGACCGCTACCTGCGGCTGCGCGACCTCGTCGCGGCGCGGCGCGACCTGCCGATCACGCCAGGGCTCATGCCGGTGACCAACCTCAGGCAGATCACCCGGATGTCCGAGCTCATGGGCACGCCGCTGCCGCCGGCCGTCGTGTCGCGGCTCGAGGCGGTGGCCGACGACCCGGCGGCCGTGCACGAGGTCGGGGTGCAGATCGCGACCGAGCTCGCCCAGCGGATGCTCGCCGAGGGGGCGCCGGGCGTGCACTTCATCACGATGAACCGCTCGACCGCGACCCTGGAGGTCTACGAGAACCTCGGCCTCGGCGTCTCCCGCTGAGGTCCCGGCGGTGTGTGTACGTCGTGAAAGGTGGTGAGCCGCCCCATCAGCGGGCTGAAGGGCGGATCCCCACCTTTCGGGCGGGTCAGGGGCGGGGCGGTTGCGGGTCAACCCTGGGGGCTGTGGACAGCTGTGGTGGCGGGGTGGGGGGTTGTCTCTA
>CAYPYK010000078.1:0-12552 GCA_964414665.1 uncultured Intrasporangiaceae bacterium | reverse complement strand
CGAGGCTGTCGAGACCCCCGTCGGGCTCGTCCCGGCGCCGGGCGCCCTGGACACCTCCGGGCTGGACATGACCGCGGACGAGGTCGCCGAGGTCCTCGCCGTCAAGGACGGGGAATGGAAGGCCGAGATCCCGCTCATCGAAGAGTGGTTCGCCAAGCTGGGCGACCACCTCCCGAGCCAGCTGCGCAACGAGCTGGGCACCCTCAAGGAGCGCCTCGGCGTCGAGTGACGCTCGCCGCTTCCGACGAGGCCGGGTCCACCATCTGGTGGGCCCGGCCTCGTGGTCGGTCAACGGTCGGCAGGAGCTGGCACCGGCCGACGACGGGAGCACCCGGCATACCGGCGCGTTCCCTCACACCGGAGCCGAGTCAGCGGCTCACGTCGTCCCGTTGGCCGAGGTGGGGTTGCTCGGGTCCACCCCCTGGCCCTGACCAGGGAGCAGCTGGGTACCGGACCCCTGTGGCAGCTGTCCCTGCCCCTGCTGGGAGCGCTGCGTTCCGGTCCCCAGCTGCCCCTGGCCGGGGGGCAGCTGTCCCTGGCCGGGGGGCCGCCCCTGGCGGCCGAAGCCGCCTCCCGGGCCACCGCGTCCGTCGACGGCGCCACCGGTCCCCTGCGGGAGGGTGGCAGCCGCCGCGACCGCGCCCACCGAGGAGAGCCCGATGGCGAGCGCGGCGGCGACCGCGGTCTTCTTGCCCGACCACCGTGGAGGAGTGATGGCCGGTGCCGTCGTCGGAGCGGGCCCCTGCGCCCGCTCCGGGACGGCGTCCGTCTCGACCGCGGCGGCCTGCTGGGGGCCGGACATCCACGCGGTCGGGACGTCGTGGGGGAGCGCCGTGCCCGGGTCGTGCTCGGGTGCGCTCGTCGTGTCGCCGCTCGTCTCGGGGACCCCCGGGGCCGTGTCGGCGTCGGGGATCGAGGTCCAGGCGGGCTGGACGACGGGGTCGGGGTGCTGCGGCGTGGCCATGGGGCGGTCTCCTGGTCGGTCGGCGTCGGTCGGCGTCGGTCGGCTCTGGTCGGCACTGGTGGGCGGGTGCTTGTCCTGTCCCACTCACCGTCGCGGGCCAACCTGTGGCCGTGCTGTGGCAGCCGTATCGAGTCACTGAGCCTTCGCCCGGCGCTCCTGACCAGCCCGGCTGCCGGCCTTTTCGCCCCTGGGCCGGCCCCCTCGGGGACGGCGTCGTGCGCAGCCATCACCCACCCGGCACCGAGGAGGCGTGCCCCATCCTCACAGAGATCACACAGGAAAGGCATGGAGTTCACGTAGGGTCCCGGGGTTCACTGGATGCCATGAGCACCAGTCCCAGCACCACCGCGAAGCTCCAGCGCCCCGACGGCTCACCCGTCCGCGTCCTCGTCGTCGACGACGAGGACAACCTCACCGAGCTGCTCTCGATGGCTCTGCGCTATGAGGGCTGGGAGGTGCGGGCCGCCGCCACCGGGACCCAGGCGGTCAAGGTCGCCCGCGAGTTCCACCCCGACGCCGTGGCGCTCGACATGATGCTGCCCGACTTCGATGGCCTGGAGGTGCTCCGCCGGATGCGCGCCGACAGCCCCAACGTACCCGTCCTCTTCCTCACCGCGAAGGACGCGGTCGAGGACCGCGTCGCCGGCCTCACCGCCGGGGGCGACGACTACGTCACGAAGCCGTTCAGCCTCGAGGAGGTCGTCGCCCGGCTCCGCGCGCTCATGCGTCGCACCGCCGTCGTCACCGACGACTCCGCGTCGCTGCTCGTCGTCGGCGACCTCACCATGGACGAGGACAGCCATGAGGTGACCCGCGCCGGCCGGGAGATCCAGCTGACCGCCACCGAGTTCGAGCTGTTGCGCTACCTCATGCGCAACCCCAGGCGGGTGCTGTCCAAGGCCCAGATCCTCGACCGGGTGTGGAACTACGACTTCGGCGGCCAGGCCAACGTCGTCGAGCTCTACATCTCCTACCTGCGCAAGAAGCTCGACGCGGGCCGCGCCCCGATGATCCACACGATGCGTGGCGTCGGCTACGTCCTCAAGCCGGCCGAGTAGGCATCGACCACCGTGCGCTCCGTGGTCCTCACCCGGCCATCGACCTGGACCCTGCGGTCCAAGCTCGTCGCGGGCATGCTGGCGCTGTTCGGCGTCGTCATGCCGGCCACCGGCGCGCTCACCGTGCTCGCCACCCGCCAGTACCTGACGGCCCAGCTGTCCAACGAGCTGCTCAACGCGTCCCAGCGGGTCGGCGGGTTCAACCCCCGGCCCGACCGTGAGGTCGACGGCGCCCCGGCCGGCCTGCCCGGAAGCAACGGCAGCTCGGTCCTCGTACTCGGGCTGGTGAACGGCGCCGTGGCCGTCCTGGCCAACGGGACCGCCGTCAACCACGTCGTCAACGAGAGCAACACCGACGCCGCCCTCGACAGCGGCCAGGTCGCCGAGCTCCAGTCGGCCCAGCTCGGCGCGCAGCCCAAGCGGGTCAACATCGGCGGCGACGTCGGGTCCTACCTGCTCATCGCCCGCCAGGCCCCCAACGGCGTCGTCTACATCACCGGAGTGCCGACGAAGGGCGTCGACGACACCATCGCCAACCTGCTCACCCTGGTCGCCGGCGGCACCATCCTCGGGCTCGTCTCCGTGTTCGTCGCCGGAACGTTCCTGGTCCGCCGCAACCTCGAGCCGCTGTCCCGGGTGGCCGGCACCGCGCGACGGGTGTCCCAGCTCAAGCTCGACTCGGGCGACGGCGCCGTGGCGGCCCGGGTGGCCGAGTCGGACACCGACCCGCACACGGAGGTGGGCCAGGTCGGACTCGCGCTCAACAGCATGCTCGACAACGTCGAGCGGGCTCTCCAGTCCCGGCACGAGAGCGAGATGCGGGTGCGCCAGTTCGTCGCGGACGCCTCCCATGAGCTGCGGACGCCGCTGGCCTCGATCCGGGGGTATGCCGAGCTGTCCCGTCGCGAGAAGGAGCCGGTGCCGGCATCGGTCACCCATGCTATCGGGCGGGTCGAGTCCGAGTCCCTGCGGATGCAGGAGCTCGTCGAGGACCTCCTCCTGCTCGCCCGGCTCGACTCCGGCCGCCCGCTCGACCGCGAGCCGGTCGACCTCACACTGCTCGCGGTGGACGCCGTGAGCGACGCCCACGCGGCGTCCCCGGACCACCGGTGGGAGCTCGACCTGCCCGAAGACCCGGTCGAGGTACTCGGTGACCAGGCCCGCCTGCACCAGATCCTCGCCAACCTCCTCGCCAACGCCCGGACCCACACTCCCTCGGGGACGACGGTGGTCACCCGCCTCCGCCACGAGGACGGCTGGGTCCGGATGAGTGTCGAGGACGACGGTCCGGGCGTGCCGGAGTCGTTGCAGCGCAACGTCTTCCAGAGGTTCAGCCGTGGCGAGGAGTCCCGTTCACGCGCCACCGGCTCGACCGGCCTCGGCCTGTCGATCGTGGCCGCCGTCGGCCAGGCCCACGGGGGCCGGGTCGAGCTCGACAGCCGGCCCGGCGACACGACCTTCTCGGTCCTGCTCCCAGCGACCTGACCACCGCCGGCAGGGCCGGGCCCGGTCAGTCGACGAGGGTGAGCCGGTAGGTCACCAGGTCGACGTCGGGGCGGGGCTGCCAGTCCCGCTCGGGGGTGCGCACGAACCCCATCCGCTCGTAGAGCCGGTGCGCCGCGCGCATCCACGTCGCGCTCGACAGCACGAGCGCGGCATAGCCTTCGGCCCGGGCGAGGTCGAGCGTGGCCCGGGTGAGCGTCTCACCCAGCCCCCGGCCGCGCGCAGCAGGAGCGACGGCGAGCATCCTGATCTCCGCCTCGTCGGGGGCCGACACCTCGCTGAACGGTGACCCGGGGCGCACGAACGTCACGGTCCCGAGCAGTGCCCCCGCCGGCTCGCTCGCCACGAGGAGCACCGCCTCATGTGCCCGTGACGCGGCATCGGCCAGCAGCTCGGCATACGGGTCCTCACGCGTGACGGCCCCGTCCGCCGCGTAGGCCTCGACGGTCAGCGCGCCCACCTCGTCCAGCTCGTCCGGACGAGCCCGGCGCACCTCTACGCTCACGACGTCATCGTCGCAGATCACTCATCCCGGCGAAAAAGCCACGGCACAGCACGGGCACAGACGCCGACCGGACAGTGAGTGGCATGCACACGATGACCTACACCACCGCACCGGCCGACGCCCCTCCCGCGCCCGTCGCCACCCTCCCCGACGGCCTGAGCGACGCCGCCTCGGGCAGCCGCGGCCGGCTGTCCCGGTGGCTGCGAGGTCCCTCCGGCGACCCGTCCTGGGCCCGCCCGGCCCTGCTCGGCCTCCTGCTCGCGACGGCGGTCCTCTACCTCTACAACCTCACCGCCAGCGGCTACGCCAACAGCTTCTACTCCGCCGCCGCCCAGGCCGGCAGCGTGAGCTGGAAGGCGTTCTTCTACGGCTCCCTCGACTCGAGCAACGCCATCACCGTCGACAAGCCGCCGGCCGCACTGTGGCTGATGGCCCTGTCGGTGCGGGTGTTCGGGCTCGGCTCGTTCGCGATCCTGCTGCCCGAGGTCCTGCTCGGCGTCGGCACGGTCGGGGTCGTGTATGCCGCGGTGAAGCGGTACGTCGGCGCCGCCGGCGGGCTCATCGCCGGTGGTGTCCTCGCTCTCACGCCGGTGGCCGCCTTGATGTTCCGGTTCAACAACCCCGACGCACTGCTCGTCTTCCTCATGGCTCTGGGCGCCTACGCGACGATGCGCTCCATCGAGAAGGGCCAGGCACGCTGGATGGCCCTGGCCGGGGTGTTCATCGGCCTCGGGTTCCTCACCAAGACCCTCCAGGTGCTCCTTGTCGTGCCGTTCTTCGGTATCGCCTACCTGCTGGCGGCGAACACCACCCTGCGCCGTCGGATCGTCGGCGCGCTCGTGGGCGTCGGCGCCATGATCCTGTCGGCCGGCTGGTGGGTCGCCGCCGTCGAGCTCGTCCCGGCGAGCATGCGCCCCTACATCGGCGGAAGCCAGACCAACTCCTTCCTCGAGCTGACGTTCGGCTACAACGGCTTCGGCCGGATCAGCGGCACCGAGGCCGGCTCGGTCGGCCCGAACTCCGGCACCGGCGGCATCACCCGGATGTTCTCGTCCTCGATCGGCGGGCAGGTCTCCTGGCTCATCCCGAGCGCCCTCATCCTCCTCGTCGCCGGCCTGGTCCTGCGCGGCCGGCGGCCACGCACCGACCTGCGCCGCGCGGCCTACCTCGTCTGGGGCGGCTGGCTCGTCGTCACGGGCCTGACCTTCTCGCTCATGGAGGGCATCTTCCACGAGTACTACACCGTGGCCCTGGCCCCCGCCGTCGCTGCACTCGTCGGCATGGGCGCCGTCGAGGCCTGGGAGCGCCGGGACCGCAGCCTCGGCTCGCTCACCCTGGCCACCGCCACCGCGGCCGCCGCCACCTGGGGCTTCATCCTCCTGACCAGGACCACGGACTACGGCAGCTGGCTGCGGGTCGGCGTCCTCGCCGTCGGTATGGCCGCCGCACTGATCTTCCTCGTCATCTCGCGGGTGGACCGCCGGGCCGTCCCCCTCATCGTCGGCGCCGCCCTCGTGGCCGCGCTGGCCGGCCCGACGGCATACACCCTCACCACCGTCACGACCGCTCACACCGGCTCCATCGTCACGGCCGGGCCCAGCACCGGCGGTGGCGCCCCAGGTGGCGGCCCAGGTGGCGGCCCAGGTGGCGGCCCAGGTGGCTTCGGCGCAGGTGGCGGCCCAGGTGCCTTCGGCCGCCCGCAGGGCGGCGGCACCACCCTGCAGACACCAGGCGGCACCACCCTGCAGACGCCAGGCGGCACCACCCTGCAGGCGCCAGGCGGCCAGACCCAGGGCGGCGGAATGAGCGGCCTGCTCGACGCCAGCACCGCGAGCACCGAGGTCGTCGCGGCCCTGTCCGCCGACTCCGGCCACTACACCTGGGTCGCCGCCGCCGTCGGATCGCAGAACGCGGCCGGTCTCCAGCTCGGCACCCAGCTGCCGGTCATGGCGATCGGCGGGTTCAACGGCTCCGACCCGAGCCCGACCCTGGCCCAGTTCCGGGCGTACGTCGCCCAGGGCGAGATCCACTACCTCCTCAGCGGTGGCGGGTTCGGTCGCCAGAACGGCGGCTCCAACGACGCCAACGAGATCGCCGCGTGGGTTGCGGCCAACTACACGCAGGTCACCCTCGGGAGCCAGACGTTCTACGACCTCACCCAGCCACTGTCGAGCTCCAGCTCGAGCACGACCGCCGGCTGACCGGCATCCGGCGAAAGGACCCCGGACATGAGCACCGTGCTCGACGTCGTCATCCCGGCCTACAACGAGGAGCACACCCTCGCCCCCAGCGTGCGGCGGCTCCATGACCACCTCGTCCAGACCTTCCCCTACCCGTTCCGGATCACCGTCGCCGACAACGCGAGCACCGACCTCACCTGGGCGGTCGCCACGACGTTGACGACGCAGCTCCCCGGCGTGCGGGCGGTGCACCTGGACGCCAAGGGCCGTGGGCGGGCGCTGAAGAAGGTGTGGCTGGACTCCGACGCGCTGGTGCTGGCATACATGGACGTCGACCTCTCGACCGACCTCGACGCCCTGTGGCCGCTGCTCGCCCCGCTCATGTCGGGGCACAGCGACCTCGCGATCGGCTCGCGCCTGCACCGGGACTCCCGGGTGGTGCGCGGGCCGAAGCGGGAGCTCATCTCGCGCGGCTACAACCTCGTGCTCAAGACCGCGCTGGGGGCACGGTTCTCCGACGCCCAGTGTGGGTTCAAGGCGATCCGCGCCGACGTGGCGCACGAGCTGCTGCCGCTCGTCGAGGACCCTGCCTGGTTCTTCGACACCGAGCTGCTGGTCCTCGCCGAGCGGAGCGGGCTGCGGATCCACGAGGTGCCGGTCGACTGGTTCGACGACCCGGACAGCCGGGTGGACATCATCACCACCGCCAGCGACGACCTGGTGGGCGTCTGGCGCCTGCGCCGCGCCCTCGCCCGGGCGTCGCTGCCCACCGACGACATCGCGCGCCGGATCGGCCGGCGGATCCCGGGACGGGGGGTGGGCAGCCAGGTGCTGGCGTTCCTCGTCATCGGGGTGCTCAGCACCGTCGTGCACCTCGGGCTGTTCGCCGGGTTCCGTTCGGCCGGAATGCCGTCGGCCCAGCTGGCCAACGCGAGCGCGCTGCTGCTGGCGACGGTCTTCAACACCGCGGCGAACCGGCGGTGGACGTTCAGGGTGCGCGGCCGGGCCGGTCACGCACGCCAGCAGGTGCAGGGTCTGGCCGTGTTCGCGCTCACCCTCGCCATGACCTCGGGCGGCCTGATGCTGCTCGACCTGGTCGAGCCGGCAGCGCCGACCTGGCTCGAGACGGCCGCGCTCGCGGTGGCCACGGCGGTGTCGACGGCGGTGAAGTTCGTGGCGATGCGGTGGTGGATGTTCCCGGACCGGCGGGACACCAGCGAGACCGTGACGAACCCCGCCGGGCGGCCCGTCGCCTCGGTGGCCGGCGCCCCCCTCCCCCACTGACCCGCTCGGCTCCGGCCGGGACCGAGAGCGCCGCTTTGCCGGGACCTCGCCCCGGCAGATACCCTGTCGTGGCTGTCTGGAGGCGTCGCCTAGTCCGGTCTATGGCGCCCGCCTGCTAAGCGGGTTTGGGTCACAAGCCCATCGAGGGTTCAAATCCCTCCGCCTCCGCCCAACCGAGAACGCCCCGCCGTCCCGCGGGGCGTTCCTCGTGGTCAAGGGCCGCCCGACGGGGGCCGTGACCGCTCAGGCGCAGATGCTGTCGCTGGCCTTGCGGGTCGTGATCGTCGCCGTCGCCGGGACGGCCGAGATCGGTTGAGCGGGCAGGGCCGTCGTGCCGAGCCGGTTGGCGACCTCGACGACGTCGGCGGCGCCGACGCCCAGGGTCACCCGGATCCGCGTACCGAGGCCGCTGACCTGCTTCATCGTGCTGCCGGGGAAGGCCGCGGACACGGTCTTGGCCGCCTCGGCATGCCCGGCGGCATACTCGACGACCGTGCCGGTGGCCGTGCTGGCGTTGCTCACCGTCACGCTCTTGAAGCCCTGGACCTGCAGCGCCTTCCGCGCCTGGGTGGCCAGGCCCGAGACCCCGGACGCGTTGACGACCTCGACGGAGACCTTGGCGGGCGAGACGGTGACGGCGGGAGCGGTCCACGGGGCCGACTCGGGCTTCGAGTTGACCGCACGGTCCTCACGCAGGGCCTGCCAGATCTGGTCGGCACCCGCGGTCCACTGCACCCGGTTGTGGTCGGGCGGGTACTGCTCGGTCGGCACGGTCACGAACTGGATGTGGCTGGTCCCGACGTTCTTGACGCTGTCGGCGACGTCCTTCATCGTCCCGATGCCGAAGCCCGGGTCGGTCGTCAGCGACGACGTCGCGGCCGACAGGAAGGAGAACAGCTTGTCGGGGCGCAGCAGTAGCGAGGACCGGGTCGCCTCCTGGGCCACCGAGGACATGAACGCCTGCTGCCGGCTGATCCGGCCGAGGTCGGAACCGTCGCCGACGGTCTCGCGGACCCGGACGTAGCCGAGGGCCTGGAAGCCGGTGATGTGGTGGCGTCCGGCGGTCAGCTTCAGTCCGGAGTCGGGGTCGTCGATCGCCTCAGGGGTGCAGACGTCGACGCCGCCCAGGGCGTTGACCATCCCCTTGAACCCGTTGAAGTTCACGACGGCGTAGTGGTTGACGAAGATCCCGGTGTTGCCCTCGAGGGTGCGGATGACGCAGCCGGTGCCGCCGTCGTTGAAGTTGAGGTTCCACTGGCGCACCTGCCAGGTGTCCTTCGCCGCCTTCGGCGAGCATCCGGGCGGGGCCATGACCATCGAGTCACGCGGGATCGAGACGACGGTGACCGCCAGGCGGTCGGCGGAGAGGTGCACGAGCAGGGTCGTGTCGGAGCGGGCGCCGGGGTCGGTGCCGTACTCGGTGGTGCCCAGCGTCGACCGGTTGTCGGAGCCGAGGACGAGGATGTTGAGTGGCCCGGTCGCGGCCGTGGCCTTCTTCTCGGCGGGACGGTCGGTGCCCACACCGGCGGAGACGTCCACCCGCGAGATGTTGCTGTTGAGCTTGGCGTATGCCGCCACGCCGAGGCCCAGCCCGAGGACGAGCGCCCCGCTCACCGCGACGGCGACGCGCCGAAGCACCGTGTGGTTCTTCGCGGTGCCGTGGCGAGGACGATGCTTGTCTCGTGGCCCAGCGGCGCCGGCCATCGCCCTGCTCGAGCGTCGTGCCACGAGGTGGACCCTTCCGTGCTCGGCCGGACAGCCGTTCACGGCCAACCCGGCGGGCCTACTGGCCCCGTCGGACTTCTTAGTGTAAAGGTGAATTCTGGGTGAACGAGCCACGCAGACCGGGCCGGGGAGTGAGGACGCGGGCGGTCCTCGCCGGCCTCATCGTCGCCCTCGTGGTCGGAGCCGTGGGTGGCGGGGCCTGGTGGTGGTGGGACCAGCAGCGCGCCGAGGACCTCGCGGCGCGGGCCGCGGCCGCGGCGTACGCAGCGGGCTGGACCGCACGTGACCTGGGCAAAGTCCGTTTCGTGGACCCCGCGGCACCGGCCGACTTCCAGGCCGCGCTGGCGGGCATGGGCAGCGCGCCGGTCACCGTCTCGGCGGGCGCCGTGACCCGCACGGACAGGTCCGCGACGAGTGCGTTCAAGATCACCTGGACCCTCCCGGACGACAGCACCTGGTCGTATGCCGTCCCGGTCCATCTGGTGGAACGCTCCGGTGGGTGGGCGGTCGCCGCCCCCGACCACGGCTCGTACTGGAACCCCGCCATCGCCGCGGGCGACACGATGAGCATCCGGCGCACCGACGGCACCCGCGGCGACCTCCTCGACCGTTTCGGGGACCCCCTGATGCCGCTGGGCACGGTCTACCCGGTCCAGATCGACCCGGCCCGGGCGTCCGTCGCGACGGTCCGTTCGCTCGAGAGGCTCGTCGGGGAGCCCTCCGGCTCGCTCGTCGCCAAGCTCCGGGCCGCGACGAAGGCGGGCTCCAAGGCCCCCATCCCCGTCATCACCTACCGCGAGTCCGACTTCGCCGCGCTGCGGGACCGCCTCGACGCGCTCAAGGGGGTCATCTATCCCACGAGCACCCAGCCGCTCGCGGTGACCCGCACGTTCGGGCAGCCGCTGCTGGGCACCTTCGGCGCGGTGACGGCCGAGGTCGTCAAGGGGAGCGACGGCCGGTATCTCGCGGGCGACCGGGCCGGCCTGTCGGGGCTGCAGCGGCAGTACGACTCCACCCTCGCCGGCACCCCGGGTGTCTCGGTCGTCTCCGGCAAGGGCGCCGTTCTCACCGGGAAGCCGGCGCAGGACGGCTCCGACGTGCAGACGACGCTCGACCCGACGGTCCAGCAGGCCGCCGAGAAGGCCCTCACCGGGGCGGGCTCGGTGCCGGCCGCCCTCGTCGCCGTCGACGTGCCCACCGGCGGGGTCCTCGCCGTCGCGAACTCCCCGACGACCGGGTACGACCGGGCGCTGACGGGGCGCTACGCCCCCGGGTCGGCGTTCAAGGTGGCCACGACGTACGCCTACCTCACCAAGAAGGTTCTCACTGCCTCGACGCCCGTGCCGTGCCCGCCCACCCTGGTCGTCGACGGCAGGGCCTTCCGCAACTTCGAGGGCGAGTCGCTCGGCAGCCCGACGTTCTCGACCGACTTCGCGCAGTCGTGCAACACGGCGTTCATCGGCCAGGCGCACCAGCTGGGCGCGTCCGACCTGCGGACCGCCGCCGCCGCGCTCGGGCTCGGGGCGGGCTGGGCCGACACCCTCGGCGTCGACGGCACCTTCGACGGGAGCATCCCGGACAACAACGGGGCGACCGACCAGGCGGCGGCCTCGATCGGCCAGGGCCGCGACGAGGTGTCGCCCGTCAGCCTCGCCGTCATGGCCGGCAGCATCGCCCGCGGCGCCTACCTCGAGCCGCGACTCGTGGTGCCCGACGGGGCGGCGGACCCGGCGCCCGCGGCCCTGGACACCTCGGCCGTCACGACGATCCGCGCCCTGATGGGGCTGGTCGTCACCGAGGGCACCGGGACCGTCATGCGCGGTACGCCCGGCGGCACGGTGCACGGCAAGACCGGGACCGCGGAGTACGGGACGGCCAGCCCGCCGAGCACCCGGGCCTGGTTCATCGGCTACCAGGGCGACGTGGCGTTCGCCGTGCTCGTCGAGGAGGGTGCGAGCGGCGGCTCGGTCGCCGCCCCCATCGCCAGGGCGTTCCTCACCGACCTCGCCCGCTGACCGGCACCCGCCGGCCCCTCGCGGCCGCAACGACAAGGCCCCTCCGGGATGTCTCCCGGAGGGGCCCTGCCCAAAGACCAAGAAGGGTCTCGATCAGATCGGGTGGACCTGGTCGGCCTGCGGCCCCTTCGGACCCTGCGTCACCTCGAACTCGACCCGCTGGGCCTCCTCGAGCGTGCGATATCCCTGGACATCAATGGCGGAGTAGTGAACGAACACGTCGGGGCCCCCGCCGTCCTGGGCGATGAAACCAAAACCCTTCTCGGCGTTGAACCACTTCACGGTGCCCTGTGCCATGTACCTGTTACTTCTTTCTGTGCGGTGCGAATGGAGACCGCCCGGCGCGGCATCCGTGGTGCCTCGCCTCCTCCCCCACCCAAACCCAACGCCCGCCTGCAGTGGTACCAGGCGGGCGAAATGATGGACCTGCGTGGATCTGGTGTTGATGCAACCGTGCCGAACCTAGCACGGCGAAGGACGAACCTGCAGTCCTGGCGAGACCCCTATTTCGGGCAGGTGAACCGGTGTTCGCTGACGCCTTTACCCCCCCGGGCATGGCTCCGGACGGCCAACGTGTCGTCGTGACCGCTCGTGTCCGCGGTCGCGGGCTCCCGCGGGGGGTGAGCGGAGGGCGTGGGATTCGAACCCACGAAGCCGGGGCTACCGACTTAGCGGTTTTCAAGACCGCCGCACTAGGCCACTATGCGAGCCCTCCTCGCCGCGGACGACTCCCCGGGTACTGGTCCCGCGCGGGCGTCGCGACGACGGCCCAAGTCTGACACGGTGGCCACGATGCTCGGGCGTGGGCGGCATACCGTCGTGAGCCGCCGGCGGTGCCCCCCGAGCACCCCCCGCAGGCAACGATGTCCTCGCTGTCGTCATGGATCTCCGACGGCACCCCTGCGCCGCCGGGCCGCCGGCTGCCGCGCGACCGCTCCCGTTCCGTCCCTCGGCGGGCCGGGATAGGGTCAGTGGGACCTCGGAAAGGAGCAGCCCATGCGCAAGCTGACCTTCCTCGCCGGCGCGGTGACGGGCTACGTCCTCGGCGCCCGAGCCGGCGAGAGGCGCTACGAGCAGATCAAGAAGGTCTCCGGCAAGGTGTGGAACAGCGGGCCGGTACAGAAGCAGGTCGGTCACGCCAAGGAGGCCGCCCGGACGAAAGCGGCCCCGGCGCTCGCCGACGCGGTTGCGGGCGCGGCCAAGAGCACCGCCCAGCGGTTGCGCTCTGCCAAGACGGTGGCCGGGGAGACCGTGGCCCCCCTGGCGAGCTCCCCCACCACCACCACGGATCCCTGGACCGACGCGGCACGCCCCTGGA
>CAYPYK010000077.1:10421-12619 GCA_964414665.1 uncultured Intrasporangiaceae bacterium | reverse complement strand
CCGGAGACCTCGGCGCCGCGGCCGCGGCCGCGCAGCAGGGAAACGGCGAGCAGCACGCCGACGAGGACGATGACGACGGCGACAGCGACGTAGGCGATGGCGGTGTTGCTCACCGGCTCATCCTCGCAGCCGCGGCAGGCACCCCCAAACCGGCGCCCGCGGCATTCGCCGGTCGGCCGCGCTCACCCGAGCGGGTCAGAAGATCCGGACGCGCTCCTCCTCCGGCAGCCACATGCCGTCGGCCTCGCCGACCTCGAACGCCTCGTGGAACTCGGTGAGGTTGCGGGCCGTGTTGGCGCGCAGCTCGATGGGGCTGTGCGGGTCGATCGAGAGCAGCCGGACGGCCTCGGCCTCACGCGAGCGCCCGCGCCAGACCTGCGCCCAGCCGACGAAGAACCGCTGGTCACCGGTGAGGCCGTCCATGACCGGCGGTTCGGTGCCCTCGGTCGCGATCCGGTATGCCGCGTAGCCGATGGTCAGGCCGCCGAGGTCGCCGATGTTCTCACCGACGGTGAGCGCACCGTTGACCTTGTGACCGGGGGCGTCGTGCGGCTCCAGCACGGAGAACTGGGCGATGAGGCGCTGGGCCCGCTCGTCGAACCTGGCGCGGTCCTCGTCGGTCCACCAGTTGCGCAGGCTTCCCGTGCCGTCGAACTGCGAGCCCTGGTCGTCGAACCCGTGGCCGACCTCATGGCCGATCACCGCGCCGATGCCGCCGTAGTTGACGGCGTCGTCGGCGTCGACGTCGAAGAACGGCGGCTGGAGGATCGCCGCCGGGAAGACGATCTCGTTCATGCCGGGGTTGTAGTAGGCGTTGACCGTCTGCGGGGTCATGAACCACTCGTCGCGGTCGACCGGACCCCCGAGCTTGGCGAGGTTGCGGTCGAGCTCGAACGCGGCCGCCCGGCGGACGTTGCCGGCACAGTCGCCGGCGTCGACGACCAGGCGGGAGTAGTCGCGCCAGCGGTCGGGATAGCCGATCTTCGCCGTGAAGGCATCGAGCTTGGCCAGGGCCTCGCGGCGGGTCTGCTCACCCATCCAGGGCAGCCGGCTGAAGTCGCGGCGGAACGCCTCGACGAGGTTCTCGACGAGGTGGACCATCCGGTCCTTCGCGTGGGGCGGGAAATGCTCCTCGACGTAGAGCTGTCCCACAGCCTCGCCCAGGGCGTCCTCGACGAGCGAGACACCGCGCTTCCAGCGCTCGCGCATCTCGGGGACACCGGACAGGGTGCGGCCGTAGAAGTCGAAGTTCTCCTCGACCAGCGCCGTGCAGAGGTAGGGCGCGAAGGCGTGCACGACCCGCCAGCGCAGCCAGGCGCGCCACGCCCCCATCGGCTCGTCGGCGAGGGCCTCGGCCATGCCCGTGAGGAAGCTCGGCTGGCGGGCGATGGCCGCATCGAGGGTCGAGGGCGGGGCCCTCAGGCCCGCGAGGTAGCCGTCCCAGTCCACGTCGGGGGCGAGCTCGGCCAGGGCCGCCCGGTCGACCTTGGTGTAGGTCTTGACCGGGTCACGGTTGGCCACCTTGTCCCAATGCCCGGCGGCGAGGCGGGTCTCGAGTGCCATGACGGTCGCGGCGGCCGCCTCGGCGTCGGGGAGCCCGGCCAGGGCGAGCATGCGGGCGACGTGGCCGACGTATGCCGTGCGGGTCTCGGCGTGGGTGTCCTCGCGGTAGTACGACTCGTCCGGCAGGCCGAGGCCCGCCTGCTCGAGGTAGACGACGTAGGCCTCGGGGTCGCGGTCGTCGGTGCTGACGATGGGGTGGACGAGACCGTCCACGCCCTCACGCCCCAGGGTCCCGAGCAGGCGCAGCAGGTCGGCCGTGCCGTCGACCCGCTCGACGGCGGCGAGGGCCTCGGCCAGCGGCGCCACCCCGAGCCGCTCGACGGCCTCCTCGTCCATGAAGCTCGCATAGAGGTCGCCCACCTTGCGCGCGACGCTGCCCGGCTCGGCGTCCCCCGCGGCGACCCGCTCGATGAGCGTGCGGACATGCTCCTCGGCCTGCTCTCGCAGGATGTCGAAGGTGCCGTAGCGGCCTCGGTCAGCGGGGATCTCGGTGCGCGCCACCCAGCGGCCGTTGACATGGCCGAACAGGTCGTCCTGGGGGCGGACCTCCGGGTCCAGGTCGGCGGGGTCGATCCCGGACCTCACGCCGCACCCGCCTGCGTCCCACCGTCGGACCCCGAGCCGTGGTCTCGGCC
>CAYPYK010000077.1:2210-10411 GCA_964414665.1 uncultured Intrasporangiaceae bacterium | reverse complement strand
GCTCCCCAGCCACGCAAGGAGCCGACGAGCTCCTCGCCGCTCGGGCCGAGCACGTCGCTGCCGTCGCGGCGAGCGGGGAGAGCAACGGAGACGACGACCGCGAGGCCGAGGCCGAGACTGACGATCAGGGCGATGACGAGGATGAGCACCGACCTAGCCTGACCGACGCCCCACCCATCCCCCAAATCGACACCCCGGCAGCGGGGACCCGGGGCGAGCGGACCCGCCGGGTAGGCTCCGTTCGTGAGCGAGGCCCCCTCTGCGCCGCGGCGCCGGATCCGCAGGTCGCGGGGGGTACCGCTGGTCGAGGTCCTCATCGCCGTTCTCGCCGTGGCCCTCGTCCAGGGCTACATCATCAAGCCGTTCCGGGTGCCGTCGCAGTCGATGGAGAACACTCTCGACATCGGCGACCGTATCCTCGTCAACCGCACCGACCACAGCGTCCACCGACTCGACATCGTCGTGTTCGGACACGGAGAGACCTGGACCCAGCCGCACCTCGCGCCGGCGTCGAACCCCCTGGCCAAGCTGGCCCGCTGGTTCGGCGACCTCACCGGGATCGGGCCGTCCGACACGGCCTACACGGTGAAGCGGGTCATCGGAGCGCCCGGCGACAGGGTCCGCTGCTGCAGCCTCGAGGGACAGGTCGTCGTCAACGGCCGGCCGATCGAGGAGCCCTACGTCTTCGAGGACCTGTCGTTCAGCCCCGGGACCCTGGACTGCCGGACCTCCCCACGGTCGAGCCGCTGCTTCCCCGAGCTCACCGTGCCGAGCGACGCGATCCTCGTGCTCGGTGACCACCGCTCTCAGTCCGCGGACTCCGTCGTCAGCTGCCGCGGGGCGGTGACGGCGCCCGGCTGCGCCAGGTTCGTCCCGCTGGACCGGGTGGTCGGGCCGGTCGCGTCCAGGTTCTGGCCGCTCAGCCGGGTCGGCTCGGCCGGCTGACCCGCGGGTGTCGTGCCCGGCAGCACCGGGCCGATGCCGGGCCACGTCCGGCCCCGCCGACTGCGCCAGGAGCGAACGCCCCTTGCCCCCAGCGGTGGGCGGTGTTCGGGTGGGACGATGCGACTCCTCGTTCTCGGCGGCACCGCCTTCCTCGGCCGCGCCGTCTGCGCGGCCGCCCTGTCCCGGGGGCACGAGGTCACGTGCGTCGCCCGGGGCGTCTCGGGACCTCCCGCCGAAGGGGCACGGCTGGTCCGGGCCGACCGGGACGACCCGGCAGCGAGGCTCGGCGGAGCCGAGGGTGAGCCGTGGGACGCCGTGGTCGACGTGGCGCGGCAACCCGGTCAGGTACGCCGGGCCACGGAGGCGCTCACCGGCTCGGGGGCGCACTATGTCCTCGTCTCGACGGGCAACGTCTACGCCGACCACGCCACCGTCGGGGCGGACGAGGCCGCCCCGCTCCTGGCGCCACTGGAGTCAGATGTCATGGCGGACATGAGCGAGTACGGACCGGCCAAGGTCGCCTGCGAGGCGCACGTGCGGGCGGCCTTCGGAGACGACGGCTCGCTGATCGCCCGAGCCGGGCTCATCGGCGGGCCGGGCGACTGGTCGGGCCGGACGGGCTACTGGCCGTGGCGGCTCGCCCACCCGAGCAACCCGGAAGGTCAGGTCCTCGTGCCCGACATCCCGGACTTCCCGTGTCAGGTCATCGACGTGCGCGACCTCGCCGACTGGCTCGTCCGGTGCGCCGAGGATCGCGCGACCGGTACGGTCAACGCGAGCGGGGACACGATCCCCTTCACCGGGCTCCTCGACACCGCGGCGGACGCGGCCGGCGCACGACCCACCCTCGTCAGCGCCGACCCGGCCTGGCTCATCGACCAGGGGGTCGAGGAGTGGATGGGGCCGCGCTCGCTGCCGATGTGGCTCGCCGACCCGGAGTACGCCGGCTTCACATCCCGGAGCAACGCAGCGGCCCGCGCGATGGGCCTGCGTCCGCGGCCGCTGGTCGAGACCCTCCGCGACGTCCTGGTCTGGGAGCAGTCCCGGCCCGCCGAGCAGCCTCGTCAGGCCGGGCTCAGCGACGCCGAGGAGCGCGAGCTACTGGGGGCGCTGACCGGAGGTGGTGCGCCGGCCTCGGCCCACTGAACCGGCTCAGGCCGTGGCGGCGACGTCGCGCAGGCGCTGGGACACGACCGTCGTCACGCCGTCGCCGCGCATGCTGACGCCGTAGAGGGCGTCCGCCATCTCCATGGTGCGCTTCTGGTGGGTGATGACGATGAGCTGGCTGGAGTCGCGCAGCTCCTCGAGCAGGGTGATGAGCCGCCCGAGGTTGGTGTCGTCGAGCGCCGCCTCGACCTCGTCCATGATGTAGAAGGGGCTCGGCCGGGCCTTGAAGATCGCGACGAGCAGCGCGACGGCCACGAGTGCGCGTTCGCCGCCGGAGAGCAGCGAGAGCCGCTTGACCTTCTTGCCCGGGGGCCTGGCCTCGACCTCGATCCCGGTCGCCAGCATGTCGGACGGGTCGGTGAGCACGAGCGAGCCCTGCCCACCGGGGAAGAGCCGCTCGAAGACCCGCTCGAACTGGGCGGCGGTGTCATGGAAGGCCTCGGTGAAGACCCGTTCGACGCGCTCGTCGACCTCGCGGACGATGTCGAGCAGGTCGCGCTTGGACTTCTTGAGGTCCTCGAGCTGCTCGGTGAGGAACTTGTGCCGCTCCTCCAGCGCCGCGTACTCCTCGAGTGCCAGCGGGTTGACCCGTCCCAGCGCGCTGAGGCCGCGCTCGGCGCGGCGCAGCCGCCTCTCCTGCTCCTCACGCACGAACGGCCGCGGCCCGGGGTGTTCCGCGGGGTCTGCCGGGTCGTCGGGGCCGGGGACGTGCGCGATGGGCTGGTGCGGGCCGTACTCCTCCATGACGACCTCGGGGTCGACCCCGAGCTCCTCGATGGCCTTGGCCTGGAGCTGCTCGATCCGGGCCAGCTGGCGGGCGCGGGCGACCTCGTCGCGATGCGCGAAGTCGGTGAGCTCGCGCAGCTCGTCCTGGTGCGTCGACATCTCCTCGCGCACCCCGTGCAAGGTCCGGTCGCGCACGACACGGGCCTGCTCGGCCTCGTCGCGGACGTGCGTGGCGCGGGACAGGGCTGCCGACGCCCGGCCGCGCGCGTATGCCGCGGCACGCGCCACGGCGTCGGCGATGCTCGCCTCGCGCCGGCGCCGCTCCCGTCGCTGGCGCAGCCGCTCCCTGGCCGCGAGCTCGCCCTGGGCGGCCCCTTCGAGGGACTCGGCCCGGCCCTTGAGGGCGCCGGCCCGCTCCTCCTTGGTGCGCAGGGTCAGCCGCAGCTCGGTCTCGGCCGTGCGGGCCCGGCTCGCGTCCAGCTCGAGACGGTCGCGCTCGTCGGTGGTCGGCTCCTCGGTCTCGGTCGGCTCGGCACCTGCCTCCTCGAGGCGGGCACGCAGGGCCTCGAGCTCGACCCGGTCGGTCTCGATGGTGGCACTCGCGTCGTCGATGGCCCGCTGGGTTCGCTCGGCCTCGGCCCGGGCCGAGCGCATCGTTGCGCCGAGCCGGCCGAGCCGCTCGGCCACGGCGGCCATCTTCGCGTCGGACTCGTGCAGGGCGTCCAGGGCGGCGTCCACCCGATCCTGCGCCGAGGCCGCGCGGTCCTGCGCAGCGGCCAGGGCGAACCTGGCCTGCTCGCCGGCCGAGGTGGCGAGGCCGAGGCGCTCCTCGGTCTCCTCGACGGCGGCCTGCAGCTCGAGCAGGCTTTGACCCGAGCTGCTGCCGCCGCGTACCCAGCCGGGCGCGTAGACGTCGCCGTCGGCGGTGACGGCGGTGATCCCGTCGCCGCGCGCCAGCAGGGCCAGCGCATGGCCGGCGGTCGGCACGAGGGCGACCCGCTCGAGGAGCTGCTCGACGGCCGGGCGGACGGTGGCGTCGGCGTCGACGACGTCGCGGGCCCAGACGGCAGGCACCTCCAGGTGCGGCCAGTGCGTGGGGTCGCTGGGCCGGGCCGTCGAGCCGACGAGGATCGCGGCGCGTCCACCGTCGCCCTCGCGCAGCGCGCTGACCGCGGAGGCGGCCTGCTCGGCCGAGCCGACCGCGACGGCGTCGGAGGCCCAGCCGAGGGCGGCCGCGACCGCACCCTCGTGGCCGCCGCTGACGCGCAGAAGTGCGGAGACCGACCCGAGGAGCCCGTGGGCGTCGTCGGCGGCCTCGATGAGGGCGGCCGCGCCGTCCTTGCGGCGCAGGTTGAGCTCGAGCGCCTCGAGCCGGGCCTTGGCGCCGATGCGGTCGCGCTCGGCGGCGTGCTCGGTGGACCGGAGCCGCTCGATCTCGGCCTCGACCTCATGCAGCTCGGCGGCGGCGCTCTCGAAGGCCGAGTCCAGGCCGGCCTCGCCCTCCTCGTCGACGGCGACGGTGGCCTCGAGAGCGGCGAACTCGCGCTCGGCCTCGGCCGCCCGCTCGGTGGAGGCGCTCCCGCTGCGGGTGAGGCGGCCGATCTCGGCTTCTCCGGCCTCGATCCGGCTGCGGCGAGCGGCCACCTGTCCGGCGAGCTTGGCGAGCCCCTCGCGACGGTCGGCCGCAGCACGGGCGAGGCGGGCGAGGCGCGCCTGCTCCGCGGCATACGCCTCCTCCGCACCCTCGCGGGCGGCCACCGCGGTCGCAAGCTCCTCGGCGGCCCGGGCGACCTCGGCGAGCAGCTCGGCCTCGGCGGCGCGGGCCTGGGCGGCCTGGGCCCGCAGTGCGTCCGGGTCGCGGCCGCTCGTCGTCTCGTCCTCGGCGTCCTGTGACAGCAGCCGGACCCGCTCGCGGGCCACCGACGCCGTGGACTCGAGCCGGTCGCGCAGCGACGTCAGACGGACGTAGCGGTCCTGGGCGCGACTCAGCTCGGGCGAGGCCTCGGTGGCCTCCCGCTCGAGGTCGCGCAGGTGGTCGCGCAGCGTGGTCAGCGCGTCCTCGACGGCCGTGCGCCGCTCGATCAGCGCAGTCTCGTCCGCGACCTCCTGCTCGAGTGTCGACGTGAGCTGGACGAGGTCGTCGGCGAGCAGCCGGAGCCGGGCGTCGCGCGCCTCGGCCTGGACGCTCGCGGCCCTGCGGGCGGCCTCGGCCTGGCGACCCAACGGCCCGAGCTGACGGCGGATCTCACCCGTGAGGTCGCTGACCCGGGTGAGGTTGGCCTCCATGGCGTCGAGCTTGCGCAGCGCGCGCTCCTTGCGCTTGCGGTGCTTGAGGACACCGGCGGCCTCCTCGATGAACCCCCGGCGCTCCTCGGGCGTGGCCCGCAGGACGGCGTCGAGCTGGCCCTGGCCGACGATGACGTGCATCTCGCGGCCGATGCCGCTGTCGGCGAGCAGCTCCTGGATATCGAGCAACCGGCAGGCGGTCCCGTTCAAGGCATACTCGGAGCCGCCGTTGCGGAACATCGTCCGGCTGATGGTCACCTCGGTGTAGTCGATCGGCAGGGCGCCGTCGGTGTTGTCGATCGTGAGCGAGACCTCGGCCCGGCCGAGCGGCGGGCGGCCCGCCGTGCCCGCGAAGATGACGTCCTCCATCTTTCCGCCGCGCAGGGACTTGGCTCCCTGCTCGCCCATGACCCAGGCGAGGGCGTCGACGACGTTGGACTTGCCCGAGCCGTTGGGCCCCACGATGCAGGTGATGCCGGGCTCGAGGCGCATCGTCGTCGCCGAGGCGAAGGACTTGAAGCCCTTGAGGGTCACGGTCTTGACGTACACGGTGGCGGGGGTCGCCTTCCTCGTCGGGGGCGGTTCGGTCGCGCGGTGGGGTGCTGCCGCTCGGTGCTGCGCTCGGTCTCTGCGATGACCGTCGCGGCGGAGGTAGGTCGGCGTTCACTGTACCGGCGGGGCCCCGGCGAGCCGGGGACGGCGAGCGCGGCACACCGGAGGCTGGGACGGGTGTGGTGAGTGGGGCCGCTGAGCCCGAGGAGGCGACGGGAGGGCCCGCGAGCGACCGGCGAGGGATCCCCTCGTCGGCGTCCCGGTGCCGTCAGCCCCCGGACTCCCCGGCGATCGCCTCGTGGTGGTGGATCACCTCGGCGATGATGAAGGTGAGGAACTTCTCGGCGAAGTGCGGGTCCAGGCCCGCCTCGTCGGCCAGGGCCCGTAGCCGGGCGATCTGCGCGACCTCCCGCTCGGGGTCAGCCGGTGCCATCCCCCGGGCCGCCTTGAGCTCCCCCACCTGCTGGGTCGCCTTGAAGCGCTCGGCGAGCAGGTGCACCAAGGCGGCGTCGATGTTGTCGATGCTCGACCGCAGCCGGGCCAGCTCGGGGGGGACCTCGCTCACGCGGGCCATCGTAGGGAGCGCACGTCCCCGCCGTCAGCCGCGTCTCAGGCGCCGGTATGCCGGGTCCGCGGCAGCACCCCGGCGGGGATCCCGCGGCGTCCCTGCCACCACGACCCGGGGCCCGATCCGGTCTCAGCGTTCGGCGAACCCTCGGGGTTCACCGGTCGGGCGGCTCCACAGTGGGCTGGACAGGCCCGCGACGTGGCCGGGGCGCCGCGTCGAGCTCGGGTACTCCTCGAGGAGGCCGAGCATCCGGTAGAGGGCCGCCTCGGTCCCCTCGGCGACGATCTCGACGCGGCCGTCGTAGGTGTTGCGCGCGTGCCCGACCAGCCCCAGCTCCAGGGCCCGCGCCCGGACCCACCACCGGAACCCGACCCCCTGCACCCCGCCGCGCACGAACACGGTCATCCGGCGTTGGAGGTCCGGGGTCCTGCTCTCGGCCACGTTCGCCATCCTAGGAGCCCGCCCGCCGCACCGGGAGCCCCCGGCCCCTGGGTCCGAGTGGATGGTCGCCAGGGCGACCATCCACTCGGACACGACGGTCGCGGCGCCGCCCGCCCACGCGGCCGGCTACCGGAGGAGGCGGCGAGGGCGGGGCTGGCAGCGAGGGCAGTAGAAGGACGAGCGGTTCATGAACGACTCGCGGGCGACAAGGGTCCCGCAGCGCGAGCAGGGGCGCCCCTCCCGGCCGTACGCGTGCAGCGACCGCTCGAAGTACCCCGACGCGCCGTTGACGTTGACGTAGAGGCTGTCGAAGCTCGTACCGCCCTGCTCCAGCGCCGCAGCCATCACATCGCGGGCGTGGTCGAGCAGGCGTGAGATCGACGCCATCGTCAGCGCGCCGGCCGGCCGCTCGCCGTGGATCCCGGCGCGCCACAGCGCCTCGTCGGCGTAGATGTTGCCGATGCCCGACACGACGCTCTGGTCGAGCAGGACCCGCTTGATCCCGGACCGGCGCCCATGGATCCGCCGGACGACCGCCGGCTGGTTGAGGTCGGGGTCGAGCAGGTCACGGCCGATGTGGGCGATGGACAGCGGTATGCCGTCCGCCCCGGTGTCGCAGAGCAGCAGCCCGCCGAAGGTGCGCTGGTCGACGAAGCGGAGCTCGGGGTCGCCGTCGGCGAAGGTGAACCGCGCCCGCAGATGGCGCTCGTCGTGGGCCTCGGCCCGCTCGACGAGCAGCTGTCCGCTCATCCCCAGATGCAGCACGAGCGCATGCGCGTCGGGCAGGACGACCCAGAGGTACTTGCCCCGCCGTCGTGCGTCCACGACGGTGGCGCCGACGAGCCGGGCGGCGAGGTCCATGGGACCGGGCAGATGGCGGCGCGCCACGCGGGTGTTGTAGAGGGCGACGTCGGCGATCTCCCGTCCGACGACATGCGCCTCGAGCCCCCTGCGGACAACCTCGACCTCGGGCAGCTCAGGCATCAGCCGCCGCGGCCCCGATGGCCTTCCACGCCTGCGCCGCGGACTGCTGCTCGGCGTCCTTCTTGGTCCGACCCGTGCCGCTGCCGAGGACCTCCCCGCCGACCAGGACCTCGGCGAAGAACGTCTTGGCGTGCTCGGGGCCGTCGTCGTCGACCCGGTACTCCGGCGTCCCGAGGCTCTGCTGGGAGCACAGCTCCTGGAGACTGGTCTTCCAGTCCAGGCCGGCGCCCATGCCTGCGGCCTCGGCGATCATCGGGTCGAGCAGGTGGTGGATGAGCGCGGCCGCCGGGGGCAGCCCGGCGCTGACGAAGACGGAGCCGATGACGGCCTCCATCGTGTCGGCGAGGATCGAGTCCTTGTCGCGGCCCCCGGTGCTCACCTCACCGCGGCCGAGGAAGAGGAAGTCGCCGAGCCCGACGGTGCGGGCCACCTCGGCGAGGGCGCGCATGTTGACCACGGCCGCGCGCAGCTTGGCGAGCTGGCCCTCGGCGAGGTCGGGATGCGCGGTGTAGAGGGTGTCGGTGACGACGAG
>CAYPYK010000077.1:0-2110 GCA_964414665.1 uncultured Intrasporangiaceae bacterium | reverse complement strand
CGGGTGTTGGAGCGAGACGTCTTCCGCTTCGGAACAGCCACGTCAGGTCCTCTTCTCTTCGGTGTCACGCGTGGCCGGCCCTGCGAGGTCTCGCAGTGCCGCCCACCTGGGGTCGATCACGTCGTGTCGATGGTCCGGGTCGTCCGCCAGCCTGGCCCCACACTCGGAGCACAGGCCCGGGCAGTCCGGGCGACATACGGGCTGGAACGGCAGTGCCGGCACCACCGAGTCCCGTAGCACCGGCTCGAGGTCGACCATGCCGTCCTCGACGCGGTACTCGTCGGCTGCCTCCGCGTCCCCCACCTGCTGGTGGTGGGCCGCGCGGTCGGCGTAGGCGAACAGCTCCTGGAACGCCGTCTCCACCTCGTGGTGGAGCGGGTCCAGGCACCGCACGCAGGCACCGCTCGCCGTGCCACGGACCGAACCGGTGACCAGGACTCCCTCGAGCACGGACTCGAGCCGCAGGTCGACCTCGAGGGTCTCACCCTCGTCGACGCGCAGCACCTCCGTGCCGAAGTCGGCTGGTGCCTCGACCGTGCGGGACAGCTCCACCATCGAACCGGGTCGACGACCGACCTCCTTGGTGTCCACCACCAGAGGGGATCGGGGATCGAGACGAGTCATGGCCTTGTGCGTGGTCGAAATGGTCCGGTAAGCGCCACTGCGGACACAAACCGAGGCCCAACGCTACCGGAGCGGGCCACCGGACCCAAATGGGCGCGGGATGCCCCTTCCCGGGGACCCTCCCCGCAGATCAGCGCTCGCCGCCGAGGGCGCTCTCGACGGGCGGGACGACGTACGGCGCGAGCGTGGCGGCATAGGTGGCGGTGACGTGGTCGCCCGGCCGGTTCACCGTGACGTGCCCGATGACGAGCGGGCAGGTCCGGGCCGGGCAGATCTGGTCGGTGAGGTCGACGAAGCGCACTCCGGGGACGGTCGCGGCGGCCTGAGCCATCTCGGCGGTATGGGCGGATCGGACCGCGGGGGCTGCGGGGAAGTCGCACGCGGCGAGCGCTCGCGGGTGCCGGGCCGCGCACACGTCGAGGTCGGCGGGCGAGACCGGGTTGTTGCCGACGACGACGACCGGCCACCCGCGGGCCCGCAGCTCGGCCCATCGCGCGGTGAGCCGGGACGGGTCGACCTCGTTGGCCGAGGTGACGACGACCTCGGGGCGCATCGCATCCAGACGCCGCATCACCGCAGCGTTCCATGCGTCGCACTGGGGGTAGTCGCGACCGGCGAGGACGGCGTGCCCGCTCGCGAAGGCGCACGAGCTCTTGCCGAAGGTGACGATCCGCCAGCGGTCCTGCCGGGCCCCGCGCTGCAGGGCCGGCAGCCACTGCATCGCCTTGGAGTCGCCGACGAGGGCGACCGTGGTCGTGCTGCTGGGGTCCCCGAAGGTGCAGGCCACCGGCTCGGTGGCGAGCCGGTCGACCTGGCAGTGGTCGGTGTCGGCGGCGGGCCGGTCGGTTCCGGGCTCGAGCGGGTCGGGGATCACCCACTCCCCAGGGGTCGGCGCAGGGGCCGGCCGCCCCGGCACCAGCGTGGCGGCGCCGAGGCTGCTCAGCGGCGGCAGGACCCCCGAGGCCGGCGTCGTGACGAACGGCGAGCGGGCGGTCGTCAGCGCCGTCCCGGCCAGCACGCCGGTCAGCGACAGGGCGAGCCCCAGGACGAGCGGGCGGCGCACCCCCCGGCCCAGGCGGGCCGCCCAGGCACCCGTGCCGAGGTGGATCGGCCGCTCGACGAACCGGTGGCCGAGCCAGGCGGGCACCGTCGCTGCGGCGACGAGCCCGGCCCGGAGCGGGACACCCCCGCCGGGCCAGGCCCACTCGCCGAGGACCCGGACCGGCCAGTGCCACAGGTAGAGCGAGTACGACAGCCCGCCCACCACGACGAAGGGCCGCCGGGCCAGCACCCGGGCGACTCCTCTGCCGGGAGCCGCCCACCCGGCATACAGGGCGGCGGCGGTCCCCACCGTCGGGACGAGCGCCCACCACCCGGGCCAGCCGGCGTCGGCGGGCAGCCAGAGCGCGGCGGCGAGGACGAGCGCCAGCCCGGTCCACCCCGCCAGCACCGCCCATCGCCCCCCGCGTCCCGCCTCGCGGTCGGC
>CAYPYK010000076.1:0-12671 GCA_964414665.1 uncultured Intrasporangiaceae bacterium | reverse complement strand
ACCTGCGGGACGACGAACTTCGGCGACGACGTCTTCCTCAACCCCTGGCCGTTCATGAGCGAGCTCTACGTCCTGGCCCGGGATCGCGAGGTCGTCCCTGAGTTCGAGCTGTTCGACCTCGGACACGTCCACGCCCTGCGGCGGCTCATCGACACCCACGGGCTGCCGTTCGGGGGGTCGGTGCACGTCGACTTCGTCACCGGCGTCCCCGGCGGTATGCCGTCGACGACCGCCGCGCTCATGGCCTGCGTCGCGGCGCTTCCCGCGGAGGTGACGTCGTGGTCGGTCGCCGGGATCGGCCGTGGCCACCTGCCGATGGTGGCCGCGGGCCTGTCGGCCGGAGGGCATCTGAGGGTCGGGATGGAGGACAACATCGTCTTCGCCCGCGGCCACGTCGTGCAGCACAACGCCGAGCTCGTGGCCCGGGCCGCCGAGATCGCCACGCTCCTGCAGCGGCCCCCGCTGACGACGGCTCAGGCGCGCGAGCTGCTCGGCGTCAAGGACCGCAGGGCCCGCTGAGGGTTCTGGCGCGACGTTGCGGCCGCCCGGCACGTTGAGGGGAGGCAACACGCCGGGTACGGGCCGCCTCGTCAGGCGTGTTGCCTCCCCTCGGTGGACGGGAGGCAGCAGGTCGCCGTCTCGATGGACGGGGAGGCGGTCGGTCGCCGACCCCGGGGTGCGGGTTCCGGCCCGGGTCCACCGGCCCCCCGCGGATCGACGCGGCCAACTGAGTGGCCCCGTCGAGTGTCCACGTGCTGGGCACCCCCACGTGCTTCCCGAAGACGCATTGCATAATCCTTTGTTATGTCTTCCATTCGATCTGCCGTTGGTTTCCCCGAGCTGGTGAACGAGAAGGCCGCGCGCACCGTCGCGGCCGGGGTCGCGACGCTCGGCCTGCTCACGCTGCTCACCGGGTGGGACGCGCTCGTCGTCGTGCTCGCAGTCGGCTTTGCGCTGCGGGTGGCCTCCGGTCCCCGGTTCAGCCCACTCGGCCTGCTCGCGACGCGGGTCGTCGCCCCCCGGCTCGGCGAGCCGCGGATCGTGCCCGGACCGCCGAAGCGCTTCGCGCAGGCTGTGGGCCTCACGCTGACGACCGTCGCCGCCGTCGCAGGCCTGGGTTTCGGGCTCGGCGCCGTCCAGGACGGCCTCGTCGCCGTGCTGGTGGCCTTCGCTTCGCTCGAGTCCGTCGTCGGCTTCTGTGCCGGATGCTGGGTGTTCGGCTACCTCATCCGCGTCGGGCTGGTCCCGGAGCAGACGTGCGCCGCCTGTGCGGACATCTCGCTGCGCCGGCCGGCGGGCGTCGCCGCCTGATTCTGCGGGGCCGTGCGCCCGCCGGCGGGACCAGAGCCTCGGGGCGGGGGACAGGACCTCGGTGACAGGAGGCAACACGCCGGGTGTGGGCAGTCCGGCCAGGCGTGTTGCCTCCTGTCAGAGAACTCAGGGCGGGGCGTGAGGGTGACAGCGTCGGGCGGTGGGGGAGGATCTCTGTGGGCTGCGGGGGAGATCGCCTCGGGTGGAGATGACGGGTTGCTGCCTGGAGTTTGCATTTGCTAACTAGAGCAAGCATACTGAGGGCATGAGCCGGAACCCGTTGAGCGACCTAGGGAGCCTGGGCGACTACCTGCGTGAGCAGCGCCAGTCGGCCGAGCTCTCGCTGCGCCAGCTCTCCGAGCTCGCCGGGGTGTCCAACCCCTACCTCTCGCAGATCGAGCGCGGCCTCAAACGGCCGAGCGCCGAGATCCTCCAACAGCTCGCCAAGGGGCTGGAGGTCTCGGCCGAGACGCTCTATGTCAAGGCGGGGATCCTCGACGAGCACCCGGCCCACCCGGCCCGGATGTCCGACGTACGGCTAGCCATCGCCGCCGACCCCCACCTGACGGCCCGGCAGAAGAGCACCATGCTCGACGTCTACGAGTCCTTCGTGGGAATCGCCGAGCAGGCCGCGGCCGCCGAGGGCACCTCGAGCGCAGCGCCCAGCTCCCGAGGTCGTGCAGCGCGCACCAGAGGCCGGAGCACGAGCACGACCGGCCGGACCACGAGCACGACGGGCGCCGCGCGCCGCCGGACGAGCAGCAGCACCAGCCGCACGACCTCCGCGGAGGCGTCCGGCTCGACCACCGAAGGATCCGCCCGCGCCGCCGGCAGCCGCCGCCGGCGCCCCACCGACCCCACCACCTGACCATCCACCCGAAGGAGCACCACATGTCCGTCATCGAGGACCTCCGCAAGTCCGTCGACACCCCGTTCTTCGCCGCCGTCGGCATCACCGACCTCGCCGTTGAGAAGGCCCGCGACGCCCGCGACCGCGCCGAGAAGGCCCGCGTCGAGATGGCCCGCGACGCCCGCGTCCGCGCCGAGAAGGCCCGCGTCGAGATCGACCTGGCCACCGTGCAGGCCCGCGCCACCGAGGAGGCCACCAAGGCCTTCGAGCAGGTCAAGGAGATGCCGGCCCTCGCCCTCAACCAGAGCCTCGTCGTCGCCGGCAAGGTTGCCGAGTCCTACGAGGAGTTCGCGCAGCGCGGCCAGCAGCTCGTCAAGCGCGTCCGCACCCAGCAGGCGAGCAAGGACCTGCGCTCGCAGGCCGAGGCCACCGTCGCGCTCGGCAAGGGGGCCGTCACCACGGCCCGCAAGGCCGTCGACGACATCGAGCGCTCGGCCAAGGCCACCATCACGACCGGCCGCCACGAGGCCACCCGGCTCGCCGAGCTCATCGGCGCCCAGGTGTCCGGCGAGGCCAAGACCGTCATCGCCGAGGTCGAGGAGGGTGTCAAGCACACCCGCACGGCCGCACGGCGCACGACGACCACGACCCGCAAGTCCGCGGCCCGCACCCGCACGGCCGCGAAGGCCACCGGCACCAGCGCCCGCAAGACCGTGAGCAAGGGCGCCAAGGCCACCACCACAGCCGCCCCCAAGGTCGGCGACTGACCCACCGGTGAC
Source organism: uncultured Intrasporangiaceae bacterium (assembly GCA_964414665.1). GTDB lineage: Bacteria > Actinomycetota > Actinomycetes > Actinomycetales > Dermatophilaceae > CAVSJJ01. Next base: position 9,731 of record CAYPYK010000076.1, on the reverse strand, counting down.
GAGCGGCCCGCCCGCTCGCCCGTCTCAGGGGTGAGACCACCCCGCCCGGAACCCGGCAGGCCGGGGGAGCCCAGTAGCCCCCCGGCCTGCCGCTGTCCGTATCCCGGGCCCCGCGTGCCGGGCGCCCGGGATACCGGCCCATCCGGCCGCTGCACAGGGCCCCGTCCGCGGGTCTAGGGTCGTCCTCGTGCCAGAGCAGCCCAGCGCCCACCATCAGGACCTGCGACCCCCGGTGCTCTACGACGCGCCGGTGCTCGTGCGGGTGACCCGGGGTGGGTTCGTCGAGTCGGTGCACCGGGCGGCGGTCGCCGTCACCGACTCGAGCGGCCGGACGACGTTCGCCCACGGGGACAGCGCCGACCCGATCCTGCCCCGCTCGGCGGTCAAGCCGGTGCAGGCGCTCGCCATGCTGCGGGGCGGGCTCGACCTGCCGCCCGACCTGCTCGCCCTCGCCTGCTCGAGTCACTCGGCGGAGCCCTTCCACCTCGCGGGCGTCCGGCGCATCCTCGCCGGCGCAGGCCTGACGGAGGCCGACCTCCAGAACACCCCCGACCTGCCGTACGCCGAGGACGTCCGCGCGGTCTGGCTCGCCGAGGGCCGCGGCCCGGTGTCGCTGGCGCAGGCCTGCTCCGGCAAGCACGCCGCGATGCTCGCCACCTGCGTCTCCGCGGGCTGGCCGACCCAGACCTACCGCGACCCGGTCCATCCCCTCCAGCAGCTGGTCGCCCAGACCCTCGCAGACCTCGCGGGCGAACCCGTGGCCGCCACGGTCGTCGACGGCTGCGGCGCCCCGGCCATGGCCATCTCGCTCGCCGGTCTCGCCAGAGCCTTCGGGCGGATCGCCGCCGGAGCCTCCGGCACCCTCGAGGGCCTCATCTGCGACGCCATGCGCGCCCACCCGGAGAACGTCGCCGGGACGACCCGCGATGTCACCGCCCTCATGCGCGGTACGGAGGGCCTCATCGCCAAGGACGGTGCGGAGGCGGTGTATGCCGTTGGTCTGGCCGACGGGCGGGGCGTCGCCGTGAAGATCGCCGACGGCGGCGACCGGGCCCGTCCGGTGGTCCTGGCGGCGGTGCTGCGGCACCTCGGCGTCGAGTCCGCGGCATACGGCGCGCTGCAGAACGCACCGGTCCTCGGCCACGGCGAACCGGTCGGTGGCGTCATCGCCGTCGGCCTCTGACGGGGCAGCGGTGCGGGCCGTCCTGCAACGGGTGCGCCGCGCGGCAGTACTCGTCGACGGCGAGAGGGTCGGGTCGCTGGACCGGCAGGGCCTGCTCGCCCTGGTAGGGGTGACCCACGGCGACGGGCCGGAGCAGGTGGCGTTCATCGCCCGCAAGATCGCGGACCTGCGCCTCCTCGACGACGAGCGCTCGGTCCTCGACGTCGGCGCCCCCGTCCTCGTCGTCAGTCAGTTCACGCTGTACGCCGACACCCGCAAGGGCCGGCGGCCGTCGTGGAACGCCGCCGCCCCCGCACCTGTGGCGGAGCCGATGGTGCAGGCCGTCGTCGACGCGCTGCGGGCCGCCGGCCTCGAGGTGGCCACGGGGACCTTCGGCGCGCACATGGACATCGAGATGGTCGCCGACGGGCCGGTGACCGTCGTTCTCGAGACCTGAGCGTTCCCACAGGGTCCGCGCCGTACCCTGGTCCCCATGTTCATCCTCGGCAACGCCCAGTCCTTCGTCGTGCTGATCCTCGGCGTCGCGGCGCTCGGCCTCGAGCTCTGGGCTCTCGTCGACGCACTGCGGCACCGGACCGACGCGTTCGTCGCGGCCGGCAAGCTGACCAAGCCGATCTGGTCGGTCATCCTCGTCGTGGCGACGGCCCTGGGGTTCGTCTCGATCTACTCGCCGCTCAACTTCATCGCCCTGATCGGGGTCGTCGCGGCCGGTATCTACCTGGCCGACGTCCGGCCGGCCCTGAAACAGGTGACCGGCAAGGGTGGCGGGCGCTCCGGTCCCTACGGGCCCTGGTGAGGTCGGCTTGCTGACCCTCGGCCGGCCGGCTCTTCGGGGTCCGCGGCGCCGGAACCCGGCGCCACCGCACCGGCCAGGAGGAGGGGAACCCAGGGCTCCGGCATAGGCTGGCGACGTGCGGTGGTGGGGCCTGCGCGGCCACGACGAGCAGACGAGCCGGAGCATGGTGGCGCTCGTCCTCTCGACATCGGCCGCCGCCGTGCTCGGGCTCGCGGGCTGGTTGCCGAGCGTGCTCGGGCGCGATATCGGGGTCCGCGACGTCATTCCCGGGCTGCTCACGGTCGCCCCGGCTGCCCAGGGCGTGGCCACCCTGGGGCAGGGCCGCACGGTCTCGCTCTACGACTCGGGGTTCCGGTTGGCCCTCAACGGCGCCGCCATGGCCGACACGGTGAGCCACGGCGCACCCGTCTCGGCCCTGATGGGCGGGGCGCATGCCGTCGGCAGCCACTGGCGGGAGGACATCGAGACCTCGCTCGACAACGTCCGCGTCGACCGCCTCGACCTGACCGCCCAGGTGGCGACCTACACGGGGTCGGTCTACCGCGCCGGCGGGCCCTCCCTGCCTCTCACCATCGCGGTGCGGCTGACCGGGGGCTGGATCCAGTTCGACGTGTCCGTCCCCGGCGCCGACGCCGTCGTGGTCCATCTGGCCAGCCAGCCCGGAGTCGTCGGCCAGCCGCCGCTGCTGCCCGACCGCTCGCTGCGCCTGCGCGCGTGGTGGCTGTCGATCGGGTCGGGGGCCCAGGCTCCGGCGTTCACGACGTCTCGGGCCGTCGGGGTGACGGTCGGGCCCGCGGGCCTCCCCTGCGCCGTGGACCTGCGCTCGTCCGGGCGGGTCGGGGTCCACGTCTGGTCCTCGCGGGCGAGCCTGGTCGTGTCGGGCACTCCGAGGTCGCGGTGGCAGACTTCGGGGTCATGACCACCGTCGCGCTGCAGCCGGGCCCCCCTCCTCGACGGGTAGCCATGGTGAGCGTGCACACGTCCCCGCTCGCCCAGCCGGGGACCGGCGACGCCGGAGGGATGAACATCTACGTCGTCGAGGTGGCGAGGCGGCTCGCGGCCCGGGGCACCGAGGTCGACATCTTCACCCGTACGACCACCGCTGCGCAGCCACCCGTCGTCGAGGTCGCGCCGGGGGTCCAGGTGTGGCATATCGCGGCGGGACCCTACGAGGGCCTGTCCAAGGAGGACCTGCCGGGCCAGCTGTGCGCCTTCGCGGCCGGCATGATGCGGCTGGCGGCGCACGCCCCCGAGAACCACTACGACCTCGTCCACTCGCACTACTGGCTCTCGGGCCAGATCGGCTGGCTCGCCGCCGACCGCTGGGACATCCCGCTCGTCCACACCATGCACACCATGGCCCGGGTCAAGAACCTCCACCTCGCCGCGGGGGACACCGCGGAGCCCCCTGGACGCGAGATCGGCGAGGCGCAGGTCGTCGAGGCCGCCGACCGGCTCGTCGCGAACACCGGGGGTGAGGCTCGCGAGCTCATCGAGCTGTATGCCGCGCCCCCCGAGAAGGTCGTCGTGGCCTCGCCGGGGGTCGACCTCGACGTCTTCACCCCCGGGCCGCGAGCTTCGGCGCGGGCCGCGGTCGGCGTTGCCCGGGACGCGCGACTGATCCACATCGTGGGCCGGCTCCAACCGCACAACGCGCCCGACAACGTCATCCCAGCCGAGGCCGAGATGGTCCGGCGACGCCCGACCCGGCGTGAGCACCTCGTCGTCGCCGTCCTCGGCGGCGCCAGCGGGTCCGGGCTCCGCTCGCCGATGGGGCTGGAGGACCTGGCGGCCGACCTCGGCATCGGCGACCTCGTCCGCTTCGTCGACCCGGTCGACCGGGTCACCCTCGCGCAGTGGTACCGCAGCGCCGACATCGTCGCGGTGCCGTCCTACAGCGAGTCCTTCGGGCTGGTCGCGGCCGAGGCCCAGGCGTGCGGAGCGCCCGTCGTCGCGGCCAGGGTGGGTGGGCTCCCCACGGCCGTCGGCGACGCCGGGGTCCTCGTCGACACCCACCACATCCGCGACTGGGTCGACGCGTTCACCACGCTGCTCGACGACGACGCCCGCCGGGCCGTGCTCTCCCGGCGGTCGGCCGAACATGCGGCGGGCTTCGGGTGGGACCGCACCGTCGACCGGCTCCTCGAGGTCTACTCCGAGGCGCTGACCCTCACCCGCAGCGCGTCGATCAACGAGGCGGACCTGCTCAGCGGCATTCCCTCAGCGGTGATCCCGTGAGGTGGGCGGACCGCGAGACCGCGGGCGCTGAGGCCGAGCGGGTGCTCGCCACCGTGCGGACGTTCGCCGACGACAATGGACTGGCGTACGAGCCCGGCAACCGGGACGGCGAGGTCGTCGTCACCCTCCCGGGCGAGAAGAAGCTCAAGACCGTCGTCTCCCTCGTCGCCACCGACCTCGACCTGGCGCTGACGGCGTTCGTCATCCGCAACGCCGACGAGAACCACGAGGAGTTCTACCGCTTCCTGCTGCGCCGCAACCTGCGGCTGCGTGGGCTCGCGTATGCCGTCGACGTCGCCGGCGACGTCTACCTCACCGCCCGGGTGCCGGCGGCCGGGGTCGACCTGGCCTCGCTCGACCGGCTGTTCGGGGCGGTGCTCGACGCGGCCGACGAGCCCTTCAACGAGCTCCTCGTCATCGGGTTCGTGAGCTCGATGCGCAAGGAGTGGGACTGGCGGGTGAGCCGCGGCGAGAGCCTGCGCAACCTCGAGGCCTTCCGCGCCATCCTCGAGCGCGAGGGCGACCCCGGTCCGGAGTGACCTCCGCCTCCCAGCCGGGCCGTGAACCGGTGGTGGCGCGCTACTAGGCTGGGCGACATGACGGCATACACGCTCATCCTGCTGCGCCACGGCGAGTCCGACTGGAACAAGAAGAACCTGTTCACCGGCTGGGTCGACGTCGACCTGTCCGATAAGGGCCGGGCCGAGGCGGTCCACGGTGGCGAGCTGCTCCAGGAGGCCGGGGTCCTCCCCGACGTCCTGCACACCTCGGTGCTGCGCCGCGCGATCACCACCGCCAACCTCGCCCTCGACGCCGCCGACCGGCACTGGATCCCAGTTCGCCGTCACTGGCGTCTCAACGAGCGGCACTACGGCGCGCTGCAGGGCCTGGACAAGGCGCAGACGCGCGACAAGTACGGCGAGGAGCAGTTCATGCTGTGGCGGCGCAGCTTCGACACCCCGCCGCCGCCCATCGATGTCGGCAGCGAGTTCGACCAGACCGGCGACCCCCGCTACGCCGGCGCCGAGGTGCCGCGGACCGAGTGCCTCAAGGATGTCATCGCCCGGATGATGCCCTACTGGGAGGGGCCGATCCAGGACGACCTCCTGGCCGGCCAGACCGTCCTGGTCACGGCCCACGGCAACAGCCTGCGCGCGCTGGTCAAGCATCTCGACCGGATCAGCGACGACGACATCGCCGGGCTCAACATCCCGACCGGCATGCCCCTGGTCTACGAGCTGGGTGAGGACTTCACCCCGACGGCACCGGGCCGCTACCTCGATCCTGAGGCGGCTGCCGAGGCTGCGGCGGCCGTGGCCAACCAGGGCCGCTGACCCGGGGCGCCCGCCCGGCGGTGAGGCCGAAAATGGGTCAGCTCCACATGTCCATAGGGTCGAAGACGTTCTGAAGGAACAGGTCCCACGTGCCCATCGGGTGCCCGTGGGAGTCCCAGGCCGTGACCTGGTAGGCCTGGGGGTCGACGTTCGGGTCCGGAAGGGTCAGCAGGGCCGCCCCGGACGGGGTCGAGGTGACCGGTCCGGGCGGGACCTCGGGGAAGACGCAGCGGATCTGCAGACGCGCGGCACCGGGCACGACGACGCCCACATGGCGCGAGGTGTCCCCGGCTGGGTCCGGGGCCATGGCCACAAGGGGCTGCCGACCCGGGGCCCCGTTCATCGGGACGAAGAGGTCGTAGACCTCGTCCCTGTGGGAGTCGCTCCCGGCGAATCGTGCGGCGCTGACCTTCAGCTGGGCCCCGCCCGGAAGGTCGTAGCGGATCACGGTCGCGTCGGCCCTGAGCTGCCGGCCGGCGCGGCTCAACGGATGCTGCCTGGACGCCCTGCCGCCGATCGTGCCGTCGAAGAGGACCTTCTGGCCGATCTCGTCGACGGGTATGCCGGTCGCCTGGGCGAGCCGGGCTCGCGCTCCCGAGGCGACGTTGCCGGCCCACTGCGCCGTCGAGCACGGCGAGCACCGGGCGTTCAGGGGCGCGTCGGCGTCCCAGATGCTGCCCAGCGGCGGTCCGTCGAACCGACCGACGGAGACCCGCAGCGCCACGAGCCGGTCGCCGGGGAGCGAGGTCCGGCCCACCCCATCGACCAGGTCCAGGGTCCGCCAGCTGCGGTCGGCACGGCCGTCGGCCGCGAAGGTCACGTGGGCCGAGAGCCGAGCCTGGGTGAGGGTGGGCTGGGCAAGGACGAGCAGGTCCGTGCTCCCGGGACGGCCGCTGGCCCGCACGGTCACGGCTGGGGTGACCCCCGAGTCGCCGGCCGTCCGGGTGGTGCTCCCATCGAGGGCGACGTGCGCCGGCCCGGTCATGATGCCCAGCGCGGGCATGGAGGGGTCGACCCCGGGGCCGCCGTCGACCCCGTCAGCCGGGCCCCCGTTCGCGGGGACCCAGGCGACGACGAAGCGGGAGGAGCCGACGTCGCCGGCATACACGATCCGCGCTCCGTAGCCCCACACCCGGTCCACGACCCGCTCGATGCCCTCGTCGTGGGTGAGCTCGCCGCGGGCCGGCCAGGTCGCGATGCTCGTCCAGGCGTCGGCGGCGACGGTGCTGGTCGGCGTGCTCGGCCCCGCCCGCCCGGAGAGGGCGGTGGCGCCCGTGACGGCGACCACCGTGGCACACACGGCGGCGACGGCGGCCCCGACGAGCTGACCGCGCCGGCGCCGTGCCCGGCGGTGCGCGCGCACGAGGGGGAGAGGGTCCGCAGGCGGGCTCAGCCGGGTCAGGCGGTGCTGCAGGGCCTCGTGGAGCTCTGGGCGGACCGCGCGCTCGGCCGGCTCGAGCCCGACTCTGCGTCGCTCGGCGGCATGGGCCCGGCTGAGCTGGTCGTCGGCGGCGGCCATGGCGGCGGAGACCGCGGCGGGCGGACGCTCGGCGGCTCGCCCGGCCTCGTCGGCGTCCAGGCCCTCGACGACCCCGAGGGCGTGGACGACCCGGGCCAGGGTCGGTGCGCGCCGGAACGCGTCCCACAGCGCCGCGGTCGTCGAGGTCCATGGGTCGGCTCCAGGCGCGGTTCCGACCGGGCCGGGTGCGGGGTCCGGCTCGGCGGCGGCCCAGGGGCTGGCGGGCGCGGGGCGGGCGGTCAGGGGGGCGACGAGCCCGCCGCGGCCACCACGGGCCGACCCGCCGAGGCCGCGGCGCAGCCGGGCACCCAGGTCTGCGGTGGGTTGTCCGTCCGAGGCCGCGTCGTCCTGCAGCAGCCGGGCGACGAGGTCGGAGCGCGCGGCGGCGGTCGGCGAGCCGTCGTCGGCGACCTGCGTCCATCGACGGGACAGCCCGGCCAACGCGGCGACGCTCAGGCGCACCGCGGTCCCCTCGTCGCCGGAGACGAGGTATGCCGTGCGCACGAGGTCGGGCCATCGGGCGGTCGCGAACCGGCCGAACTCGCTGTCGCTGAGGTCGCCCACGCCGTCAGTGTGCCCTAGGCGCCCGAGGGCGGACCGGCCCCGTCGAGCCCGGTGGGGGGCCGCACCTCGAACGGGTCGTGCCACTTGACGAGGTCGAGGAACGGGAAGGTCTCGATGACCTTGTGGGCGGCGTCCAGCGTGTGGAGCACCTCCTGCTGCGGGACGACGTTGGGGGCCGAGGCCAGCACGCCGACCTGGTCGGTGAGCGTGGCCACCGTCCCGGGCGGACGAGACGTCGTCGAGGCCGGGGCCAGCTGGGCGGCCGCGGCATGCGGCGCAGCGAAGACGTAGTGGACGACTCCCTGGATGTCGATCGAGACGATCTGCAGGCACGGGCGTCGTGCCGCCCCGCTGCGGGGGACGAGGTCGAGGGACCCCCGCGCGGTGACGGTCGCCCCCGAGCGGATCCGCAGGGCCGACGAGGTGAGGGTGGTGCCGTCCGGGAGCCGGTACAGCGTGCAGGCCAGGTCGCCCTCCCCGAGCACGGGTTCGGCCGCGGCCGGGGCCGGCAGCTCCAGCCGGCGCACCGTGCCGAGCGCGAGGGTCGAGATGGCGATGGCGGCCTCCTCCACCCCGGTCGCGGCCGAGATGCGGGAGACCGTCTCGGCCGTGGTCGCGGCCGCCCAGGCGGCCCGGGTGCACCCCGGGCAGTCGGGAACCGTGATCTGCAGGTCGGGGACGTCCTGGTTGGTGGCCGGTCCGTCGTAGCCCTCGAGCCGCACCCGCAGCGACGGCAGGAGCGGCTGCCCGGGCACAACGGCGACGGGGAGGCTGAGCTCGCCGACGCCGTCCTGCAGCGGGGAGCCGGCCCAGTGGTGGACCACCTGGCCGGAGGCGTCGTATGACACCCGCGTCGAGGTCTCGACCCGGGCCACGCCCGGCCGGGCGAGGACGAGCAGCGGCACCGAGGTCCCGGTGGGTACGCCGAGGACGGTGACGGCCTGCGGGGTGTCTTGGGTGTCGAAGGACCGTGAGACGACGTCGGTCAGCGGCTGGCCGGCCGGGCTCGCGAGGACCGTGATCTGGCTGTGGTCGGTGCCCTGCGAGGGCTGCCAGCCGACGACGATGCGGCTGCCGTCGAACACGCCGGCGTAGAGCAGCCGGGTGGTGACCCCCCAGTCGCGGGCGACAACCCGGCGGACCTCGACGTCGGCCGCCAGCGCGCCGCGAGCCGGCCAGCGCGACGCGTCGACCCACACTGTGGTGCTCGCGGCCACCGACGGCCGGCTCGTCGCAGGGGGGCCGCTGTCCGTCGCCGTGAGCACACCGAGGCCGCCTACCACCAGGGCCCCGGCGCCGGCCGCGCCCAGCGCCACCCGCGCCGTATGCCGGCGCCGGGCCCGGCGCCGAGCGGTCACCAGAGCGAGCGGGTCGCCGGTGAGGTCCGCCCCCTGTGCTCGGTCCTGGAGCGCGTCGGCCAGGTCCTCGGCGAGGGCGCCCGGGTCGGGCGGCAGCCCGTGCCGTGTGCGGGCGGCCCCGTCGGCTGCGGCGAGGTCCGTGCGGGCCTGCTCGGCCGCCGAGAGGACCTCGTCGACCGGCCGGCCCAGGGTGTAGGCCGCCTCCTCGGCCCGCAGTCCCTCGACGTGCTCGAGCGCCACGACCGAGCGTGCCTGGACCGGCAGCGCGGCATATGCATCGAGGAGGTCGGCGAGCACGCGGGCGCGGCGTTCAGCCGAGCCGTCCCGACCCGGACCGGCGGTGGGCGGCTGCGGGCCGGTGAGGTCGCCCGGTGTGGCAGGCCGGCCGTCGACCGGCGCCCAGCCCCCCCAGCCCCCCCGGCCGGTCTCGAGCCGCTCGAGGTGGCGCAGCACCGCGCTGTGCGCGAGCGCGCCGGGGGTCCCCTCGTCGGCGGCCCGACGCCAGTTGGCGCCGAGGTCGGCGAGGGCGGCCGCGGTCACGTCCCGGGCCACCGCAACGTCGCCGCAGACGAGGTAGGCCGTCCGGGCCAGGTCCGGCCACCGGGCGGCGACGAAGTCCTCGAACTCGTTGGTCCAGCGTCGACGCATTGGATCAGTCTGCCCTGCGCGGACGGCGCTGTGCCGGGCCGCCGGCGGGCGGTATCGCCGCCCACCGTCGGCGATGCTCAGGTGCCGGGCT
>CAYPYK010000075.1:0-12715 GCA_964414665.1 uncultured Intrasporangiaceae bacterium | reverse complement strand
CAGGGCCCCCCGCATCGGCGACTCGTCCAGGTGCTGCTCAGCGACCCGGAGCCGCTCATGTACCACGCCGAGATCGTCTACCGCGACGGCGTCGCCGTCGGCGACGTGCGCTCGGCCTCCTACGGCTGGACCCTCGGCGGCGCCGTCGGGCTGGCGATGGTCGAGGGCAGCGAGCCGGTGACGGCGAGCTGGCTGGCGGCGGGCTCGTGGGAGGTCGACGTGGCCGGGACCAGGTATGCCGCGACCGTGTCGTTGCGCCCGATGTACGACCCGACGAGCGCCCGGGTCACCGCCTGAGAAAAGTCCGTCCCAGGGGCAACCTTCTGCCGCTCCGCCGCGTCTTTGAGGGTGGACGCGTGCAGGGACGGGTCCAGGACGACGGGGCGAGCGCGCCCACAGGGGCGGCGCGCTCGCCCCGTCAGCGCCCCGGACAGGACCCTTTGAGAAGATGCCTGTCATGGCCCGCTCCAACCGCCGCCGTCGCGACGACGCGCCCCTCGACCTCGGCCGGCTGTCCGGCGGCGTGACGTCGCAGCAGTCGTATGCCGGCCGGCTGTGGAGTGTGCGGCGGCTGTCCGGCGACAGCTCGCAGCGGGCCTACCGGTGCCCGGGCTGCGAGCAGGACATCGCCCCGGGGACCCCGCACGTCGTGGCCTGGCCCGCTGATGGCGCGGGCGGGGTCGGCGACCGGCGGCACTGGCACAGCGGGTGCTGGGCCGCCCGCGAACGCCGCCATCCGATCGGGCCGACCCGATGAGCCGCCGCGACCATGAGATCCGGGCGGGGTCGATCCTGCCCGCGCGGCGCGACGACATCGAGCTGCACACCGCCGACGGCCTCGTCCTCGTCGGCGAGCTGGCCCTCCCGCTCGAGCACGACCCGGTGGCCACCCTGGTCACCCTGCACCCGCTGCCCACCCATGGCGGGTTCATGGACAGCCACGTGCTCAAGAAGGCGTCCTACCGGCTGCCGGCGCTCGCCGACATCGCGGTGCTGCGCTTCAACACCCGGGGGACGAGCTCGCCGCGTGGCACCTCGCAAGGGGAGTTCGACGGGGCCGACTCGGAGCGCTTCGACGTCGCGGCGGCCATCGAGTACGCCGAGTTCCACGAGCACCCGACCCTGCCGCACCGATGGCTGGTCGGCTGGTCCTTCGGGACCGACCTGGCCCTCATGCACGGGCTCGACCCCGGTGTCGAGGGTGCGGTCCTGCTCAGCCCCCCGCTGCGCTACAGCGCGCCCGAGCACCTCGCCGCCTGGGCGGCCTCCGGCAAGCCGGTACTCGCTCTCGTGCCCGAGCACGACGACTACCTGCGCCCCGACGAGGCGCGAGAGCGGTTCGCCACCGTGCCTGCGGCCGAGGTCGTCGGCGTCGAGGGGGCCAAGCACCTGTGGGTGGGCGAGCCCAACGTCCGGCGGGTCCTCGACGAGATCGTCGCGCTGGTGGCGCCGGGCCGTGGCCCGCTGCCGGCGACGTGGGACGGCCCGATGGAGCACGAGCCCTCACCCTGGTACGGGCATGGGCACGCACGGGTGGCCATCGAGCCCCAGCCTGCTACTGATGCGACTGGCGCGGGATGAGCACCTCGTCGTAGATGAGCAGCAGCCCGGCGGCGACGGGTAGGGCGATGAGCGCGCCCAGCATGCCCAGGAGCGTGCCGCCGGTGAGCGCCGCGACGACGGTGACCGCCCCGGGCACCGAGATGGTCCTGGTCATCACCCGCGGCATGACGAGGTAGTTCTCGACCTGGGTGTAGACGATGTAGTAGATGATCGCGATGACCGCCTTGCTCGGCTGGTCGAAGAAGGCGAACACCGACACGACGACGGCGCCCAGGCCGGCTCCGACCATGGGGACCAGCCCCAGGAAGCCGACCGCGATGGCGAGCACGGCCGGATAGGGGATGCCGACGATCGTCATCATCACCCACGAGAAGGTCGCGTTCACCGCGGCCACGCTCACCTGGCCGATGGCGTACGACCCCGTGCGCCGCATGATCTCCTCCGACAGCGACACGACCCGGTTGCGCCGGCTTGCCGGGATGACGGCATACGCCGCCTGTTTCATCCGTGGGAGGGAGGCCAGGAAGTACAGCGTGAGCACGAGGACGGTGAAGGACTGGAAGAGGCCGTTGAGGACGATCAGCCCGGCGCCGAGGATGCCGCCGAGGACCCCGCTGACGAAGCTCTGGTTGCTCACGGCGTCGGTGAGCTGGGCCTGCGCCTTGGCGACGACGTGGTAGTGCTTGTCGAGGTCGCGTACCCAGGGTGTGTCCAGGAGGTGCTGAAGATAGCTCGGGGCCTGCTGGGCGAGCGCGGTGCCCTGGCTGACGACGGGCGGGATGACGACGAAGCCCACGACCACGAACACTGCGATGAGCCCGAGGTAGACGGTCGCGACGGCCAGCGATCGGCGGACCCCACGCCGGGTGAGGGACTCGACGATGGGGTTGAGCGCCAGGGTGAGGAAGAGCGAGACCAGCAGCAGGGTGAGCACCGTCGCCAGCTGGCCCACCGCGTGCCACAGGGCGATCGCGATGAGGGCGCCCAGCGCGCCGAAGAACCCGAGGTAGAAGGGCGAGTGACGGTTGAGCGGCACCCCTGCCGGCCCGTACGCGGAGAGGTCGTCCACGACGGGTGCGTCCCTCTCGTGGTGCCCAGCGGCGGCCGCGTGCATCAGCTCGCGCTGGCGGCGCCGGTAGTCGGCCCAGCGGTTCATCGTGCCAAGTGGGGTGGACAGCCTCACGGAAGGCACCCTAGCGGCGCGCGAGGCGCCCGGGCCCGCAGGAGCCGACGACATGCGGCCGGGAGCCGACCCACCCGTCAGGCGTTGCGGAAGCGGTTGATCTCGCCGTCGAAGCGGGACCGCTTCTCGGGGTCGGTCACGCCCAGGCCCTCCTCCGGCGCCAGGGCGAGGACACCGACCTTGCCCTGGTGCATGTTGCGATGCACCTCCAGCGCGGCCTGCCCGACGTCGGCCAGAGCGTAGGTCTTGGACAGTGTCGGGTGGGTCAGCCCACGGCGGATGAGCGAGTTGGCCTCCCACGCCTCCCGGTAGTTGGCGAAGTGCGAGCCGATGATCCGCTTGAGGTTCATCCACAGGTAGCGGTTGTCGTACTCGTGCAGGTACCCGCTCGTCGAGGCGCAGGTGACGATGGTGCCGCCCTTGCGGGTGACGAACACGCTCGCGCCGAAGGTCTCGCGGCCGGGGTGCTCGAAGACGATGTCGACGTCCGACCCGCCGGTCAGCTCGCGGATGTCGGCGCCGAAGCGGCGCCACTCCTTCTGGTCCTGGGTGTGCTCGTCCTTCCAGAACCGGTAGCCGCCGGCGTTGCGGTCGATGACGAGATCGGCACCCATCGCGCGGCAGATCTCGGCCTTCTCGGGGCTGGAGACGACGCAGACGGGGGTGCCGCCGCCCGCCAGGCACATCTGGGTGGCGTACGAACCGAGGCCACCCGAGGCGCCCCAGATGAGGACCCGGTCGCCGAGCTTCATGCCCGCGCCGTTCTTGGAGATGAGCTGGCGGTATGCCGTGGAGTTGACCAGACCGGGGGACGCAGCCTCCTCCCAGGTCAGGTGCTCGGGCTTGGGCATCAGCTGGTTGGCCTTGACGATGGCGAGCTCGGCCAGGCCGCCGAAGTTGGTCTCGAAGCCCCAGATCCGCTGTTCGGGGTCGAGCATCGTGTCGTTGTGGCCGTCGTGGTTCTCCAGCTCGACCGAGAGGCAGTGGGCGACGACCTCCTGGCCGGGCTTCCACAGGTGGACGCCGGGGCCGGTGCGCAGCACCACACCCGAGAGGTCGGACCCGACGATGTGGTACGGCAGGTCGTGGCGCTTGGCGTAGGGCGAGAGCCGGGCGTAGCGCTCGAGGAAGGAGAAGGTCGAGATCGGCTCGAAGATCGAGCTCCACACGGTGTTGTAGTTGATCGCGCTCGCCATGACGGCGACGAGAGCCTCGCCGGGCGCCAGGTCGGGCACCGGGACCTCGTCGATGTGGAGCGAGCGTCGTGGGTCCTTGTCCCGCGACGGGACGTCGGCGAACATCTCGGCCTCGTCCTTGTGGACCGTCGTGGCGCGGTAGGACTCGGGGATCGCCAGCGCGGCATACGTCTCCTGGGTCCGGTCACCGGACAGGATGGCCTCGCGAATGTGCTCCATGGTCTGCCTCCTCGGCCGATTCTGGACCCGGGTTCAGGCGGGGTGGTGCGCCCGTGGGCTGAGGCCAACCTAGCCTGACCACGCTCGGACGGCGATCCCGGGTCCTGGTCGTTGCGGTGACCTCCCTCACCGGCCCGCGGCGGATGCGGTGGCGGCGCCGTCCGAGGGGCACGGAGCAGGGGGTGCGAGGTCGAGCACGGCATACCTCGCGCCGGGTACCGAGACACGGCAGCCGTGTTGGAGGGCCCACCCCATGACCTGGGCGGTGGGAGTCCCCACGAGTCCGGGCGGGGTGGCGCCCGTCGACCCGGTGTACGGCCCGGCCAGCACGACGTAGCGCAGCTGTCCGGCCGACACCCACCGCCGCACCTGGGGCAGCGAGGGGAACCCCGCGTGCCCGGTGAAGCCGCCGAAGGCCAGCACCGGCCGTCCGAGCTGGAGCTGCAGCTCGCTGGCAGGGGTGGACGTGACGACGGCCGCCGCCCAGTGCGCCGCCATGACATCGTGGCGCCGGAGGTAGGACAGCAGGCCGGGGTCGTAGGGGGAGTGTCCGCTCCCCGTCTCGACGGGGCCGGCGAGAGGGTCGGCGCCGAGGACCTGATGGGAGAGCGTCGAGGCCGCGAACGTGACCGGCCCGACGAGCAGTGCCGTGCCTGCGGCCGCCCCTGCGAGCCAGGTGACGGCGCCGCGCCACCGGACCTGGGCCGGGAGGAGCCAGCCCAGCACGAGGAGCGCGGTGGCCAGGACGACCCCGGCCAGCACCGGAAGCCGCCAGGCCTGCAGCGAGGGGTAGGGCCCCAGGACGCGGTCGGCGAACCCGCCGAGCAGGAGCAGGGCGACCAGCACCCCCAGCCTCGCCGACCAGGCCCCCCGCCCGCCGAGTCGCAGCTCGCGCAGGTCGGCCGCCCCCAGCCCGACCAGAGCAGCCCCGGCGGGGGCCAGCAGATCGGTGTAGTAGGGATGCATCGAGCCGCCCATGGCGCTGAACAGCAGGCTCGCGAGGACCAGCCAACCGCCGAAGAGCACGTACCCGTCGCTCACGGGCCGGCGGCCCCGAACGGACGCCGCGCGCGCCACGGCCACGAGCAGGGCGAGCGCCGCCGCGGGCACGAGCCAGCCGATCTGCCCGGCGAAGGGCGCGGTCAACAGGCGCCACGGCCCCGGCGCGCCGTTGACGGACGAGGGGCCCCCGGCGCCGGCCGACAGGAGCCGGCCGAAGCCGTTCTGGCCGAGCACGAGCGAGAGGATGCTGCCGGTGGGGGAGTCCGGGAAGGGGCGCAGGGCCCGGGGGGTCGCCAACACGGCCGCCACCCAGCTGAGGCCGACCGCTGCGGTGACGCCGCCCACGAGCACCGTCGTCCGCCACCTCGACCCCCTGCCGCTCCAGCCGGCGCGGCCGACCCCGGACCGGACGGCGGGGCGCAGGAGCGTGGCGGCGAGTGCGGGGACGACCACGAAGGCGATGAGCCACTTGGTGAGGAAGGCCAGCCCCAGGACGAGGCCGAGAGCCACCAGCCAGCGGCGCTGCCCGGACCGGCCGGCTCGAACCGTGAGGTATGCCGCGGCCGTGAGGAGCAGGGTCAGCAGCGTGTCGGGGTCGTCGAAGCGGGCGAGGACGACGACGACCGGCGTGGTCGCGAACACCGCGGCGGCCACCAGAGCGGCGAGCCGGCCCGCCAGCATGTGGACGGTGAGATAGATCAGGACCACCGTCGCCAGGGTCTCGAGCACCTGCGGGAGCGCGACGCTCCACGGGTGGAGGCCGAGCAGCCGCACCGAGATGGCCATCGGCCAGAACGCGAGAGGGGGCTTGTCCGTGGCGGTGAGGGCCGTCGGGTCGGGGCTGCCGTAGAACAGGGCACGCCAGCTGAGCGCCCCTGACTGGGCCACCGCCGCGTAGTACTGGTTCATCCAGCCCAGCGTCGACGGCTGCCAGGCGTAGAGGACGCCCGACACGGCGACCAACGGCGCGACCAGCGCGATATCGCGCCGGCGTCGCCCCGTCGGGGCCCAGGGCGTCGGTGTCACCGGCGGACGGGGTGGCCGGGCGACCCGGTCAGTGCGCCGCGGCGGGCTCGACGAGCTCGACGAGGATGCCGCCGGCGTCCTTGGGGTGGATGAAGTTGACCCGGCTCTCGCTCGTTCCGCGCCTGGGTTCGGGGAAGAGCAGACGCATGCCCCGCTCGCGCAAGATGGCACTCACCGTGTCGAGGTCGGTGACCCGGTAGGCCATCTGCTGGATGCCCGGACCGGACCGCTCGAGGAACTTGGCGATCGTCGACTCGGGGGTGAGTGGGGCGAGCAGCTGGATGTGCGACCCGGAGTCCCCGACGGCCATCATCGCCTCGCGGACGCCCTGCTCCTCGTTGGTCTCCTGGTGGGCGAGCGTCATCCCGTAGGTGTCGCGGTAGAACGCGATCGCGGCGTCGAGGTCCGTGACGGCCACTCCCACGTGGTCGATCGCCGTGAACAGGGAGGTGATCTCGTCGGTCATGGCTCCAGCCTATGGCCGCCGACCTGGGTGGGGCCTGGGCGCACCCTGAGCGGTCTGTCACCATGGGCTGCGAGCTTGCCGGTGGTGTCGGCCACCGTCGCCTCGGTCTCTCTCCGCGGCGAGGTGCCGTATCCGGCCGCTGTGGGAAGTCCCACCCCGCCCTGGCGTGGGCGGCCCACGGGCGGCCAAAGTAGAGTGCGAGGCGGGTTCCTCACCCCCCCGCGAACCACTGGACAACGACGTTGGAGGCTTTCACATGACCACGGATCCCACTGTCATCGTCGCCGGGGCCCGGACCCCGATGGGTCGGATGAGCGGCTCGCTCAAGGGCTTCTCCGGGTCCGACCTCGGGGGCCTGGCCATCGCAGCGGCCCTCGACAAGGCCGGTGTCGCCGGCGCTGACGTCGACTACGTCATCATGGGCCAGGTGCTCACCGCCGGCGCGGGCCAGGTGCCGGCCCGCCAGGCGGCCTACAAGGGCGGGATACCGCTCAGCGTGCCGGCGTTCACCCTCAACAAGGTGTGCCTCTCGGGGATCGACGCGATCGCGCTCGCCGACCAGCTCATCCGGTTGGGCGAGTTCGAGATCGTCGTGGCCGGGGGCCAGGAGTCCATGACCAACGCCCCTCACCTGCTCGAGAAGAGCCGCGACGGCTTCAAGTACGGCAACGTCACCCTGCACGACCACATGGCGTTCGACGGCCTGCACGACATCCTCACCGACCAGGCCATGGGAGCCCTCACCGAGTCGGCGAACAGCGCCGACAAGGCGGTCACGCGCGAGGAGCAGGACGCCTTCTCCGCGCGGAGCCACCAGCTCGCCGCCCGTGCGTGGAAGGATGGCGTGTTCGACGACGAGGTCGTCGCCGTGCAGGTCCCGCAGCGCAAGGGCGATCCGGTCGAGTTCAAGTACGACGAGGGCGTGCGCGGCGACACCACCGCCGAGTCGTTGTCCCGGCTGCGGCCGGCGTTCGACAGGAACGGCACCATCACGGCCGGCTCGGCCTCGCAGATCTCCGACGGGGGCTGCGCCGTGGTCGTCATGAAGAAGACCAAGGCCGAGGAGCTCGGCCTCACCTGGCTCGCCGAGATCGGCGCCCACGGTGTCGTCGCGGGCCCCGACTCGACCCTGCAGTCCCAGCCCGCCGAGGCGATCAAGGCCGCCTGCGCCAAGGAGGGGATCACCCCCGCCGACCTCGACGTCGTCGAGATCAACGAGGCCTTCGCGGCCGTGGGCCTGACCTCCACCAAGGAGCTCGGTCTGGACCCCGACAAGGTCAACCCCAACGGCGGCGCCATCGCCATGGGTCACCCGCTCGGCATGTCGGGGGCCCGGATCGTCCTGGCCCTCGCCTACGAGCTCAAGCGTCGCGGCGGCGGGGTCGGCGCGGCTGCCCTGTGCGGCGGCGGCGGTCAGGGCGACGCCCTCATCGTCAAGGTCCCCGCGGGCGCCTGACCCGCCCTGCGGCATACCGGCGGACGAGTGGCCGAGCCGATCGGCGGTGCGCCCAGCGTCGACGTCCCCACCCTGGTCCGCGAGGCCCGGGCGGGGAGCGCGCGCGCCGTCGCCCGGCTGATCTCGCTCGTCGAGGACGAGCACCCCGCGCTGCGCGAGGTGATGGCGGCGCTCGCCCCCCAGACGGGGCGGGCGCACGTCGTCGGGCTCACCGGCGCCCCCGGCGTCGGCAAGTCGACGTCGACCAGTGCGCTCGTCGCCGCCCTGCGTGCGGCCGGGCACCGGGTCGGGGTGCTCGCCGTCGACCCCTCCTCACCGTTCTCCGGCGGTGCGCTGCTCGGCGACCGGGTTCGGATGCAGGAGCACTCGACCGACCCCGAGGTGTTCATCCGCTCGATGGCCTCCCGGGGCCACCTCGGGGGCCTGGCCTGGGCCACGCCTCAGGCGCTGCGGGTGCTCGACGGCGCCGGCTGCGATGTCGTCGTCGTCGAGACGGTCGGCGTCGGACAGTCCGAGGTCGAGGTGGCCGGGCTCGCCGACACGACGGTGGTGCTGTTGGCGCCGGGCATGGGCGACGGCATCCAGGCGGCCAAGGCCGGAATCCTCGAGGTGGGGGACCTGTTCGTCGTCAACAAGGCCGATCGGCACGGATCGCAGCACACGGTTCGCGACCTCACCGCCATGGTCGCGATGGGTGCCCGACCGGCGGGCTCGTGGGTCCCGCCCGTGCTCGCGACGGTCGCCACGTCCGGCGTGGGGGTGGCCGAGGTGGCCGAGGCCCTCGACGCGCATCACGCCTGGCTCGAGCGCAGCGGCGAGCTGCGTGAGCGGCGGGTGCGGCGGGCTGCCGGTGAGATCGAGGCCCTGGCGGTGGCCGTGCTCCGCGCCCGGATGGGCGGGCTCGGGGAGGGAGCCGGCGTGCGTACGCTGGCCCTGCAGGTCGTCGACGGCGCCCTCGACCCGTATGCCGCGGCCGACGCCGTGGTTGCCGGCCTCACCTGAACCCACCTCTGCACTACCGTGCTCCCTGTGCCGAAGCCCGTCCGCCTCCAGTTCGACCCGATCGCCCGCGCGGGCGAGCTGTGGCGGCGCCGATGGGGCTCTCGGTCCCGGTCGGTCTCGATGGCCAGCGCGACCTCGATCATGCGGGTCCAGCAGCTGCTGCTCGCCGAGTACGACGCCATCGCCGGGCGGCACGGGCTGAGCTTCGCCCGCTACGAGGCCCTGGTCCTGCTGGCGTTCAGCCGCGACGGACGGCTGTCGATGTCGCGGATCGGCGAGCGGCTCATGGTCCACCCGACGAGCGCCACGAACACCATCCAGCGGCTCGCGGCGGCGGGGTTCGTCGAGCGCATCCCCAACCCGCAGGACCGGCGGGGCACGTTCGCGGTCATCACCGGGTCGGGGCGTGCGGCGATGGAGGCGGTGACCGCCGAGCTGGAGGCGATCGACTTCGGGCTGGCTATGCTCGACGCCGACCAGCACGCCGCCCTGTTCGAGATCTTGCGGACGGTCCGGGTGGGTGCGGACGACTTCGACCCGGGGCAGGGCTCCTGATGGCGGATTTGGTCGCGTGCAGTGGGGTTTGTCATGGTGGAGGTTGTTTCTGGCGCGCGGGGGACCCCGCGCCGCCCCGTGATGTGAGGATCTGAACGCCGATGTCCCGTACCGCCTCGAAGGTGGTTGGTGTCCTCCTTGCCCTGCTCGGGCTGGTGCTCACCGGCGCCGGTTCGTGGTTCGCTGCCCACCTCGGCGGGAGCGGCACGGCGACGTTCACCACCCACCCGGGCACCGGGACCCCGTTCGTCCTGGGGCCGTCCGTGCTGAACCGGGTGGACGGCCCGGTGCGGGTCACCGCCACGCCCGCCAAGGGGGCCACGGTCTGGATCGGGCTGGCGGCCCCGACCGACGCGACCGCCCTCCTCGGCGACGCCACGCACACCAGCGCCACCGGGGTCGAGGTCAAGGACTGGACGGTCCTCACGGCGACCAGCGGGAGCGCCCTCGACGTCCCGGCGGCGTCGGCCTCCGACGTCTGGACCCGGCAGGAGACTGGCCCCGCCGCGGTCTCGATGGCGGTCTCGCAGGCCGACGCTCCGCAGACCGTGGTCGTCCTCACCGACAACGGCGACCTGGCGACGGTCACCGTCTCGTGGGTCCACCGCGCCTGGTTCGTCCAGGCCGTGGTCACGGCACTGGTCGGGCTCGCCCTGCTGGCGGGCGGGGCGCTGCTGCTGTGGCCGCGCCCCGTGCGCGACGAGGGGACGACCTCGTCGAGCGGCGCGACCCGGTTGGGGGTGGCCGCGTGAGGGCCCCCCGCACCACAGGCCGCGCGGCCCTGGTGGTCGCGGTCGCACTCGCCCTCGGTGGCTGTGGCCTTCCCGACACCGTCGTCGGGGTGCACGCCGCGCCGAGCGAGACGACAACCGCCGCCTCGCTCGACCTCGACAGCGCCCAGCGGATCACCGCCCGGGTGCTCGACGCCGCCCACGCCGCGCAGGCCGGGACGGGCGCCGCGGCGAAGACCGACCAGGAAGCGGTGCTCACCGGCGCGGCTCTGGCCGTCGCGGAGGCGGCCACGGCGACCCACAGCGTCAGCTCGCCCACCCCGGCCCCGCTCACCACGCAGGGGGCCCCCAAGGTGCTCTCGGTCTCGAAGGGGAAGACCTGGCCCCGGGCCATCCTCGCGACCACCCTCGACGAGGACACCAAGAGGCAGTCCCTCCACGTGCTGGTCTCCACGGCCGCGGACGCGCCGTTCAAGCTGGCCCTCACCGTCACCATGCACGGCGGGAGCCAGATCCCGGCTCTCGGGGCGCTCGCCGACGGGGCGGCCCTCGTCCCGGCCGACCGCGCCACCGGCATGGTCGCGTCCGCGGCGGACGTCCTCAAGCAGTACGCCGGCGCGCTCGCCTACCCCAAGGCCGCCAAGGCCACGGCGGTCGCGACGAAGGACGCGTTCGCCGTGACGCTGCGAGCCAACGCCCGGGCCCAGGCGAGCTCGCTCGGCAAGCTCGGCACGCTCACCCAGCGGCAGGCGGTCGTCACCGACGACACCGTCGCCTTCCAGCTCGTCGACGGGGGAGCGGTGGTCTTCGGGCTGCTGCGCCGCACCGACCAGATCGTCCTGGCCAAGACCGCCAAGGAGCTCGTGCTCCCGCCGGCCTATGTCGCCCTCAGCGGCAAGAAGAAGGTCGTCAAGGGCATCAAGGTCCTCTCCTTGGAGCCGGTCGTTCTCGTCGTCCCCGTCGCCGGGACCGCCACCGGCGTCGGCGCCGACGAGCAGATCGTGTCGGTCACCGGCCGCTGAGGTCCGTCCTCCCCAACCGTTTGGAAGAATCGAGCTCATGACAGAACAGCCCTCAGCACCTGGCGGCCGCGGTGCCGTCGACCTCTCCTCGATCACGGCCATGACCACCGCGACCCCGGCGACGGCCGGGGCGGGGGCACCTCCCGCGCCGCGCGGTCCGGCTCGCCCACTACCGGAGGGGCTGCTGGTCCAGGCGAGCGACGCCACGTTCCAGGAGGCCGTCACCCGGAGCCTCACCGCCCCGGCGGTCCTCGTCCTGTGGTCCTCGCAACACCAGCAGTCGGGCGAGTTCGTGCAGACGCTCGCCGAGGTGGCCGCCGGCTACGACGGGCGCGTGTTCGTCGTCGCCGCCGACCTGGCCGCCAACCCCGCCCTGCTGCAGGCCTTCCAGCCGGTGCTCGTCGAGGCGTTCGGCCAGCCGGCGGTCCCGGCGACCTTCGCGCTCCTGCAGGGCCAGCCGGTGCCCCTGTTCCCGGGTCTTGCTGCCGAGGCCGAGATCCGGGAGGTGCTCGACCAGATGCTCCAGCTCGCCGTCCAGAACGGCATCACCGGTCGGGTCGAGCTCGGACCGGTGCCCGGTGGGTCGGAGGAGGACGAGGTCCCGCCGCTGCACCAGGAGGCCTATGACGCGATCGAGCGCGGCGACCTCGCCGCGGCCGCCGCGGCATACGAGCAGGCGCTGGCCGCGGACCCCAAGGACACCGACGCCGCCCTGGGCCTGGCCCAGGTCCGCCTCATGCGGCGCTGCGAGGGCGTGGACCACGCAGCGGCCCGGGAGGCTGCCGCGGCAGACCCGCGCGACGTCGACGCCGCCATCCAGGTCGCCGACCTCGACCTGCTCGGGGGGCACGTCGACGACGCCTTCGGACGGCTCCTCGACCTCGTGCGCGGCACGGCCGACGAGGACCGCGACCGGGCGAGGACCCACCTCATCGAGCTCTTCTCGGTCGTCGGCAACGCCGACGACCGGGTCCGCAGGGCCCGCACCGCGCTGATGAGCGCCCTGTTCTGACGCGTCGCCGGGGAGCGGTGCTCGGTCAGCCGCCGAGCGCCGCGCCGACGACCTCGCGGGCCTCGGCCTGCACCTGGGTGAGGTGCTCGTGGCCGCGGAAGGACTCGGCGTAGATCTTGTAGACGTCCTCGGTCCCCGACGGGCGGGCCGCGAACCACGCCGACTCCGTGACGACCTTGAGCCCGCCGATCGCGGCGCCGTTGCCCGGGGCCTCGGTCAGGGTGGCGGTGATCGGCTCCCCGGCGAGGGTGTCGGCGGTGACGTCGGCCGGGGAGAGGGCGG